>CAZQJU010000081.1:0-16166 GCA_964593185.1 uncultured Roseivirgaceae bacterium
CCCCGATTTCCTCACACCCAAAATACTTCCTTCCACACCGCGGAGCATGTGATCTACGACATCAGGGGCCAACGAAGACTTTTTGAAGCTAAGCTTGTACTCAGTTACGATAGCCACCTATCATAACACCACCACGAACCATCACTTTTATGCTGTTAAGAATTTTGCTCAAATGCGTACTGCTGTTGATTTTATTCGCTTTAGTGTTATTCATTGATGTACCCTAATCGTTTGGGCTCTGAAGCTCAATCTTCATCTGTTGTGACCAGAGTTCAGTAGAAGGTGCCTTCACGATAAGGTGCTGGAGGTAATTCAGCTCGACTCGACGATTTAAGCGTCTCTGGTCATTTTAACCTTAGTATAGGTAGGCATGCTACTGCGACCCTCGTCTCTGCTTGCAGGAATTATCATCATTTCTCTATTTTTAAGGGTACTAACCTGTCCTTGCGCATGCACAAATCACTTCGTATACTCATTTTAGGCAGTCTATGGCTGCAATTTTGTAGTTCACCTCCCGAAACGGGAAATGCCGTAGAATCGGAGATGACCCTAACACTGGAAGAAGGAACGAACATGGCCGTGGCCCTCAACCCGCAAGGCGATACATTGGCATTTGACCTGCTGGGTCGAATTTGGCTGATGCCTGTTGAAGGAGGGGAGAGCGTTCCAATCACGGATCCTTATGGGAATGCAAGGCAGCCATCCTGGTCTCCCGATGGAACAAAGCTCACTTTCCAAGCCTATTGGGATGGTAATTGGCATATCTATACCGTCAATTCGGACGGATCTAACTTACAAAAGATTACCTCGGGTGATTTTGACCACCGGGAGCCGCATTGGTCGCCAGACGGAAGCAGTCTGCTCTTTTCGTCAGATCGCAATGGAACGTACGATATTTGGTCGCGACACCTGATCACCGAAAAACTGACACCTATTACGTCAGGCGAAGGGAATGAGTATGGGCCTGCCTGGTCTGCCGATGGTACTTCGATGGTTTATATGTCAGAAATGAAGGAAAGCGAGTATGCGCTGATGTCTCGAAACACTGCCACCGGACAAGAAACCACTCTTTACACTACGACATCCAAACTTAGTGGCGCTTCCTGGTCACCCGACACTCATAGTATTTTATTTAATCAGCACGAGGCACTGGAGGCTTCATTGAAACGCCTTGAAGTAAAAACCCAGGAAGTTCAAACACTATCCGATGAAGGAGAGGACGTCTTTCCTTTTCGTCCAGCATGGAGCTCCGACAGCACACTTATCTACACTGCAGCTGGAAATATGTACCAGCTTGGGCTAGATGAAACCAAACAGAAAATTCCCTTCTCCGTCCAAGTATCGCTTGATCGAAGCTCGTACATAAAGAAGAAAAGAGAATTCGATGATGTTAGTCCGCAAGTCGCCAAAGGCATCGTCTCGCCCTCCATATCCCCGGATGGGAAGTCGATCTTGTTTGTAGCGCTTCAGGACATATGGATTCAAACCGAGGGAAAGGTAAAACAGCTCACAGATGATCCTTATGTTCAGATTTATCCCATATGGTCACCGGATGGAACAAAAGTCGCGTACTGCTCGGACCGGGACGAATCATTTGGAATCTGGTTGATGGACTTGACTGATCAATCAACCGAGATGGTAGCAGCTACAGGTAGTAGTATTTCCGGAATGGCCTGGTCACCGAATGGAGATAAAATTGCGTTTACGCAAAACTTCGGACCAAAGTACGGCACACTCAACATTCTGGATTTAGCAACAGGCACGAGTAAACCAATGGGAAAAGGCCTTACAAGCAGTCTAGGGGCACCTACATGGTCACCAAATGGGGAAATTGTAGCCATCTCTGTATTGTCTCCTTACTCAACGATGTATCGTGAGGGGGTCAATCGGGTGATGCTCTTCCATATCAACGAAGGTCCGGTAAGAGCACAAAAAGCACCTGAGCATTGGTCTTTTGGGGTAAGGGCAGGAGATGGTCCCGCATGGTCTCCCGATGGGAAATACATGGCGGTTGCTTCCAAAGGGAGTCTGTGGCTGCTGCCAGTGGATGAGCTAGGCAATGCAGCTGGAGATCCCATTGAAGTGACAGATGAATTGTCGGACGCTCCTTCATGGAGTGGGGATTCCCAAACTTTGCTGTACACGACTGCTGATCAGATCAAGCGGTTGAATATCTCTGACCGTTCTAAAACACTGGTGCCAATGGAATTGGAATGGTCTCGCAGGCATCCGGAGGGAACGCTACTTATTCACGCCGGAGGACTTGTTGATGCAGCAAGTGATACGCTCAGGAGGAATGTTGACATCCTAATCGAGAACAATCGAATAACGCAAATCTTGCCCCACGAGGAAAGTAGAAAAGCTGATCGGGTGGTGGATGCTTCGGATGCGTTTGTTATGCCGGGTTTAATTGACATACACGTTCATGAAGGAAGTTACAATGGGGAGCGCCTTGGTAGAACGTGGCTTTCCTGGGGGGTCACGACGGTAAGAATTCCAGCTGGAGACCCGTATGATGCCCTAAATAGACGTGAGGCAATTCAGTCAGGCCAGGCTTTGGGTGCACGAATTTACTTTACCGGCAGTCCCATTGATGGTAGTCGTATTTTTTACGATGGTGGCACCACGACCACATCTGAACGGCAAGTTGATCAGGCGTTGGCAAAGGCAGAGGCACTAGATTATGATCTGATTAAAACCTATGTTCGTTTACCTGATCTCCTTCAAAAGCGTGTGGTGGAGGGCGCTCACAAAATTGGCATACCCGTAACTTCACATGAGCTATATCCCGCAGTAGGTTTCAATATTGACGGAGTGGAGCATGTGAAAGGAACAAGTCGTCGAGGTTTTTCTGCTAAGCTTTCAGAAACCAGGCAAGCCTACGACGATGTAACAGATCTGCTCGCCCAGTCAGGGATGTGGTTTACGCCTACCACAGCTATCTACTTAGGATATCAATATTGTATGGCGAGAGAGCCAAGCCTGATGGAAGATCCCAGGCTGCAAGAGCTGGGTGAATTTCGGTACTTATCCAGCATAAGTGCTTCTGTGGACCAGATCAAAGAAGACCAGGAAACCTATGATCAACTGTATCAAAATGTCATTCGCATGGTTTACGATGTGCATCGAAAGGGTGGGTTGGTTGTTGCAGGTACGGATTCACCGATCATTCCACAGGGTCTAGGTCTACATATTGAGTTAGAAAACTATCAGGACGCCGGGCTTTCTCCAATTGAAGTACTCCGTACAGCGACCATCAACAATGCGAAGGTGCTCAACGCGGAGTCCGACCTTGGAACCATCGAGCCGGGCAAGCTAGCAGATCTGATCATCGTTGATGAAAACCCCTTGGAAGATATTCGGAATGCTCGGAAGACTCGCACTGTAATTAAGAATGGTGAAGTGTATGATTTACAGTTACTTATCAAAGGAGAAGTGAAGTAACACTCAAAATGGTAACTTGAATTTGAAGGGCGAAAAATCTGTGTCGGTATCGTAGAAGTCGATGCCCTCGGCTGCTTTTAGCTTGTTCGTTACCCAAACGGTTAATGGGCTGAGCACGATTTCCACGCCTGTCTTAAAACCCCACCCTAACATAACTGCCATGAACATTTTGTCCATCGGCATTACACCTGTGAGTGCAATCACATAAAAAACAGCGGTGTTTACGAGTTGCCCAGCAATGGTAGAACCAATGACACGGGTCCACAGGTATTTGCCTTTGGTAAGGACCTTCATTTTTGCAAGCACAAAATTGTTCGCAATATCCCCGGCGAAAATGGCTAACCAAGCCCCCAGTACTACTTGTGGTACTTGTCCCAGTACGATGCTATAGGCTCCGTCGTTCTCAAAGAACTGAGAAGGCGGTAGGGCAACTACCAAACTATACACCAGGCTAGCCAGTGCAGCGCAACCCAGTACGATCCACAGCACAGCGCGTGCCTTAGCGTAGCCGTAGACCTCTGTGATGATGTCGGAGAAGATGTACGTAATCGGGAAATAAAGTACCGTAACGGACACCGGCTGTGAGACGATATCAATAAGTTTCCCGGCCGTAACATTTGAAACCAACTCAAAGGTGAGAAAAAGGCAGCAGATGATGCCGAGATATTTTGGTTGTTGCATTCGTTGTTGCTTGGTTAGGTTCAAAGAGTGCAAATATGTAGTATGGTGATAAGTTGTACCTCGTTTACCTAAAATTCAACTGCGAATTTCTGTAGATCTGGTAAAACCTATTTTGGTAGTGACCTGTTAGATTGGGATGCCAGGTCTATTGACTTTTACATCAAAAGGTATTTATTGTGAACAAGGAAATTTTTTCATCGATCCATGGAAGCCGGTTGACAATGCGCTCATAACACATGGTCATGCCGATCATTCACGCTACGGAAGTACAACCTACTTGACCCATAGAGATTCACTCCCTATTATTCAACATCGACTTGGTAATGTGAATATAAAAGGAGTCGACTATAATGAAACACTAATCAAAAATGGCGTTAAGGTTAGTTTTCATCCGGCAGGGCACCTACTAGGGTCCGCCCAGATCCGAGTGGAACATAAAGGAGAAGTGTGGGTGGCTTCTGGTGACTACAAAACAACTCCTGACCCAATTGCGGAGGACTTTGAGCCCGTAAAGTGCCACACGTTCATTACGGAATGCACGTTCGGTCTTCCCGTCTACAATTGGCCAGACGAAAAGCAGGTGATAACGGCTATTGAAGAATGGTGGAAAGAAAACCAAGTGCTTGGTAAAGCCAGCCTGTTAAGTGCCTATTCTCTGGGAAAAGCACAGCGCATCCTGGCACTTGTCAATGAAGCTATTGGACCTATCTACTGCCATGGTGCAGTGAGTGCGATGAATGAGGTCTTCAGAAAATCGAATCATCTTCGTAGTAGTGCTACTTACTTAGATGACTCGATACCGAAGACAGCACGCTCTCGTTCATTGATTATTGCACCTCCTTCAGCAATTGGCTCTAGTTGGGCAAGAAAATTGGGACCAATATCGGTGGGAACAGCGTCCGGTTGGATGATGCTGAGAGGATCTAAGCGTAGACAAAACGTAGATCGAGGTTTCGTTTTTTCGGACCATGCCGATTGGGCAGGACTAAATGATGCCATAAAAGCAACGGAAGCTTCTCGCATTGTTTGTACCCATGGATATACCGGGGTATTTAGCCAATGGTTAAACGAAAAGGGATACGAGGCATTGGAAGAAAAAACGGTTTTTGAGGGTGAGCTAAACACGGAAGAAAGTTAGGAATGAAGGATTTTGCGTTGCTTTTTCAAGAGCTTGACCAAACGACCAAAACCAATGAGCGCATTGCGGCTTTGGTTCGTTACTTAACGCACGCAACAGATGAAGATAAGCTATGGACGATTGCCCTCTTGTCGGGAAATAGACCCAAGCGAAAAGTCAATTCAACCCGAATGAAGGAATGGGTAGCAGAGCTTGCGGATATTCCAATGTGGCTATTTGAAGAGTCCTACCATGTTGTGGGTGATCTTGCCGAGACCATTTCATTACTACTTCCTCATGAAAGTGTAGGAGATGCACCTTTGAAAAGTCTTACGGAGTGGATTCAGGCGATCATAATGGTTGGAGAACGGCCAGAAGAAGAGAAGAAAGCATTTGTGCTAAAAGCCTGGCGAGAGCTCAATAGGGACGAGGTCTTTGTTTTCAATAAGCTGATTGGTGGTAGTTTTCGAGTCGGGGTTTCGCAAAAGAATATGGTAAAGGCGTTGGCCAAATTCACGGGTAAAAACGAAAATGAGTTGGCTCACAGGATCATGGGCAAATGGTCGCCAGATGACCATACTTTTCATGAGTTGATTTTAGCCGATAATGAAAATGCGGACATTTCCAGGCCGTACCCATTTTATCTTGCGTATCAACTTGACGAGAAAGCCGATTTCAATGCTAAGCCAGATGAATGGTTTGCTGAGCGGAAATGGGATGGTATTCGAGGGCAGGTGATCAAGCGCAACGACGAAACGTTTGTTTGGACACGTGGCGAAGAACTTGTCACCGATAAATACCCAGAGCTTGCACTTTTAAACGAAGTCTTACCTAATGGTGTAGCACTAGATGGAGAAATTATCGGCTTTGCCAACGGACAAATTTTATCCTTCAATCACCTGCAAAAGCGGATAGGCCGAAAGACACTTAGTAAAAAATTACTCCAAGAGATACCCGTGAAGCTGCTTGCTTACGACCTGATGGAGTTTGAAAGGGTTGATATTCGCTCACAACCACTTGAGCAAAGGCGTTCGAAGCTTGAAAAGCTAGTTTCTGATGCAAGTCACCCCAATCTTCTGCTATCTGATCTGCTTCAATTTTCCGATCTGGAAGAGCTGACAAAGCTTCGCGAAAATGCACGAGCGCACCTTAGTGAAGGCTTGATGCTAAAAAGAAAGAATTCAACCTATAAGGTAGGAAGAAAGCGGGGTGATTGGTGGAAGTGGAAGGTGGACCCCTTGGTGATCGATGCGGTGCTCATTTACGCAATGCGTGGGCATGGTCGCAGGGCAAATCTTTATACAGATTACACCTTTGCCGTGTGGAACGAGGATCAATTGGTTCCATTCACAAAAGCTTACAGTGGACTTACAGACGAAGAATTTAGACAGGTTGATCGTTTTGTGAAAGCCAACATTATTGAGAAATTTGGTCCGGTGAGAAGTGTCACGCCGACGTTAGTCTTTGAAATTGCATTTGAAGGTATTGCTGAATCAAGTCGGCACAAGTCAGGCATTGCCTTGAGGTTTCCAAGGATGAGTCGCTGGAGAAAAGACAAAAAGCCAGAAGAAGCAAATACGTTGGAAGATTTGAATGAAATGCTACGGATGTATGGATGATTTTTTTAGCATTCCCTTCTTTCAATCATCCCGAAGTCAAAAATCAACCCTGCTGATTTTCAGGGGGTTAGTTCAGTGTTTCATCTAGCCATTTGTAGAACTCTCGCTGCCAAATGATACCGTTTTGAGCACTGAGAACCCAGTGGTTCTCTTCCGGGAAGTACAGCAGTTTGCTTTTGATGCCTTGTAGCTGCGCCGCTTGAAATGCTTCTAAACCCTGTCCGATCGGCACACGATAATCCTTACCTCCCTGAATGATTAGCATGGGGGTATCCCATTTCGTCACATGGTTGATCGGGTTAAACTGCTCATACGACTTTCTGGCTTTTTCATCCCAGTAGGCTCCTCCAAAATCCTTGTTCACAAAGAACAATTCCTCTGTTGTGCCATACATGCTTTGCAGGTTGAAAACGCCATCGTGCGCAATAAAGGATTTGAATCGACCTTCATGAATTCCGGCAAGATAGAAGGCGGAGTAGCCTCCATAGCTGGCACCCACGCATCCCAGCCGATCAGTATCAACATAAGACTCTTTGGCTACGTCGTCGATGGCCGCCAGGTAGTCCTGCATGTTTTGTCCTCCCCAATCACCACTGATTTGTTCATTCCATTCCACTCCATAGCCAGGCATTCCACGGCGATTGGGAGCCACCACGATATATCCTTGGGCCGCCATCAATTGGAAGTTCCATCGATAGGAATAAAACTGTGACAAAGCACCTTGCGGACCTCCCTGGCAATACAGTAGGGTAGGGTATTGCTTGGAAGCATCAAAGTCCGGAGGATAAATAACCCAGGTAACCATGTCTTTGCCGTCGGTTGTGGTAACCATCCGCTTTTCCACATTGCTTAGTGATAGTCTGTCATAGGTTGCATTGTTTTCTTTGGTCAGTTGGGTCATTGTACCATTTCTCAAATCTACCGTGTAGATCTCCGATGCATGGTTCATATCAGTCCGTGTGACGACCAGTAAATTTTCAGCTATTCCGACCAATCCGTTTACATCAAACTGACCATTTGTGACTTGTTCGATCTCGGCTTTTCCCTTCTTTGGGATAGTTAATTCAAAGAGCTGTCGCGTTCCTTTTGTAGGAGCTGTGAAATAGATCTTCTTCTCATTGGTTGAAAAAAGGAAAGAAAAGACAGTACCGTCCCAATGTTCCGTCAAGTTCACAGGGACGCCATCTTGAAGAAGGATGATGTCATTCTTATCAGACTCATACCCTGGTTCATCCATTTGTAACCATGCTACGAGCCCGTTCTTGGAAACCACCGGATGCGTGTCGTACCCCTTGTTAGCTTCGGTGATGTTGGTGGTTTCTTTGCTCGCTACATCATATCGATAAATATCGGTGTTTGTACTTTGCGCGTAGGCTGTACCAGCTTCCTTTTTGCATACATAGTAGATGCTTGAACCGTCGTGATTCCAAGTGTAATCCTCGGAGCCACCAAAAGGCATTTGCGGCACATCATAAGGTTCTCCCGCATTTAAATCCGTTTCGGTACCTGTTTTAAGATTTTTGACAAACAAGTGACTAAAAGCGCCGTCTTCCCAGGTATCCCAATGACGATAATTTAGGTTATCGTAGATATAGACATCGGATTGCGTCAGTTCGGGATAATGTTCGCTACCTAAAACTGGCTGTAGTTTGACTTCCTTGGTCATCAGCTGATGGCTTCCGTTGGAAGAAATGGAGGGATCAGTCACAATGTTTTCATAGCTGCTAACTGCCAACGGATCTCCACCGGAGATTGGAATTTGGTAGGTTTTGGTAGATCTGGAATTGGCTTCGATATCGTATTGAGTGACGTTGAAAACAACTGACTTGCCATCGTCAGCTAAACCGACCGGCGAGACTCTTTTCAACTGCCACAAAAGCTTTGGTGTCATCACCTGTGCCTGCAGGCTCGCTGAACATAGTAGCACAAGTAGGGGTGTAAGGATGGATCTCATTTGTAAGTTAATTTAGAATATTAATCTAGTGAATTCTTTTGAATTTACGACTGGTTGATTGACTGAAGGCGACGCTGACAGACTGAGTTCGTGAGGTGCAAAGTGTTGTCCAAACTGATCGATAAGAAATATTGCGGCAAGGGGTAGGGTGTATGCGTTATTAGGGTATTTGAAAGTATACGTACCGAAATATAAAATTTTATACAATGAGTATACCAAAGAGAAGTTTACTTGGAATGTTAATGCTGATGATATTGATCGATCTCAGCAATGCGCAGATCTTAACGGAAAGTAAGTTGCCTATTGTGGTGATTACCACGGAAGAATCCATACCGGATGAACCCAAGATCCAAGGATTCATGGGAATCATAGCGAACAATTCAGGAAACACAAATCTTCTAACTGATACCTACTCAGCATACGAGGGTAATATTGGAATTGAGACCCGTGGAAATTCCACACAAGACTTTCAGAAAAAGACGTATGCGATTGAATTACGAACCAAGGACGACCAAGACAGTTCTGTTAATTTGTTTGGCATGGGCAAGGAGGAAGACTGGATACTGCATGCCATGGTCATTGATAAGTCGCACCTTCGAATACCCCTAAGTTTTGATTTATTCACCTTAATGGGGAATTATGCCTCTAAATGGCGGTATGTGGAGTTGATACTCAATGGGGAATATCGTGGACTTTACATTTTGACAGAGCGCATCAAGCGCGATGACGATCGAGTAGCCATCGCCAGATTGACTTCAGATGACAACATAGGAGACGAAGTGACCGGTGGGTACATACTCCGGATAGATTGGCTTTTTGATGACCCAGATGGATTCAGTTCGGATTTTCCATCTCAGGGAGGTCAAAACTTGTTTTTTCAGTGGTATTATCCCAGGGCGGAAAATATAACCGCTCCACAGCGTAGCTACATCCAGAACTGGATGCGTGACTTGGAATCCGCATTGTTTGCCGATACATACATCAATGAGAAGGGATTTCGCTACGATCATTACCTTGATCTCGAGTCCTTTGTGGATTTCTTTCTGATCAATGAGCTCAGTAAAAATGCCGATGGGTACAAGCTGAGCTCATTTGTGCATAAAGATCGAGATAGCGACGGCGGCAAGCTCAAGGCAGGCCCCATTTGGGACTTTGACCAAACGTATGGTGTTTCGCTGGTTTGCTCAAACGATGATTATACCGGATGGACCTACTTGCAAAACCAAGATGGGTGTGAGGATTTGGAATCTATGCCATTGTGGTGGCGTCGATTGGTAGAAGATCCCAACTTCTTCAGGATTGCACAAAATCGATGGTCGGCTTACCGTGCCACCTTTCTTTCCGATGCTTCGCTTGACAGCTGGATTTCGGAACATGTCGAAATCATTTCTCAGCCTATCCAACGCAATTTTCAGCGATGGAACAACTTTCTAGGAGAACAAATTTGGTATGAGCCTGAACCCGTACCTGAAGATTATCCTGCTGAGATTAGCGCATTGCTTGCATGGATTCAGAATCGAACTGCGTGGATGGACACTTTTTTACTGCGGGAACTACCTACTAGCGTAGTTGATGGAGACACGGACATCCAAATCTATCCAAACCCCACATCTGATTTGCTGCATGTCTCCAGTGTAAGGCCAGTCAACATTCAGCTAGTGGATATGTTGGGTGTTGAATGGTATAGAGGAGATCGTACAGCTGTTAATCATGTGATACAAACTTCCCAGCTACCAACAGGAATCTACCTGTTGCGGTTAAGGGATGAGCGTAAATTAACCACCAAAAAGGTGGTAATCCGGTAGTACGTGCTGATGCAAAGGCAAGCAGGTTTTCCGATGGACTAGCTCTTAACGTATTCAATGCTGAGGATTCGCCAAACGAACTTCGCCACTTTGGTTTCTACGACCACTTCATCATTTACTTTTTTGTCGAGCAGGGCTTTGGCCATAGGGGAGTCCATGGAGACATAGTCTTTGTTGCCAATCAATTCCTCGTACCCTACGAGGCGTAGTCGCTTCTTCAGTTTCCTATCCGTATTCTCAATCTCCACCCACGCTCCAAAGTTGACCGTACCGTCCATGTGGGGGTGATATTCGATGACTTTAAAATTGTCAATGCACTTCCGTAGGTAAAGTAATCGTCTGTCAATTTCACGAAGTCGCTTCTTGTTGTAATGATAATCTGCATTTTCAGAGCGATCTCCCAAGCTGGCAGCCCATGAAACCTTATTGGTAATCTCCGGACGTTCTACCCGCCACAAATGATTAAGCTCATTTTTAAGTCGCTCCATTCCTTCGGGTGTAATCAGCTGAGATCTCATAGATGATGTATCGGTTAGACTTTCCTTAAACTGCTATTGTTTTGAATGGCAAAGTTGGCCGATCAGGAAACAAATGCGTAGCTAGGGCGTGGAAATATCTCTTGACTTGGTTTGGCGAGCCCATCTTTTGACCAATACCCAGGTAAGTAGAAAGCAGATCAGGTAGCCGACTTCATACCTCCCGAAAAGAGGGATTTCAATTGCGAGGTCAAAGACATCCAGTTCAAAATTCAATCCTAACACGTTGACTTCCAATCCTTCTTCAAGCCCAACACTAGTTCCGAGCATACCGAACAGGGAAGCTTGCAAACCTGTTCCGCTAGCAGACGATCCCAATGCATTTTCGAATGGTCTCCAATCTTTGCCGATCGCAGTCGAGGGAAGATCCAGCCCAAGCTCGGGCACTTGTAACCCAATCCAGGAGACGAAAGTATTGCTATTTGGACCGGGATACAATTGGTATTCGTATTGCCAGGGGTAGTTTGAAATGGCGGAATCAACTTTATTGACCAGAGCGGTTGCTTCTTCTCCATGCAGGTCTAGCAACAACGTGGCTTCCTTTCCCCACCAAGAGTTGATCGGAACATTCGTTTCTCGAAAAACGACATTGCCACTTGCTTGTTGCCGCCATCCAATAACCTGGCTCACTTCAAAGGGTTCATCTCCAGGTCTTTTCATCGCGATCCAAGAATGCACTGCAAAGATTCCTTTGGGTCCCCAGGTACGAGCTGCATACACTTGCAACCTTGCTTCATCTGAAATGTACTGGTTAGTAGTCTCACTGGTGTTTGCTGATGTGAAGTATCTGTTATCAATATCCAGCAACTGGGGCAGCGCCAAGAAAAGTAAGATGACCAACCACTTAGCGATTGAGGGATAAATGCTGTTCGGATTTTTGGGTGCTTTGTGCTGTTGAGGGGGTCCGAATTGCTTTCGGTATTCCTCTTTTTCATGATCGGTTAACTTTCTATCCATCTATGGGTTAATGAGTCGGTATAGTTGGTCTCACTTCTTTCAAATGAAACCATTGTGGTTGCAATCCTTTTACGGAAGCACCGAACGGCGGTTGTGAATGTTTAACTAAGTACTCCTTTCACGGGCTGACCTTCTGAGGTAATTTTGAGCAATGTCTTCCGAACTCTATAAAAACGGTTTTTCCAGTCTTAAAAAGTACTGGAAGGATGACCTCGTTTCTGGGTTTATGGTCTCATTGATCGCCTTACCGCTTTGTCTAGGTATTGCTGTAGCCTCAGGAGTGCCACCCATGTCCGGGTTGATAGCTGCCATTGTAGGCGGACTCTTCATGTCCAGGGTCACGGGCTCTTTTGTCACGATTAGTGGCCCTGCTGCAGGGCTAATTGTTGTGAATTTGGCCGCCGTTGAGTCTTTGGGTCAGGGAGATTTACTAGCAGGGTATCAATATGCCTTGGCGGCATTTCTGGTAGCAGGTGTCATTCAGATGATCTTAGGATTCCTGAAAGTTGGGAAGTTCGGGGACTTTTTTCCTTCAGCGGCAGTACACGGAATGCTGGCAGCCATTGGCGTTATTATTATCGTGAAGCAGCTTTTCGTGGCTTTGGACTACACTCCCGAGGCAGGTCGTGGGCATGGTATCTTAGGTGCGATCATCCAGATACCCGAGGCGTTCATGAACATGAATCCGGAAATCGCTTTTATAGCGCTTATTAGCATCTTCATTTTAGTCGTTCATCCACACATCAAGTTTAAGCCCATTAAGATCATTCCGGCGCCGATGTGGGTAATTATCTGTTCGATTCCGTTTTCGCATATTTTTGATCTGTTTCACGAGCACAACTATAAGCTCATTGGCAATGTGTACGAATTAGGTCCTACCAACCTTGTTCACTTGCCGGATAAAGTAATACAGGGGATTGTGTTTCCTGATTTTGGCATGACCTTTACGGGTGTATTTTGGGTAGCCGTACTCAGTATTTCCTTGGTAGCCAGCCTGGAATCCTTATTGAGTGCACAGGCGGTTGATACGCTGGACCCGCATCATCGAAAATCCAATCTCAATCGGGATGTGTCTGCCATGGGAGCGGGAAGTGCCCTTTCTGGACTGCTAGGTGGTTTGCCAATGATTTCAGAGATTGTACGAAGTTCAGCCAACATAGGAAATGGGGGGAAGACGCAATGGGCAAACTTCTTCCACGGTGGATTCTTGCTCCTTTTTCTCTTACTTGGCAAGCCAATCATAGAGCAGATACCGCTCGCCGCCTTAGCTGCAATGTTGATTCATGTGGGTTTTCGACTAGCCTCACCATCTGAATTTAAGCATGTGTATCAGATTGGGAAGGAACAGCTACTGATCTTTTTGACGACACTTATCACAGTACTTGCTACCGATTTGATCATTGGGGTTCTGGCCGGGATTCTTATGCAGGTGGTAATTCATCTGTACTATGGTGCTCCTTTAAAGTTCTTGTTCAAATCACGCTTTGATTATGCACGAGATCAGGATACGGATGTCATTTTTTTGCAGCATTCTGCTATTTTTTCCAATTACATTTCGCTTAAATCAGAGATAGAGCGACGAAGGGCGCAAGGAAGACTGGTGATCGATTTTACGCATGTCAACCTTATTGACCACACCTTCAGGACGCATCTAAATGGATTGATAAAAGAGTGGAACAAAGAAGGGAAGGAATTGATCCTTTCCAATGCGGATCATTTGATACCGGTATCAGACCATCCTTTGGCCACACAAGTGAAGAAAGATGCACTTCCGGTCCTGCAAGAGCAGCTGACATCACATCAGCAACATTTAAAGCAAATAGCTTCACAAAACGAATGGAAATTTTTGCCTGCCAAAACCATCTCTTTCGACAACTTCGTCGGATTTAACTTTGGTATTAACAGTAAGATCGTCCATGCGCAGAACATCGTATCCGGAAAATATGAGGGTGTTCGTCTAATCTATTCTGAGATCATTTACGATCAAACACCTGATACCCCATCGGCGGACTCACAATTGTTAGCACTTCTGGTTAAGCCCGCTACCAACATACCGGTCTTCATGCTTGAAAGAGAAGGCTTCTTTGACAAAGTCACAGATTTGGCTTATCGAGCAGATATTGATTTCGAATCATATCCTGTCTTTTCAGACAAGTTTGTTTTGAAAGGTCCAGATGAAGGTGCGATCCGTAGTTTTTTTCATCCGGGTATTATTCGTAAGGTGGAGCAGTATCCAAATTTTCACATGGAGAGCAATGGCGAGGCGATCATTTTGTATCGCTTTGATAAGGCTGAAGACGATGCCTCTATTGCTGAACTGATCCGTTTTGGTAAGATGCTGGCTTTGATGGTTTGATAGGCCAAAAAGGAATCTTCCTCCAAATCCGTAGCATTTAGCTTGGTTTTGAACGAAATGAATTTTGGAATTACGCTTATTTGATATTCAATTTAAATTGACGGACTTGATTCTTAAGTCTTTCCGAGACTTCTGTCAAGTTTTTTGATCTTTGAATGTAGCTTACCATTCAAGCCGACAGCTGCGTTGCTGAAGAGGCAACTTCCTCAGTACCTGCAGAGGTCTGTTCGGCCACCACAACAATGGATTCGGTAATATTTACTACGTCCTTGATATGCACTGCTTGTTCCTGTCCAATGCATTAGGAAAATCACCCTGGTAGTATGAGATCACCCCAAGGCCGTTAAATGCTGTGGCTTCACCCTTTTTATATAATCCTTCTTGTGCTACTGCTAGTGCTGTCTGAAAGAGTTTTTCCGAAATGGCATAATGACCTTTGATCATCGTTGCCCAACCTATGCAATAGTAAGCGTCCGACTTTCCAGCTGGGTAGCCAATTTCGTCTGAAAGCTGAATTGCTTCTTGGGTAAACGATGCCGTAAGACTTGAGTCTTGATTTCGGTACTCATGTGCAATTGCATTGTAAATATCCACTCTCTGCTCATCGGTAAGGTCCGCTGTAAGCATCGTCTTAAGAGAATCCACAACGGTATTTTGCTGTGCAAATAGGTTGCCAGAGACAAGCAAAAGCAAGACTAGGTAAATGGCTAACTGCTTCATGGATTATTGATCTAAGACACTTTCTTAAGAAAATTTAAACAGTAGCAGTGTATTCAAGCTAGCGTTTAGCTTAGTTTTTGACACTACATCGCTTACGAAAAAGGAAATCTAAAGAGCTGTAGAGTAAAACACCTAATTTTCCCATGTGAATACAATCGAGCACAACACCATTTTTCAAGGGCTTAAGGTTTTGGAGCTCTCCAGTGTTCTTGCAGGACCCGCCGTGGGGATGTTCTTTGCCGAACTTGGTGCTGAGGTCATCAAAGTGGAAAACAACAGGACAGGTGGGGATGTCACAAGAAGCTGGAAAACCAGCGCTGAAAACCCTGATTCTGCGACCTCTGCTTACTACCATTCGGTCAATTGGAATAAGGAAACCTATCATCTTGATTTAAGCGACGAGAAAGATCGAAATAGCGTTCATAACTGGCTGAAAACCACAGATATTGTGATTGCTAATTTCAAGTCTGATTCAGCCAAGAAGCTGGGAATGGACTATGCTTCCCTAAAAGCAATAAACCCTGCTGTGATCTATGGGTCCATCTCGGCGTACGGCAAAGACGACCCTCGACCTGGTTTTGATGTTTCCATGCAGGCGGAGACGGGCTGGGTCTACATGAATGGCGACGAGGATGGACCGCCAACGAAAATGCCTGTTGCGTTAATTGATATACTTGCAGCCCATCAATTAAAGGAAGGGCTTTTGATTGCGTTGCTAAATCGTCTGAAGTCGGGTGGAAAGAAGGGGAGTGAGGTGCATGTATCCCTTTTTGATGCCAGCATAGCCTCCCTTGCCAATCAAGCTTCTAACTGGCTCAACTTGGGCCTTTTACCACAACGAAAGGGAAGCAAACATCCAAACATTGCCCCTTATGGTGATATCCTCACCACGCAGGAGGGAATACAAGTCATGCTGACCTGTGGGACACAAAAGCAATTTGAAGTATTGTGTGAGACGCTCGAATTACGTCAATTAA
>CAZQJU010000082.1:0-16030 GCA_964593185.1 uncultured Roseivirgaceae bacterium
TTAGTGTGATCATGTTGCTCACGGTGCTGTTTCTTGCGATCTTCAGAAAAAATCGACTGAAGCAAGAACGTACGTTTGATCGGTCGATGTTGGGCGAACTGGATCACGCCATGAACAATGCAAATTCGATGATCCGAATTGCTACGCTCATGATCCAGTACTATTTGCTTCCTATCGGAGTTTTTTCTATTGTAAAAATGTCCATTCAGGGTGCTTCATTGGAGAAATGGATCTTGGTCATTGGTGCGTATTCATTGGCCTTTATCTTGGTCTACTTTGAGCGAAAGGTGTGCCATATTCCTCGAAAACAAAAGCTTATCAAGCTTCGTGAAAAGTTGTATGAAGATTAATGAATAGAATAAAATTTTACACAAAATCCACTTTTTGGCATAGTCATTGGAACCCTGACTAATGAACCAAATTTTAAATGTTATGAAAACAAGTAGACTTTTATTCGGATTGGTGTTGGTTTCCTTCATGGCATTTGGTCCTCTTACAGCGACCGCTCACAAGGGACACACCAACGGGCATAGGCACGTAACATATATGCCCTACTGGGTTCCAAATCATCTTGCAGGAGCGGAGGTTAGACATGTGTATTTTCCGGAATTTGACGTGTATTTCGATCGGTGGAATGGAACCTTCATCTACTTTTCCGGAAACAGATGGAGAACCAGTGTGCGTAGACCCTTTGGAATAAGACCAGTGGATTTTGCCCGTACCTACAAAGTAGGTTTGGCGATTGATTCTCCCCGTCCTTATGTTTATCATACACGGAATAAGGGAAGACGCTATTATCGGTCATTAAGTCAAAATTACCGATATGGCTATCGATATAGCTACGGACATCAGAACCCTAGCAATAGGGAATACTACCGAGATCAAGACTATCGAAATGAACGGAGTCGGGATGAATACAACCCAGATGATAGGAGCAGCGGAAACAATGGCCGCAGAGGCCGTGGGAGATAGCTTGGACCCGATACATAACTAGCCCATCAGTCAGGTGGGCTTTTTCTTTACATACTCGAACATCATCAAAGCAGATTGATGTTCTTCCCCTCCTGCCCTTTTGTATGCCTTCTGAGCTCCAACGTTTGACTTGTCCGTTAGTACCCAAGCCTCCAGGCAGCGGTACTTCTTAAAGGCCACATCAACCAACTGTTTCACTAGTTCCGTCCCGACCCCATCTCCTTGCTTGGTGTCAACAACACCCACCTCATCAATGAACAGTGAAGGCTCCTTATCGGGGTGAACGTAGACGAGACCGGATGCCATTCCAATAGGCTTAGGGCCTTCAATGGCAAGCATCATCAAATGCCTGGGATCATGTAAAAATTCGCTTGCCAGACTTTCCTTAACGGGGTAGTCAAAAAGTTCATCGCCAATGTCGACCAACAATTGAAGGTCCGTCACCTTGGCCAACCGAAACTGAATAGCGTTCTTACTCAATGGTTAAATTTCCTGGTAGTCTTGCCTGTAGTCCTTCGAGCTGCTGAAGTTCTTTAAGGTGACTGGTTACCATGTCTGACTCCATCCCAAACAACGATACCTGGAATTTCGCATTCATTTTATCAAAAAATTCCTCAATCACAGGTTTTTGTTCGGGGTAATACAGCAGGGCGTAATCATCTTCAATCTCTGCTGCTTTAACCGCAAGCTCGACAGCGTCATTGAATCCGCCTAACCTATCTACCAACCCATTTTTCACCGCCTGATCTCCGCTCCAAACACGTCCACTGGCAATACGTTTTAGATTTTCCTGTGTCATCCCTCTTGCATCAGCAGCCTTCTTTGTAAAGGTTTCATATCCCTCGTTTACTCCCCGCTGGATGATGGCCCTTTCTGCATCGCTAAGTGTTCGTGTTACGGTATAGATGTCCGAGTACTCCCCGGTTTTTACCACGTCATGGGTGATGCCAACTTTGTTTTCCAAAAAGTCACCAAAATTGAACCACATACCAAATATTCCGATGGATCCGGTGATCGTATTGGGCTGCGCTATGATGGTATCAGCCGGCATGGCGATGTAGTACCCTCCAGAAGCTGCCGCACTGGACATGGAGGCAATGATGGGTTTTCTTCCCTTAGTCAACATCAACTCTCGCCAAATCATGTCTGAGGCAGTCATGCTTCCTCCTCCCGAGCTAACTCGCAAAACAATCGCCTTAATCCGATCATTCTCGCGGGCTTTTCTGATCTCTTCTGCAAACCGTGCTCCCACAATTCCTTCATCGCCTCCCATTACCAAGTCGCCCTCTGCAACAATCACGGCCACTTTGTTCCTTGAGTATGCAGCTTCTGCCTGAACAGCCTCCGCATACTTACTGACAGACATCATCTTCAATTTCTTACTCTCGTTAACTCCTATTTTCTCTTTCATGACGGTCTTAAGCTCATCCTCGTAGCCAACTTTGGTAATCAAGCCATATTCGACAGCATCTTGCGGTAAGCTCACTTTCATTTGGCTAGAGATCGCCTTAAGTTCATCGGTGCTTTTCCCGATTGCACCAGCAACGTTGGTCAAGTAAGTTCCATACATGCTTTCCAGCAAATCCTGGTACTGCAGCCTATTTTCGTCACTCATATCCTTCCTGATGTAGGGTTCAACATAGCTCTTGAACTCCCCTACCCGGAATATCTCTGGTCGGATATCGAGTTTGTCAAACATACCCTTGTAAAAAGTGATGTTGGCACTCAAACCATTGAATTCAATAGCTCCCGTTGGATTGACGAAAAAGCTGTCGGCAACCGAGGCCACGTAGTAGTCCGACTCACTGACATACTCACCATATGCATACACAAATTTTCCAGATGACTTAAAATCAATTAGTGCATCTCTAATCTCTTGAATCGCTCCATAACCACCAGCGAGGTACATTGGCTCCAGGTAAATACCTCTGACCCGATCGTCCTCTTTCGCGACATTGATGGCTTGTATAATATCTAAAAGGCTGTGTCTTGGGGGAGCATCTGCAAACACATCCAAAAATGGATCGTCTACAGCTTTTTCCTGCAAAATGCCACTCATCGGAAGGTAGAGAATGGTGTTGTCTTTGACTGTTGGGGCCTCCTCTGATGAAGCTGCACCAATGATGCCAATAAGAAGAAAAAATCCGATGATTGAAAAAATAAACAACCCCACCAGGGTTGCCAGTAAATTCCGTAAAAAAGCCATCAAGTATAGGTCTTCGTTTTGTTTGTGTTTAAACTCGCAAAAGTAAGATGAGGTTCCCAAAAAATATATGAACGGAATTTATCTCTTGATGGGAAGCAATATGGGTAATCGGCTTACGTACCTTCAGGAAGCCGCAAGACTGCTGTCTAGCTTTGGTATCCAAATACTTGATGAATCAAGCATTTATGAAACAGAGCCTTGGGGACCTAAGAATCAACGCTGGTTCTTGAACGTGGTGCTAGAGGTGCTAACCTCCAAAAAGGCAGATGAATTACTTGAATGTATTCTGAAGGTTGAAACGCTTTTGGGGAGGGTTCGCAAGGAGAAATGGGGGGAAAGATGCATCGATATTGACATACTTTATTACCAAAATGAAGTGGTCGACACAAAAGAACTATCCCTCCCCCATCCAGGGATCCCAGACCGAAGATTTACCTTACTACCTTTGGTGGAAATGGCACCGCTTGAAACTCATCCCGTACTTGGCAAAAATCAAATGGAATTACTTGCGGTATGCAATGATGTCCTAGATTGCAAACTCACCGAATTGAAACTTTAATGAGTCTTCTGGAAGGGTTTTTACTTGTGTTTGCTGGTGTCTTCGCAGGATTTGTTAATACCATCGCAGGGGGTGGCTCCCTTGTGGTTGTGCCGATCCTCATTTTTATGGGGCTACCTTCCTCCGAAGCGAACGGAAGTAACCGCGTAGCAATTTTGATTCAGAATGTATTTTCCGTTGCGGGCTTTCGAAGTAAGGGTGTTTACGTTTTTCCGTTCGCGCTTTATGTCGCTCTGCCTGCAATAATTGGTGCCATCATTGGATCACGTATCGCTGTAGACATCAGTGATCAGCTGTTCAATCGGATTCTTGCCATCGTCATGCTAACCGTAATGGGCATCACGATTTTTAAACCTTCCCTAAAAGAAGCCGCTGAGGCCAATCTTTCTGGCAAGCGAATTGGGTTGAGCATGGTGATTTTCTTTTTCCTAGGAATCTATGGGGGTTTCATTCAAGCAGGAATTGGCTTTTTGATCATTGCAACGCTGACATCAGTGCATCAGTTTAACATGTCCAAGACCAACAGCATAAAGGTATTTGTGGCCTTTTCATACACGATTGCCGCAGTCATTGTCTTCTACCTCGAAGGAAAGATTCGCTGGGAATACGGGCTAACCCTTGCTTTTGGGAACTCCATTGGTGCTTGGGTGGGCAGCAGGTGGTCTGTTGGCAAAAGTGATAAACTCATCAGGCTCATTTTGCTTGTGATGGTGATCGGGTTGTCCATTAAATTGTGGTTTTTTTAGTTTATAACATTGGGAGTTGTAATCAAGCAAAGCTTTTGGGGAACCTTAATCGCATACTCTGGCGTGATAGTCGGATATGTTAATACCCTGTATTTCCGTGCAGAATACTTTACACTGGAGCAAATTGGCCTTTTTACCCTCATCACGGCAAATGCTATGATCGTATCACCTGTTTCCTCCTTTGGATCAGGGAGCTCTTATATAAAGTACTTTCCTTCCTTCACGGAAGAGACCAAGCATCGTTTGTTTACCTTCTTGTTTTTGGTCTCTGTGATAGGGAATGTCCTTATTCTACTTCTTGGCTTCTTGTTTCAAGACCTCATAGCAGCAAGGTACGCTGCTACTTCGCCTACCTATGTAGACTACCTTTTTGTGACCGGGATTGTGATTATTTCCAATAGCTTGTTTGAGCTTTTCTTCAGCTATAGCCGAAGTATTTTAAAAGTGGTGTTCCCGTCTTTCATTCGTGATGTGTATCTAAGACTTGGTTCCATGCTGCTAGTTATTGGATATGCCATGAATTGGTGGGATTTTAGGTGGGCAGTCGTTGGGCTGGGGATTGTGTACTTTTTAGCGTTTGTATTCCTCCTATTGAATCTTATCCTGCTGCATGGTTTCCGCTTTGAATTTAGGTTCACTTCCATTGACTCAAAATGGAGGCGCAATCTGGCTCGCTTTGGTGGATACTCGATGTTATTGGCTAGTAGTTTTGCCGTTATAAACAATATTTCATACGACCAGATAACCGCAATTCTTGGCTCTGAAATGACCGGAATCTTTACCACCTGTTTCTTCATTGGCGTCGTGGTGGAGATGCCCAAACGCAACATGGCAAAAGTGATGATGCCACTGGTCTCTAAAGCCTCTACGGAAAAGAACTTTACGGTAATCGAAGACATCTACAAAAGAAGCTCAATAACCATGTCTGTAATAGGCCTTCTTTTTACGATTGGCATTGCGACAAATCTAAATGACCTCTTCAATTTTATCCCAAAAGGCTCCTCGTTCCAAACAGGCTTTTGGGTCGTCATTTGCGTATGCATGGCTAAGGTAGTGCTGATGATCTCAAGCTTTGCGGGAGAGATTATTAACTATTCCCACAAATACCTCTACAACCTTTACTTCCAGATACTTGCCGCTATTATCCTCATCATTTTGAATGCTCTTCTCATTCCCAAATGGGGCATAAATGGAGCCGGCTTCAGTTACATGGTTTCCATTCTCTTTCATATCCTATTGAAAGGCATCTTTGTCAAGAAACACCTCAATATGACTCCGTTTACCAAATCACATATTTTGTTATTCATTATCAGTGCCGTAATCTTCGTTTTGGCATTGTTCTTTCAACCCAGCTTCCACCCTATTTTGAACATTGCCCTTAGAGCATCGCTAACATCTATCGTGTTTTTGTTTTTGATTTACCGATTTAACATTTCTAAAGACATCAATACACTCATACATTCTACCTTTGAGCGATTCTTGAATATTAAGCTTTCGAAGTGAACATTAAATCCTTTTTACAACAAAACCGACAACACGGACTTGCAGTCGGTATCTTTCTCCTCGCGTTTGTCATCCTATTTCATCCTGCCCTATTTGGAGGAAAAACACTGCAAAAGCACGATATTCAACAATGGAGGGCTTCGGCTAAAGCCATTGAGGATTACAGAGATCGGACAGGAGAAGAGCCTTTGTGGACCAATGCCATGTTTAGTGGAATGCCGGCAACGCTGGTGAGTACGCTTTATTCTGGAGACCTACTTGATTCAGTGTTTAGATTGATCAATTTTAGTAGCCCATACTCGCTAATTTTTCTTTCTTGCATTTGTTTCTACATTTTACTCCAATCCTATAAGGTGGATCCGTTAGTAGCCGTCATTGGAGCCTTTTGTTACAGTTATTCTTCGCATCTCCTTATCGGCATGACCGCAGGACACACGAGCAGAATTGCTGCGATCGCTTTCTTCCCGCTGGTTGTAGCTGGCTTTAACTTGATTTTTAACGGTAAATACAGGTGGGGATTTATTGCAACAGCTTTAGGTCTCGCATTTGAGATCAAAGTAAACCACCTTCAAATCACCTATTACCTGGCACTGGCATTGGTCATCATGGGTGTCTTTTTTCTGATTCACAACTTGAAGCAGAAAGATAGAACGCTCTTTACCAGAAAAATCCCAATCCTTCTTGTTGCTGTTGTCCTGGCCGTAGGGGCGAACATTGGAAGGCTTTGGAACATTGTAGATTATGGGAAATATTCAACTCGTGGAAAAAGTGAATTGGTAAAAGAAGCTTCTGGCCTTGAAAGAGGTTACATTTTTGAATACAGCAACAGTATTGCCGAGCCTTTGGTCCTCTTTATACCCAATATTTTTGGCGGTGCTTCTCAGCAAGAGCTGAGTTCAAAGTCCAATCTTGCTGAAGCACTTCGTGCCAATGGGGTACCCAGATCTCAAGTTAATAGTTATTTAAGGTCCGTTCCTACCTACTGGGGACAGCAACGAATCTCCGCCCCCTACTACGTCGGAGCAATTGCGGTTTTCCTTGCAGTGCTTGGTATCCTGGTTCTCGACAGAAAACTTAAAATATGGGTAATCATTGTGACTGCTTTGGGGATCGTTCTAAGCTGGGGAGACAACTTCTCCTCCTTCAATTATTTTCTTTTCAACTACTTCCCTGGATACGATAAATTCAGATCTGTCACCTTTACCATCATTCTTTCCATTTTTGGCATTTCGGTCCTGGCCTCACTAGGACTCCAAGAACTCTTGCAAGTCAAGAAAAATAACCTGAAGCCGCTACTGATTGCAGCCGCAGCTACGGGAGGAGTCGCACTCCTAATTGCCATATTTGCGGGTGCAGGTCGATATGCTGGACCTGTAGATGAAACCTTGATTGCGCAGCAGACACCTCAATGGTTCATTGATGCACTTCGGGAAGATAGAGCGGGCTTGTTGAGAAAAGACGCGCTAAGGACAGCTTTCTATGTGTTTGCCGCGCTTGGAATTATCTATTTAGTGCTAAAGGAAAAGCTAAACAAACAATTGGGGTTACTTCTTATCGTGGGACTTACTCTCGTGGAAGTGATACTTATCGACAAACGCTATCTCAATAGCAACAACTTTGTAGATAATGCACAAGTAGACTTTTCTAAGTCTGCCGCTGACGATTTCATCTTAGGAAAATCCAACTCAGGACAAAGAGTACTGAACCTCCTCAATCCTTTTAATGACGCGACTCCTTCCTACTACCATGAGTCCATTGGAGGTTACCACGGAGCAAAATTGGGACGATACAGGGATCTTATCGAGAATAGCCTTACCAACGAAATCCAGGAGTTGATTGGAAGATTGCAGTCCGGCTCTACACAAACGGATGACTTGGGCGCCCTAAACATGCTAAATACGACGTTTTTCAAGTTTGGAGAAACTCCACAGCAAGTCATCGAAAATCCCTCTGCAAATGGCAACGCTTGGTTCGTCAATGACATCCTGGAAGTCAGTACCGCAAATGATGAACTTGCTGCGCTCGGTACCCTAAACACAAAGAGTACCGCAGTAATCGATGTTACCAACTTTCCTGAAGCTGCTGCTTTCCAGCCGACGTCCACTAACCATTCCATCCAATTAACGGAGCGAGATTTGAATGTTAGCAGCTATCAATACTCATCTGACGGCGAAGGTCTGGTTGTCTTTTCAGAAATCTATTATCCAAAAGGCTGGATAGCTACGATTGACGACCAAGAGACCTCATTATTGCGTGCAAATTATACGCTAAGAGCCCTGAAGGTTCCTGCTGGGCAGCATACGATCAAGTTTGAGTACAAACCAAGAATATACAGAGTAGGTAATACCATCATGATGGTGTTTGGAATACTTCTCTACGTAAGCATTATTGGAGCAATCTTATATCCGGTTGTGGTCAAACGAACGTCTTAGATGGTAGAGATCCATAACAAACAGTTTTTATTTGCAAAAGCTGAAGTCAAGAATCCTTTTTTTGAACATTGGAATACAAAAAAGATAGGCGAATACACCTTGTATTCACATGCAAACCTGTCCGTAGCCCTAGGGAAGGAACAAGGTGATGATAGGTTACTTCTTTTGGGCAACTGCTACGATTATCGTTATCCAGACTACTCCAATCAGCAAATTGCAGATCACCTTGGCTCGATTGACTCTTGGCACGAGTTGTTAAAGGAGTATTCTGAAACAAGTGGGGAGAATGTCCTTCTTTTTACAAAAGGGAGCCAAATTTTCCTTGCCAATGATGCTTGCTCCCAGATGGAGGTATTCTATAATCAGGATGTCAGCCTTGTTGCTTCTCAACCAAAGCTCATGGAACGAATCGTTCCTTTGGAAGAGGTCACAGATTTGATTGCCAGAAAACACTTTGATTCACAAGTCTTTAAAAACAAAAAGACCAACATTGGGATCGAAACGCAGTTTATCGGCATCAACCATTTGATTGGCAATCATTATCTTGATTTTGAACAGAGAAGTCAAAAGCGATTCTACCCTAATCAAAAATTGAGTAGAATATCAGTGGCTGAAAGTGCGGAGAAGACTAAGAAAATTCTAACTGGCTACCTAAAATCCATTGCGAATCGGAGCAAAGTAGCGCTACCAGTGACTGCTGGAATTGATAGTCGAGTGATCTTGACCTGTGCCTTAGATGCCAACATAAAGAACCTCGAATTCTTCACCATAAAGTTTCCTTGGATGACGGACACGCATAACGATTTGGTTATTTCAAGAATGATTGCGAAAAGACTAAATTTTCAGCTCGATATATACGATATCTCTACAACGAAACCTCCAGTGGTACCTGAGTTTGACGAAAGTCTAACCTTACATAATACCCAATTTGACACCTCTACAATCCACGTGCTGAAGCAGTTTGGAGATCGAAATGTAACTGTGGTCGACGGAAGTATTATCGGAGTAACCAAGAATTTCTTCGGAAAACTCATTCGTATTTCTGGTCGAAACCTAGCTAGAATGGCGGGCTACCCAAATTCCGAGTTCGCCATTAGGCAATTTGATCGTTGGCTAAGCAAAAGCAAAGAGATCTTCGACAAGCATGGCTTTCATACGCTAGATATGTTCTTTTGGGAAGACCGAGCAAGCAACTGGATGCTAACTGTAAAGACCAAATTTCTTCTCGTCAGCAACTATTACTCAATTTTCAACTCAAGAGCATTGTTTGAGTCCATGCTCATGACGAAAAGAAAGTACAGGGATGCACAGGATCACAAGATCTTCAATTACATACTTGAAAACGCCCAACATGATTTAACGAATATTCCTATCAACCCTTCAATTAAAAAGAAGATCATGCTTCTTGGAAAGAAAACAGGACTCTACTTTCTCTACCGAAACATCATGATCAAACTAGGGATTTTGAAGTTTAAGTAGTCATACCTTTTCTGAAGGGAAGCGACTTCCTTTACTTGTATAGGTTTACCCAGTCTTTGATGGTGGCGGGCCAAGCCGAGTGGGACCAGATTATCTCTTTATTGCCTTGTACGGCCTCTTTTTGACGCTTTAGGCTTTCGACTATGGCAATGAATTTTTCCGAAACTGTACTCCATTCGAACGAACTAAATACCAATCCAAGGTTTCGAAAATAATCATATGGCAACCAGCTCCCCGTCAGAACGACACTACCAGCATATAGATGTTCCTGAATTGAGGCTGACATGGCATCTGTAGTTTGCGCATTGATTGCCACATCTGAGATAATTCGGTATTCTGCCACCTCTTGATCTGAACTAAACCAATCAATAATTGTATAGTCCAAACTCATTTCTTCTAGTTTATGGGTCAGTTCCCGTTTGTATTGGTCAGTGCCCAAATTACCATAGGGAATAAGTATGTGAGCGGTATCTTCCAGCTTTTCTAACGCTTTTTCAAGACTGCTTAGTACTTCAAGGTGCTGCTGAAGCCTTCTACCATTGTAACCAATTGTAATAATTATTTTACGTTCGGGCACATCCCATTTCTTCATCAGTTCCGATCGACTGCAAGTAGATAGTAGCTGCTGGATTTTCGTTAGCTTATCAATTCCAAACACCACTCTTCGTACTTTACTCTCCACCTCAGGGTTTTGTTTCAAAAAGTGCTCCTTCATGATAGGATTGCCGATTCCGATGAAATCTACTTTCTGGTATAGTCTTCTTTTTAGTGCGGTATCAAAGGCATTTGCCCGATAAAAATCAGAGCCCCACAGCACAGCTGAACTTTTGATCTTACCAGATCTGGAAAATTTACCGTGGAAGAAAAGATATATCGATCCGACATAGTGATAGCTAACATGCGTGTATTCCGGCAACTCATATATCCAATTGTAGTAGATTAGTTTGAACAGAATATTGATTGCTCTAAATCGAATCAGCTTCTTGATAAGTATGTTTCCGGTAGTGCTTTCGATCGACGGTTTTGGTTCATTCTGTGAGTAGGTAACCAATCTATGTTGCTTCAAGTCCAGAATGTAAATCTCGAAGTCTCTATCAACTAAATTTTCTGCAAGCTCCTTTATAAAGGGTGTCTTGTCATTGTATTCATTTAGGATAAGTACTTTCATTTTAGCAGACTTACCTTGCTATGAAAGGAATTTATTACCGCTACGCAGCAGTGCTTTGGAATATTCAGGCCATTCGCCAATATCTACCCATGACTTTTCACTCACGGGAAAAACCCCAACCTTTCCTCCCCCCTTCTTTATTGCCTCTATCAAACTCGTAATATCGTAGTTTGCGTTTTCAGGGATTTGATCCAGCACTTCAGGCTCCAATAGATACATACCAGAATTGATAAGATAGGTATGAGTTGGTTTCTCCTTCAGTCCTTCCAATTGACCATTTTCTGAAGTCTCAACAATGCCATAAGGAATTTCAAAATGCTTTACAGAGGCTACCAATGTGATTTGATTTTTATGTTTCACGTGATAGTCATAGATCTCGCTGTAGTCTTGATCAATCAATATGTCACAGTTGGTCACAAAGAATGTGGAGTTCAATACTTCTTTCATTAATCCTAAGCTTCCTGCTGTACCTAGCGGCTTTGGCTCTTCGTAATACTCAATGACATATTCCTTGTCTTGTAACTGATCCAGGTAAAAACGGATCATATCAGCCTTGTAGTTTACGCTGAGGTGAAATTGATCACATCCCAAACGGACGAACCGGTCAATTATCTTCTCAAGAATGGGCTTCTCACCTAATGGAACTAAAGGTTTGGGAATGACATTCGTTAAAGGCTTTAACCTGGTTCCTTTTCCTCCCGCCATTACAACCACCGGAATATTCACCTGCTTCTTGTAAAGGTTCAGGTCACCCTTAAAAAGATCCTCCCATAGTACCACATCTACCAGGTTACCTTCAGCATTCACTACTGGCATGCACTCCAGCCTATACTTTAGCATCGTCTGCTTAATAGCATCTTGCGCATCCTCCTCCCCGGCAAACAGTATATCTGTCCTAATTAAGTCTTTAACCACCGTCTCAAATGCCAGTTTCTTGATGATGGCACGCTGAATATCACCAATTGTTACAATGCCAAGAAAAGCAGCTTGATCAGATACTATAAGTAATTTGACCCTCCGCTCGTCCATCAACTTCATTGCCTCTACCATTGTGGTAGTGGGAGAAATCACGCGTGTTGCAATTTTTGAATCCATTTTACTTCACTAGTTTTCTTGCCGGGTTTCCTACGTACGTTCCAGGTTGGACGATGTCTTTAACAACTACAGCACCTGCTCCCACAATTACATCAGAGCCAATTTTTACGCCCTGTTTGACAACACTTCTACCGCCAAGAAATGACCTATCTCCCACTTGAACGTTACCTAAAAGTACTGCTCCTGGGGCAACGTGTACTGCTTCGCCAATCCGACATTCATGCTCCACAATTGCCCCGGTATTCACTATGCTGAAATCTCCAACTTCAGCAAACGCATTAATGACTGCTCCCCCTGCCACAAAGGTACCTATACCCAAACCGCTGCTTTGGGATATCACTGCAGACGGGTGTATGACCTTAACTATTTCACCATCGAACTTTAGAACTCCCTTAGCAATCTTCACCCGTGTCGAGTTATCCCCGATTCCTAAGGCAAAACTTGTTTGCTTGGACAACTCACGTATGATTTGCTCATTCTCAAACCCCAAATAGGAGAGCTTAAAAGGATTATCCTGTACTTCTATCTTTTCTAAATAGCCGTGCAGTACATACCCTAAGGATTCCAATGTATCTATCACAACATAAGCATGACCCGAATATCCCAAAACTGATATGCTTCTATCCTCTTGCACTGCTCGGAATGTTTACGATGGTATCAGCCAAGATCAGCGCATTGGACTGATCGTCTCGATAGCAGTCTTTATACATTGGCAGCTGAAACATAAGTTGCCATATGGGTCTGGTCATCACACCATTTCTGTTGGTTTGCTCCAGAAAGAAATCGCGGTCTTTTCGATTGTCAAATTCGAGCGGAAATAACCAGTAATTCCACTGCATATCCTGAGGAGGTTTCTTCAACTGGAACGTACTTGAAAGCTCCTCCTCATAAGCTGAAAAAACAGTTTTTTTTGACGCGATAAATTCTTGAACTTGTTCCAACTGGGCTAGAGCCAGTGCTGCATTTAGGTTGGGCATACGGTAGTTGTAGCCAATCTCGTCGTGACGATACTCCCAGGAATGAGGCTGCTTAGCAGTAGTGGTTAAATGCTTGGCCTTTTCAGCATAGTTTTCATCCATTGACAGGATCGCTCCGCCTCCACCAGAGGTAATCAGTTTGTTTCCATTAAAACTCAATGCGCTCGTTTGACCAAATGTTCCGGCATGCTTTCCAGCAAAACGACTTCCGAGAGCTTCCGCTGCATCTTCGACAACAGGGATGTTCCATTTGGAAGCAATCGCAACGATCTCATCTATTTTGCCAATAAAACCCAATGTGTGCATTGGCACAATTGCTGAAATCCTTTTATTAGACGCTTTATTGAAGGTTCCTTCCTCTCTTATGTCGCCATAGGTCTCCAAAAAACGAGTAAGTGACAACGGAGAAAGCCCCATGCTATCGCTGTCTACATCTAAAAAGACCGGAACCGCATTGTTATAACTTATGGCATTTGCAGTGGCAACAAAAGTCAGTGCCTGTGTGATAACCTCCGTATCAGCAGTTACCCCCGCTAGATTTAAGCTAACGTGGAGCGCTGCTGTTCCATTGACCACCGCGACGGCCTTCGGTACTCCTGTATAGGTGGCTAGCGACTCCTCAAACGAATCAACATACTTTCCTACAGAAGATACAAATGTGGAATTTATGGTCTCCAGGATGTATTTCGACTCATTTCCCTTAAACCTGGGTTCATGCAATCCGATGAAGTCCTTTGATTGGAAAATTGATCTAGTTAGGTCGATGAAAGCGTCAATTTCAGACATTATAAATATCAGCTTTATAATGTGCTAAATTCTCTTTATCGGAGAACCATTTGATTGTCTCCGCAAGTCCTTCATCAAGCGTAAAGTGAGGCGTCCAATTTGTATACGCTTTCAACTTTTCATTCGATCCCAGCAGTCGAAAAACTTCACTCTTTGCAGGGCGAATTCGATCCGAGTCAGACACGATTTTTGCATCGGAATTGATTTGACGCATGATGCTTTCTGCCAAATCTCCAATGGAGATCTCGGTACCTGTCGCAATATTCACCTCATGTCCAATCAACTTGTCACATTGGGCTACCGCAAGAAAGCCTCTGACAGTATCTTGGACATATAATAGATCGCGAGTTGGGGATACGTCTCCAAGTTTTATTTTGGTATGCCCCGACAGTAGTTGAGATATAATCGTTGGGATAATGGCCCTTGCAGATTGTCTGGGACCATACGTATTAAAGGGTCTAACAATTGAAACCGGTAAATCAAAACTCCGATAAAACGAATCTGCAATGCTGTCGGCTCCAATCTTCGTTGCGGAATAGGGAGATTGTGGCTGCTTTGGATGTAACTCTGTAATAGGTACAAATTGGGCTGTACCGTATACTTCAGAGGTTGAAGTAACCAAAACTCGCTCAATTGCATAGTCTTTGGCAGCTTGTAACACGTTCAGTGTTCCTTTGATATTTGTATCAAGGTAGGAATCTGGAGAGTGGTAGCTGAAAGGAATTGCAATCAGCGCAGCAAGGTGATAGATGACATCCACTCCCATTACAGCAGCTCTAACCCCATTCGGATCACGGATATCTCCCATAAATATCTCCACGTTTGCCAGCTTATCCTTTAGCAAAGTGTCCAGCCACCCCCAGGAATTAAAGGAGTTGTAGTAGCAAAACGCTTTTACTTGATACCCTTCTTCAAGCAAGCATTCCACCAAATGACTGCCGATGAAACCATCTGCACCAGTAACGAGAACCTTCTGATTTTTGGTCATTTTGTACAGGTTAGAAACCTTGCTAAATTAATGTATTCCTTTCGTTGCATGTATCATAATGGACTGGCATTGGGCTGTTCATTTGGCTCAAAAGCAATCCCAGTAAGGGCATGAAGTCTTTCATTGCTTGGCTTGTAAAATGCTTTTAAGTACTTTTTTTGCTGCTCACTCATAAACGCTTTTTTGGAAGAAAAGAAGCGAAGAAAATACGGATCAAGAATTACAGCAAAAACCCTCCTGACGTAATACGTTGAGATCTTATTTGAAAGTAGGTTGTTGGGTTTCTGAGAGGTAAAAATGAAGTGATTGCAAATTCTCAGTAGCTTGATAGACAGGTTGGACAGACTTTCGTTCTTCGACTGATCTCTTCTGGGTTCCTGAAAACTGGTATCTCCTGTAAATGACTCCATACTTGCAATTACTGTCTGTTTCTTCCTCCTTAAATCTTCCTGCAAAAGGACAAGCACATTTTCCTTTCCAAATACATCATAGTATTGATTGATGAGCTTGTCATATTGCAAATATCCAAGATTAAAGGGCCTGATCGATAATAACCACTTTTCCTCAAGATCGATGAAATCCCTAAACCGCATCACGCCCCCCTGAACGACATACTGTCTGTACATTGAATCAATCGTGTCCACTTGATTCCGTAAGGTGATGATCACTTTGTTAAATCCGATACCCTTTAGCCTACCTGGGATTAAGGACCTATTAAGTCCTTTGTAAATAAAAGGGGCACCCGCTAATGATTCAAAAGAAAAAAGCACACCATTACCCGACAGATAAGTTTCAAATGTCTCTTTGTTTTTATCCGCATCATAATCTAAATCATCCAGAAAGATGATATCATAGAACAGGGAATCACTGGTCTTGTAATCGTAGTATTTGATCCCCTCCAGGTAGGGATAGACATTCTTTTGAAGGTAGGTTGTTCCCGTTTTTGGGAAACCAATATGGATTATTTTTTCTTCCACTTATAACACAAAAGGCCTCCTTATAAAGAGGCCTGAGATTTTCTTAAAAACTAATCCCTACCGCTCTATTAATCATTAAATAAGGCATCAATTTCAGTATTAGACAACACCCGATTGTAAATTCTTACTTCGTCAATGCTTC
>CAZQJU010000083.1:0-15956 GCA_964593185.1 uncultured Roseivirgaceae bacterium
CAACAGACTTTCCTTGTCGCGTAGCCCCTGCCATCAGTTGGTGCGGCATCTTGGCCAGGTCAGTCACAAATACTTCATTGGAAATGGTTTTACCGAGTACCACCGGAAGTTCCATCTTGCTTTCCATGAATTTACTCGTTGTCACAACCGAACGCGCATCCACCATCTCCCGATTTTTATTCGGTACTTCAATTCCGATGGTCCCTTTCCCCGGGATTGGAGCAATGATTCGAATGCCTAAAGCGGCAAGGCTCAAAGCAATGTCGTCTTCTAAGTTCTTGATCTTGGAGATCTTAACCCCCGCCTCCGGGACAATCTCATAAAGCGTAACAGTAGGCCCAATGGTGGCTTTGATACTAGCAATTCCGATTTTGAAATTGACCAGGGTCTCAATAATTCGATCTTTGTTTGCTTCCAACTCATCTTTAGAGACTTGTACATCCTTATCCGGGTATTCGATGAGTAAGGAAGGGGTTGGAAACTTATAGCGCGGAAGATCCAGCGTAGGATCGTAATTCACCGCTTCTTCGGTTACTTCTTCCTCAAATTCTTTTTGTTCCACTTCAAAAGAAAGATCTTCTAAAGGCTCTTCTGGTTTCGGTGGTACTTCAGGTTCTGGTACGCTGTGCTGCTCCGCTTCTTCGCGAGGCAGTTCATGCGAAGCTTTGGGAGCAAAAATCTTTTCTTCTGCTTCTTTGGAAATTGGCGTAGCTTCTTCCGTGAACTCAGGTAAATCTATGGTAAACTCAGGGGTGGTGTTCGTTTCTTTTTTCTTCGCTTTTGGCTTATTATCGACAACCTTTTTGATGATCCAGGTTTCGGATTCGTCCTTGTTGGCCTCCTCATCTTCGACTTCCCGCTTAATTTGATCCACGACCGAGGAGATGTCAGGAACTTTCTCTTTTTTCTTCGGAAGGGTCAATTGAATGGAGTCGAAGAAGGTCAATATCCGATTTCCAACGCCATCCAATGCCGGGATCTGGGTGATATTGAAGAAAAACATGTTGAACACAATGAACAGGAAAGCAAGAAAGAGGATGGTCCCCCAGCCCATGAGACTTTGAGAGATTATGGCCAGTTCGTACCCAATGCCACCACTGGTAAATCCAAGAAAAGTCGATTCCTCTTTGGATAGTAGAACGTATCCCATCACCATGCTGATCCAAATGAGGTAAAAAACCGTAAAATTGAATGCTGGCGTAATGGGTATAAGTGATCTAAACCAAATGATGCGGTAAGCTAACAGGAACAAAAAAGGAGGGATTAGCAGCGCCGCGATTCCAAACCAAAGAAAAATGAAGTAGTGGGCAGCAATTGCCCCAATCAATCCAAATGCATTTTTTACCTCTAGACCCGATTCCTTGAGATCTGTGCTGGTGTACGCTTCCACCACACTTTGGTCTGCTTGACCATGTTGGAAGTAGGAGATAAATGATACAAGCAAAAAAACCGACCCTAGTAAGAGGGAGAAACCAACAAAAAGATGGAATCTTCGATCAGCTAAAAAATTGATTTTTACTGCTTTTGATTTCTTTTCGGATTTCTTCTTGTAGCTATTTTTTGCCATGTGTATTCTACTCCAAAAATAGTGGAGTTTTGAACCTTGTTCAAAGGTGATTTACGATTGCTTTATTAATGCTTTTGATTAAACCAGGACCTTGGTAAACCAAACCTGTGTAAATCTGGATGAGATCAGCTCCTCGTTTTAGTTTTTCGATTGCATCTTCGGGTGTCATTATGCCTCCTACGGCTATGATTGGAACGTCTTTCAACCCTTTTCTGATATATTCTAAGACGTAATTTGATTTATCGAATACGGGCGCCCCACTTAGTCCTCCCGCTCCGATTTCATCAACTTTATGTCCGTCGGTCTTTAGTCGCTCACGATCGATGGTCGTATTGGACAAGATCAGTCCATCTAAGTCTAGCTCCTTCGTAATCGCAATGATATCATCAAGTTGGGTGTCGTGAAGATCTGGTGCGATCTTCAATAAGATAGGCTTCGCACGATCCATACGCTGGTTCTCCAACTGTAAGCGTTGAAGTAAGTCAGTTAGCGGTTTCTTTTCTTGAAGTTCCCGTAAGCCCGGTGTATTGGGGCTGCTCACGTTTACCACAAAGTAATCTACGTGTGTGTAGAGCTTGCGAAAGCACGTAACATAATCAGAGACTGCGTCCTCATTCGGGGTGACCTTGTTCTTGCCGATATTTCCTCCGACAATAAGGTTGGATTTTCTGTTCTTTAGACGTTCTAGCGCTGCATCCACCCCTTCGTTGTTGAATCCCATCCGATTAATGAGTGCTTGGTCTTCAGGTAATCTGAATAGGCGAGGTTGGGGATTCCCAGGTTGTGCTTTTGGTGTCAACGTTCCTATTTCGATGAAACCAAAGCCTAGATTAGAAAAATCATCGATAAGCTCCGCATTTTTATCAAAACCAGCGGCAAGACCAACGGGATTCTTGAACTTAAGACCAAAAACCTCTCTCTCCAATTTAGCGTGCTGGAAATGGTATTGAGCCCGAATGATGCGACCAACAAACGGAAGCTTGAGCGATATGTGAAGCAACTTTGTCGTCACCGCGTGTGCTTTTTCAGGCGTAAGGAGGAAGAGGAGAGGTTTGACGAGTTGATACATTAGGCTCTTGGATGAAATTGCGTAATCACTTGCTTTAAATAATCACGATCAAGGTGCGTATAGATTTCAGTCGTCGTAATGGACTCATGACCCAGCATTTCTTGCACGGCACGCAAATCTGCTCCACCCTCGATCAGGTGCGTTGCAAAACTATGCCGAAACGTGTGTGGACTGATATTTTTTTTCAACCCAATTTGGCTGGCCAGGTCTTTGATGATCATAAAAACCATTACCCGACTGATTGCCTTTCCACGTTTAGTAACAAAGAGATGATCTTCATATCCTTTTTGGATGGGGATGTGTACCCGGATTTCATCTCGAAAGATTCGAATCTGCTTTAATGCAGACTGCCCAATGGGTACCAGTCGCTCTTTACTTCCTTTTCCAATGATTCGTAAGAAGCCAATATCCTCATGAATGTTGCTAATCTTGAGTTCGGTAAGCTCAGAAACCCGCAAGCCGGAACTGTACAAGGTCTCCAACATTGCCCGATTTCTCTGCCCTTCAGGTTTAGATCGATCAATCGCTTCAAAAAGCAATTCGATTTCGGGTAAATCAAGCGTATCCGGAAGTTTTCGACCCAACTTGGGAGCTTCGATCAACGTCGATGGGTCTTTTGCGATCACTTCCTCGTACACAAGGAATTTAAAGAACGCTTTGATTCCCGAAACCATCCTGGCCTGTGTATAGGCCGACATTCCCAGTTCTGTGATAAACTCCAAAAAGTCCACCAGGTCCTGCTGCGTTACGTTGGTGGGTTGTACATTTCGTTGTTTAATTTCAAAGAATTGTCTCAACTTAGTGATATCCGAAAGATATGCTTCAATGGAATTATCGGCGAGCGAGCGTTCGAGCTTTAGGTAGTTTTTAAACTGGTTGGAAAGGGTTCCCCACATGCTGATTGCGTGGATTGGTTAATTCGTATGTTTGTACTTTAAAGAGCTAATTAACGGATTTAAGATCCACAAACCACAGAAACTTGAAAGTTTTAATTCTAAATGGACCGAATTTGAATCTTCTTGGAAAACGTGAACCGGAGATTTATGGATCGCAAACGTTCGAGGAGTACTTCTCCCAGCTCACGAAGAAATTCCCTTCCGTCGATTTAGTGTATTTCCAATCAAATCACGAAGGGGCACTGTTGGACAAGCTTCATGAAGTAGGTTTTAGTTATGCTGGGATTGTGTTCAATCCGGGGGCCTATACCCACACGAGCATTGCCTTGCGGGATGCTATTGCCGGGATAGAGACGCCAGTGATGGAAGTTCATATTTCGAATTTGGCAAAACGAGAGCCATTTAGACAGGTAAGCTATGTCAAAGATGTATGCGTGGGTACCATAGAAGGGATGGGGCTTGCGGGGTATGAAGTAGCCGTTGGTGAGCTAATTCAACATATTCAGCAAGGGCATTAGGCAGAATTGTCGAATCATGATGGTGTTCTTAAAATCGCTTAGTAACTTTCACTCATCAAACAATTTGTCGCAATGACTGAAATTCAAGAAACGAAGGTCCTTCATTTTTTCAACGTGTTAGATCACGATGGGAATGGAATTTTGGAGCAGGACGATTTTGAGTTGGTGAGTGATTCCATCTGCGACATACGAAACTTGCCACAAAACTCAACGGAACGACTCAATCTGGGAATTAAGGCACATAGCATTTTCGTGCAAGTCCTTAAAGATTTGGAGAAGGACACTGCGGTCATACGGAGGGAAGAATGGTTGAAATTTTTCGAACGACAAATTCTATCCAGATCAGAAGACTACATCTCCAATGTATCGCGTTATTTGTTTTCCATTTTTGATCAGGACGACGACGGCTATATCGATGAGCAAGAGTACTTAGACATGTTCAAAGCCTACGGACTTTATACCGCACAAGCAAAAAAGGCCTTTGATTCATTGGATTTGAATGGAGATGGAAAAATCAGCAATGAAGAACTGACCAAGGCTTTTGAGGAGTTTTTCTTCGCGAAAGACGAAAAAGCACCAGGCAATTGGATTTTTGGTGATTGGCGAAACGAATTGGCCAAGTAACACTCCAGTAGCTCTTAAGTGCGCGTTTTTACCTTTCGCACTTGTCCAACTTGGTTTTTAGTACGTCTTCTAATCGATCAAATACGGATCCCCATCCATTGTAAACTCCCATCTTTTCTTGTTCAAGCTTATAGGCTATCGATATCGGGATCCCTGTATGGCCAATCGAAATCCACTGGATTCAACCGCTGCTTTGGCGGAGTTATCAAATAGGAGCGGATTGGTATGGTTGAGGTGAATGAAGACAACCTTGTTTTTGGTCTTAGCCGACTCATGCTGGAAGAGTGCCATTGTTTCTTCTACAAATGGGTGCGGAACTTCGTGCATGGATCGGTTCGGGAGCTCTCCATCTTGATAGAAAGTAGCATCTAAAAACGCGTGATCCACCTTTTGTACCTGCTTCACGATATCTCTTTCCCAATTGGCCCATTTATCTATGTCCGGAATGAAGAGATAGGAACTGGTCTCTGTGGCAATATGAAAACCAGCTGTCTCAGAAAACTCATCTCGATGTGGTACTTGAAAAGTGCTGATTTTGATATCAGAGGAAAGTGAGATAGAATTGACGGTGTCCAACGGATGGATCGCAATGTTCTCCAAGGAAACTAATTGGCTCCAAGGGCCATTGGATGCTAGAAATTCACCCATTTTAGGAAGTGTAAAGACTTTTATCGCTTTAGCCCCAAGGGCTTCACGTCCGAGATGCATAAGTCCGGTGTAGTGCCCCATGTGCGCATGCGTAATGAAGATGCCATCTGGTAAGTATTCGTACTGATTGTCTGTCAATTCCTGAAAATACTGCAGCTGCCTGGGCATATCTGGCGTTGCCTCAAACAGCCACCACTTTTTTGAAGCTTCATCTACTAACGCAAGTGATACAACAAATTTTGCGATGGAGGGGTCATTATGCGCCAAGCGACAATAATTCTGGCAGCCGATGTGTGGAAATCCTCCATCTTGTGCGATTCCTAATACGATAATGTGCTGTTGTGCACGCGTGCTGAGCGAAAAAATGAACAGCAACAAGAAAACCACATGCTTCATTTTGATAAAGCTAATGAATAAAAAACCCCGACTCGAAAGCCAGGGTTTCAGCTTAGGTTGGTTAGTTAAGCTTTAGTCTCTTGTTTGTAGTGCCACGGTTTCATTGATCCAGCAACCTACTGTGATATTCTGTCCGGCCTCGTAGGCTTCGGTAAAAATCTCCTCCTTTGAAGGAAATTGTTCTTTCGCAGCGTTCATTTGACCTGAATTTCCTGCTTTTGCATACATATTGTAGGCAGCAAGGAACACTCCTCGGTCCAACACTTTACTCTTCCCTCCAGTGCAGTCGTCAAAACTAGTGAAATATAAGTTACCAATCAGGTTATAGGCTTCGCTGCTACCAGGCTTCGCGCTTAATGCCTCGTAGGCTAATGACCTGGCCCGAGTCTTGTTTCCTTTCTTGCTGTTAACTGTAGCTTGTCCCATGTACGCACTGAACTTGTCTTCAGGGGTGGCAGCTAAATCCGCTGCCTGTTCAAAATACTCCTGACTTTTGCTTAGATCACCGTTGGATAGGTAACGGCTACCAATGGCATTCGCAAGGGTAAAGGTGGGCTGTTCTTTAAAAACGGGTTCACTCGCTTCGAGGAAGTAAGGCTGATCTGTGCATTTAGCTTGCACGGAGTATTTAAAGATCTTCTTTGCTGTTGCTAAATCGCCTGGGTTTTCTCGGAACTTAGGTACTAGTTTTTCTTCTATAAACTCACAGGTAAGAATCCCTTCAATGGAAGACAGCCATGCATCAGTCTTGTCCTGTTCCTTCTTTAAGCGCTCGGCGTTACCTCCATTCTTTTGCTTGATGGCGATAACATCAGAAATCTGTGTATGAATGTCCAAGACTTTTTCTGCAGGCATGTTTTCTTTATCTCGCTGGTGATACAATTTCGCCAGCAGCATATAGGAATTCAAGTTAAAGTCCGAGATTTCAGGGCCGTTTGCCTCATAGGCCTGGGCATACAAATCTGCCAGTTCTGCATACTTGGAAGGTGTTTTATAAAAAAGTTGAAACGCCTGATAAGCTTTTCTATCCAGCGTACTGGCGTCGTTGTCAAAATATTCAATTCGCTGATCAAACATCCAAAGGATAGAGTCCTTCAGCTGACTGATACGCGCCTTATCCGTCACGTCTTTCATGATCTCCTCAATGCATTTTACTCCCTCGATGTAGATGGATTGGTGGAGGTTTGGGTTGTTTTCGTAGAGCCAGTTGAGCTCACTGAGTGCATTTGCGTGCTCACTTTGTGCAATCAAAAGCTTGTAGTAAGCCTGTTTTTCGACGGCTTGGGCCTTTAGTTCTTCATTTTCTGGCCAGGTCCAACCTGCCTGAGCGAACAGCCCAACGGAAAGCAAAAATGAAAACGTAAAACAAATAATATTCTTCATGTCCATTATGTATTTTGATTTTTTGATGCAAGAATCAGCACCTTGGATGTGTATGTAAATATCGGGTCATTTTGATTCTGCAAAATGAAAGAAATTTTATCCATTTACGCATCAAGACCTCATTAGTTTTGTGTTACTATTCAAAAAATGCTCATGTTCAGTTTCAAAGAGATCATCAGCGTGTCGCTGGTGTTGTTTTCGGTGATTGATATTTTAGGAAGTGTGCCGGTGATTATCGACCTACGTAAAAAATTTGGACACATCCAGTCGGGCAAAGCTACCATTGTCTCGGGAGTCATAATGATTGTTTTCCTTTTCGTAGGAGAGAGTATTTTGAAATTTTTTGGCATCGATGTAAGTTCATTTGCAATAGCAGGGGCCATCGTAATGTTCATCTTGGGCATGGAGATGATTCTAGGGTTACAAATCTTCAAGACAGATCAGGAAGAGGCGCAAAGTGCGTCGATCGTTCCGATCGCATTCCCGATGATTGCCGGAGCAGGGACCATGACAACGCTAATTTCACTTCGAGTTGAATTCTCAACAGCCAATATTTTGGCAGGGATTGTCGTAAACCTCCTTTTTGTGTACCTCGTGTTGAAGACCAGTGGATGGCTTGAGAAGAAACTTGGAAAATCCGGGTTTAATGTGATACGGAAGGTATTTGGGATTGTGCTCTTATCCATTTCTATCAAGATCTTTAAAAATCATTTGTTCCTATGATTCACATGTTTACGGACGGTGCAGCAAAAGGAAATCCTGGACCCGGAGGTTATGGGACCATTCTCAAGTACGGGGACAAGGAAAAGGAGCTTTCATCGGGTTTTCGCCGGACCACCAATAACCGAATGGAGTTACTCGCTGTTATTGCAGGGTTAGAAGCGATTAAAAAACCAGGCTGGAAAGTGTTGGTAACATCAGACAGCAAGTATGTGGTTGACGCCGTCACAAAAGGTTGGTTGGCGAGTTGGGTCACCAAAGATTTTAAAGGAAAGAAGAACCGTGATCTGTGGGAGCGTTACCTCAAAGCTGCTAAGCCGCACGATGTAAGGTTCCAATGGGTCAAAGGCCATGCGGGACATCCGGAGAATGAACGCTGTGATCGTCTTGCAGTGGAGGCAGCGGAAGCTTCAAACCTCAAAGCAGATGCGGGATTTGAAGCTGGAACTAGCTGAATGGATTATTTTAGTAGTTCAGTACTAAGCAAGGTTAGGAAAAGAGAAGTATCCAGTTGAACAGAAACGAATAAGTAGACATGAAAAAGGGCTTTTATTATTTGGTATTTGTGGTTGTAGTGCTTGGCTCATTGATGTTCTATTTCAAGGTGCAGCGAGACCGCAAGTTGGAAAACCCCAACCTTTCAGATTTAGCGACAGAACCGGATTTGCTTGTCGGTACTGCAGATCGAAGCTTTCAAGATGATAAGGGGGACGCAGCAATCGAATATCTGGATGAGGCGATTAGCATGATGAAGCTCTTAGAGAAGGATGGCGATAGTGTCAGTGTCGCGGCGATAGAGTTAGCAATCTACGATTTGGAAGCCGTTGAAAGACACATTCGAGCTGAAGATATTTATGACGATCTGATGTATGAAGCGTTTGCTGATGCAATGAACTCGCTTGCCTTCGCGTCTTTACGGATTTCTGAGCAGTTCATCAAAGAAGGGAAGAATGAAGAGGCTAAGGTGACCATTGATCATGCGATGGATCATCTACAGAATTCGATTCGTTTTGCAAGAGGCCAGCAAAAGGAAGATGAGATTAGAATTGCAGGTCACCTGCAGCGAATCATTGAAAATCACTGGGAAGATGATCTATCACAAATTGATTTCGTGATGGCTGAGATAGACTCTGTCGTAAAGGCTCACGTGATTAAGTAATTATTTCCGTTTCCCTTTCATTAAAGTCAAATCCTAGCTCGGCTAATTCCTTTAGAACGGGTTCGTAAATTTCCTTTGATATTGGGACGTGTATTCCTGGCAAATCAAGTTCCTTCTTGAGGATCAACTTGGCCGCAATGGCCAACGGCAATCCAACCGTCTTCGCCATGGCGGTATTTTGATCGTCATCTCCAACGGCAACCATACTGGATTCAATCTGACGCTGTTTTCCCTGGTCAATAAAATTGAATTTGTGCCACATGACAATCATATCCTTGTCCTCTTTTTGCAAGGTCCACTTCTTTTTCAGGATGTGTTCGAGAATTTGAGCAGGAGTACCTCTTTCCAATCCAACCAACTGGTCCTCGAACATTCCTAGCCAGCGCATGCGAAACATAATGTCGGAATCCATCGGCTGGTTGATGTAATGTGCTAGCTTCAATTCAATTGAATCGTGTGGGTTATAGGACAAGAATGAGTTAACGAATTGGCGGTGGGTCATTCCTGCTACGTTTTCCATCTCATAGCTATCGTCTGTAGCACCCAATTGCACAAATACATTCCATGAGGCACAATAGCCTGGGCGTCTAAGTGTACCTCGGTAAAGCGTTTGGATTCCACGAAGACTGTAGACATCGAGGTAGGCAAGCGAATCCCGATTGGCATATCCTTCAAAGTAGCCGTGACCCGGTACGTAAATCATCTCCGTTCTACGGAAAAGCTTATGATAGGGGATGTATTTGTATCGTCCCTCCTGAATGAATTTGCAGGTACCTTGTCCGGCCAACACCACATTTCTTGGGTTCCAAGTGAATTTATACTTCCAGGGATTATCTCCAACCGATTCTTCAGCTACCAGTCCACCTGTAAAGGTCTCAAAGCCTGTTAGCTCATGATTTGCGTCTTTCAACTCGTCCAATACCTTCATGGCACTCATGTGATCAATACCCGGATCTAAGCCCATTTCCATGATCGCGGTTTTACCCGTCTGCTCAAATTGTGGCGCTAACCCCTTGATATCTTCCTTCAGATACGATGCAGTCAGAAAATGGCGCCCGATCTCGGCGCATACCTTGGCGACCTGATAATGCAGCGATGCAGGTAGCATGGAGATGATGAGGTCATTTTCGCGTACGACCTCTGCTAGTTGCGATTCATCACCTACGTCCAAGTCAGTGATAGCGGCATACGAGCTGCCTTTGGTCTTTTCTCGAGCCAACTGAAGATTTTTCTCTGCAAGGGTAAGGTGCCAACCTTCCTGAGAAGCGTGCCTTAACAAATAATCAATGAGGGATGTACTGGACCTACCAGCGCCAATGATTAGTATTTTTTGCATGGAGCAAATATGTAATGGTCAATACTGCTATTAAAGATTAAGAGGACTTTTTATTCACGATTGTTGAGCTTGCCTGGTCCGTGGGCAGGATGAGGATATCACCGATCATTACGTGCGGTGGCCTGCTCAAAGCGAATTCAACGGTCTCTGCCACGTCCTTGGCCGTGAGAGGCCGGTAGTTAGCATATACCGAGGCTGCTCTTTCCTTGTCACCTTTAAAACGCACCTCGCTAAATTCTGTCTCAACGAGACCAGGATCGATCGAGGTCACCTTGATTCCGTGTGCATTCAAGTCCATGCGCATGCCTTTGGTCAGGGCGTCCACTGCGTGTTTGGAGGCACAGTAAACATTTCCTTTAGGGTAAACTTCCAGACCGGCAATACTGCTGATGTTTACAATATGCCCTTTCTTTCTGGCCACCATACCAGGTAAAATTGCTTTGCTCACATAAAGTAGGCCCTTCACATTGATATCCATCATCGCATCCCAATCATCCGGATCTCCTTCTTGAATAAAATCCAGTCCGTGTGCATTCCCAGCATTGTTGATTAGAACCTCGATGGACTTCCATTCTTCAGAAAGTGACTGGATGGCCTCAAAAACCTCACTTCGGTTGCGGACGTCGAATGATAATGTTTGAGCTCCACCAAGTTCCTTGGCTAATGTTTCGAGTCGTTCTTGTCGTCGGCCACAGAGAATTAACTGGTAGTCTTTCGCAATCAAACGTGCCGTGGCTTCCCCAATGCCACTCGTAGCACCGGTTACCAATGCAATTGGTTTATCCTCGATCATCTTTAATTTTTCTTTTCCGGGCTTTTTTGATCCTACCTGCTTTTTTGTTGCCTGAGTTATCAGGCCCACCTTCGAAGGATAGGAAGATTCCCAGGTTTTGAGTGGTTACGCGATTAAGTCCCTCGCTAAAGGCATTGACCTCACTCTGTAACATGTTTCTAAGACCATAGGAATACCGTATTTCGGGAGAAAACTTGAAGTAAGGATAGAAAATATCCAAGCCGACACCTACATCAATGGCGATATCCCAGTTTTTGGTTTTCAGGTTTTCTTCGATGTCCAGCTCATCTCCACGTCCTGAGGCCTCTAATGAAGGTTTTATCCCAAAAACGGTATACATCGCAATATTTCCCCGTCTAACAGATTTGTATTTTAATAATAAGGGCAACTCCACCATGGTGGGAGATTTCAATTCCCGAATGGATGTGAGGTTAGTAAAACGATATGTTAGATCATATTCATAAAAACTTGCACCAGGAAGCATTCTAAATGACAGGTAGTCGTTGATCTTCATGTCGATAACGAACATAAGCTTGAATCCGCCCAGATTCCCAGGGACGATGGAGTGAACCGAATCCTGGGATGGAGAATTCACAAATGCATCTGAATGCTTAATGACGTACTTGGACGAGTGAATCCCCATCATGAATCCGTAATGAATCCATTGTTTGTCGTAATTAATCAGGTTGTCTGTTGGGTTATTTTGTGCAAAGCCAGTGCTCCAGCTGGTCGCAGCAAGTAGTAGTGCGAAGACTACTTTTCTCCAACATAAATGGAGCTTATACCTAGTGTTAGGGATTTGCATTGGGTGTTATTGAATCCTGTCTTTCCCAAAATCTGCAAGAATCTGTCTCCATAAGGAAACTCTCTTACCGACTCCGGCAGGTACGTGTACGCTGCGGAGTCTTTTGATACGATTTTACCGATTTTGGGCAGTATCCAGCTAAAATAAAAATTATATAGTTGTTTGAAAGGGAAAATGGAAGGTTTAGAGAATTCTAGAATCACAGCTTTGCCGCCAGGCTTCAGCACCCTGTTCATCTCTGACAGTCCCTTTTCCAGGTTTTCGAAATTTCGTACACCAAATGCAACGATGATTGCGTCAAAGTTATTATCGCTAAAGTGAAGGTTTTCAGAATCTCCGGATTGCATATCAATGATATGGTCCAGTCCTTTCTTTTTCATTTTCTCTCTTCCAACGTTTAGCATCCCTTCCGAGATATCGACACCGATTACCTGTTCGGGTTCAAGTTTTAGCGACTCTATTGCAAAGTCGCCGGTCCCTGTGGCGATGTCCAGTATTTTCTTAGGTTGGTCATTCTGTAAAAGTTTGATTGCCTTCTTTCTCCATCGAATGTCGATCCCAAGGCTAAGGAAATGATTCAGAAAATCATATTTTCCTGAGATGCTATCAAACATATCTGCTACCTGCTTCTTCTTGGCCTCAGAATTATCTTTATAAGGTACTACTGTCATATCTTGCCGCAATATTAGTTGAATAACCCCGATTCGGTTTAAATGTTAGTAGATTCTGAATATGATTAAATCTGCCGAATTTGTAAAGAGTAGTGCAAGCGTGCATGAATGCCCGGATGAGATGATTCCCGAGTATGCCTTTATTGGGAGATCCAACGTGGGCAAGTCGAGTTTGATCAATCATTTAACCCAAAGGAGGAAGCTGGCGAAAACTTCCAGTACGCCTGGTAAGACACAATTAATCAATCATTTTCTGATAAACGATGCTTGGTTTTTAGTGGATTTGCCAGGATATGGGTGGGCGCAAACTAGTAAAACGAACAAGGCAGCCTGGAAAACGATGATTGAGGACTATCTGGTGATGCGTCCCAACCTGGCTTCGGTATTTGTTCTGATTGATATACGGCATGAACCGCAAAAGATAGATGTGGAGTTCATTCAATGGCTTGGCGAAGAAGGAATCCCTTTTAGCATCGTTTTTACAAAATCCGATAAGTTGGGAAAAAATGTGGTCACGTCGAATGTCGGTACTTACAAAGCCTATCTACGAAAAACCTGGGAAGAACTACCTCCAACGTTTGTGACCTCTTCGGTTGCGAAAGTAGGAGGGGAGGAGATTTTGGATTTTATTGAAAGGATTAATGTCTCTCTCTCACAATAGAATACTTTTACGTCATAAAAGGATAGTTAAATGGAATTTAGCGATTTAGCAGCAGTTTCTGGAAAAGGAACCTTATTCAAGATCATCAATCCTACGAGGACCGGGGTGATCCTGGAATCAATGGATGAACACAAGAAGAAGATGGTAGCCACCATGCACAACAAAGTCAGCGTGTTGTCCGAGATTTCCATCTACACTACGGATGCGGAGGGAGCTACACCCCTGGAGGACGTGATGAGGAAAATTCATGAAGAATTCGATGGGGATACCGATTTGGATAAAAACAGTAGCCCTGAAGAACTGAAGGCATTTTTGAAGTTTGTATTGCCGGAATATGACGAAGGAAGAGTATACGTTTCAGACATCAAGAAATTGGTAAGCTGGTACACGCAAATTGTGCAGCAGGCTCCTGAAGTATTGCAGCAAGCGAAGGAAGAGGGATCGACAAAAGAAGCACCCGAAAAAGAAGAAAATTAAGGCAGTGAGTGAAGTAAAGTACAGATTTAGAGTTCGTTGGGCGGACCTTGATCCGAATGGGCATATGCGTCATACGGCATACAATGATTACTGTGCCCAAGCCCGATTGATGTACTTTGAAGACATCAGCATGCCATTCCACAAGCTGATCAAAATGGGCGTTGGTCCAATTCTTTTTAGAGAAGACACGCGCTTTTTTAAAGAGATTCGGATGAATGAAGAATTTGAGGTTGGCTTCACCATATCTAAACTACGGAAGGACGGTTCAAAGTGGTCATTCCGACACAACATCTACACGAAAGATGGTGATCTATCGGCTAAGATTGAAGTCGATGGTGCCTGGCTAGATTTAGCAAAAAGACGAACTACGGTGCCGCCTGAAGAACTTAGCAGTGTGCTCATCGAAGGAATGATGTCCGACGACTTCGAATGGATACCCGATAAAGTTTAGTGTGGACGATACCTGTCTCTCACTTTTTCAGGTCGTCAGGTAATTCGCAATCTTCCTTCCGGCGAGTGTCTACCAAATGAAAGATTTGCCAATTTCCTTCCTTCTTCACGAGATGAAAGGCGTCTACTCCACAGTGCGAGAATTGGTCATCTACAAAAAAGGCGTAGTCTACCCACACGGACGCGAGTGCCCCATCAATTTCCACCTTTTCGTTCCAGATGGGTTCATTCCAGACCTGCGTTTTGGGCTTACCGATCGCATTGATAAAACGCTGAAAATCGTCAGTAACCAGTTTTGACTCACCGTTCCGATCTGTATAAACAGTAAACGTGTTAGGCTTTTCCACAAAACATTGCTTCAATAGGGTACTGTCGTTGGTCCTCATGGCCTCAAAAACTTGGTTTACAATATTCATCACTGCTTCCTCTTCATTGGACCTTTGGGCCTGTAAAGCTGTGCTTAACGAGAGCAAAAAGACGATCAATAGCTTTTTCATAGTAGTTGTCGAGCCAGATGTTAAAGATTACACCATAGATAAAAAGACTTCTCAAGGAGAACACTAGGATTTTGTACTGGGGGATCTATGGGTTTATGGGGGCTCTTAAATGTCATTTGATCGGTTGCAAGAGTTTGTGACTGCCTCATGTCATCTCGACAAAGAAAAGAATCAGCTACCCGACCAACGTATCCTTCTTCATAAAGCTGGTTGCATGTTTAACCATGTTTGAGGATCCAAGATAAAGAGGTGACCTTTGATGGAAGGAGGTAGGTTGGATCTCCATGATCCTTTGCTGACCATTGGTTGCTATGCCTCCGGATTGTTCGGCAATAAAAGCAAGCGCATTGCATTCGTAGAGCAATCTAAGCTTACCGTTCGGGTCTTTCTGTGTGTTGGGGTAGAGATAGACACCTCCCTTAAGCATGTTCCGATGAAAATCAGCGACTAATGATCCGATGTATCTCGCTGACAGTGCTTTCTGCTTACAATCTTCGATGTACTCCCGAACCCACTCATCAAACTGGTAAAAATTACCCTCATTTATGGAATAAATCTTTCCATCAGATGGACATTTCATGTTGTCGTGTGATAAGACAAATTCGCCGAGACTTGGCTCCAAGGTAAAGCCATGAACGCCTCTTCCCGTTGTATACACCAGCATGGTGGAGGATCCGTACAGGATGTATCCAGCGGCGACCTGTTCCGTTCCTTTTTGAAGGACATCTTCTTCCTGAACCGGCCCACCAACAGGTGAGATGCGCTTGTAAATGGAAAAAATGGTTCCGATAGATACATTAACGTCAATGTTGGAGCTCCCATCCAAAGGATCCATTGCCACCACATATCGGCAATTTGGGTTGAGGTGAATGATCTCACTGTTTTCCTCAGAGACAATGGCACACGTCATGCCTCCATTTCGTAACGCCCGCGTGAATCGAATATCAGCAATGACATCCAGCTTCTGTTGATCCTCTCCCTGCACATTTTTCTCGCCAAATCCTCCTGTGATATCCAGCAATCCAGACTTGTTTACTTCGCGGTTGATGATCTTACCAGCCAAGGCAATATCTCTTAACAGTTGGGACAGCTCACCAGTGGCAAAAGAAAATTCATCTTCTTTTTGTTTGATAAATCGATCCAACGTTGTTCCGATAGGAAGGCCAAGCGTACTTTTGCTCATCAATTTTTAGGGTTTGGATTACTTAAGTTAATAAATCTAAGCCGCGAAAATAACTTTTTTGACGATTTAAAACGATTTCGATGCAAATTTTCAAGTTTGGTGG
>CAZQJU010000084.1:0-15690 GCA_964593185.1 uncultured Roseivirgaceae bacterium
TGCTCAGGGAAAGTGCGGAGCCATCGTCCAGTTTAAGGTAAGACACCTGGTTGTCCTTCTTGCCGATCATCGCAAAAGGAATCCCCTCCGGAATATCGATCACCACCTTGCCTGCATTGTCTGTTTTTCCCGTTGCGATCAGTTGCTGTTGGTAATCGTAAACAGCAATTTCCACGGATCCATTAGGGGTGGCATCGATCAGATTGGTGGCAAAAACATGGATTTTTCCTTTGTCTCTTTTTTTGGCGATCAGTCCCAGGTCTGAAGCCAGGAGTATTTTGGAGACGTTTCTTCGGCTACCGTAGTAAGAGTCACTGCATGGATTGTCTCGTTGACTCCAATCGTAGTTGTATCCATATTCGTAAGAATCCCAATAGGAAGATTCTTCTTCCGCTCCCCATACATCTTCCTCATCGAGTGAGGCGATTTTGTCTTCATTGCTGCCACAGAAATACAGTGAATGTCTTTTCTTAAAGCCAATTTCGATTTTGTACAAGGATCCGGGTTCGGCTTTCAGCAACTCCTCAATGTTGATGTTGTACTTGTTCCAGCTATTGAGGTTGGTCACTCCGCTGGTGTTGAGTCGAATGGTCTTCTTAAGAACAGGTCGGCCCACACGCCGAAGTTGATAGTCGTCCCCCAGATTATTCACCTGGAGGTATTGGAGGACATTGTCTTCAAAGATCTTGATTACGGTGACTTCTACCGCACTTAGTCCCACAGCTTCGAACGGGAGGGTCAATCCTTTGGAGTTGGGAAGAATGGTCTGATTCTCGGAGGACAATAATCGTACTTCCGGTTTTACCTGGCGGAATTCCAATTGGATTTCATATCCCGATTTCAGTGGAAATCCGGCAGCATTTTTAATCGCCGAATTGACGGTGAGGGTCACTTCTTGATTAACATCTTCCGTTGGATAGACTTTGATCTCATTGAGGTTGGTCACCAGGCGAGGTCTATTTCGGACCCCCGAGATGGAAATCAATCCATCCAGGTTTTGTCTTCTGTCTATAGGGTCGGAGAAGATTACGGAAATGTACTGCTCAGCCCCGTTGATTACGGTGCCAGAGATCACTTTATAGTCAGACATGGAAGGTACATTTACTTCCTCTGCCAGTTCTTTTTTAACGCCGATGGGCCCACCTTGAACTTCAATTTCCACTTGTCCTTCCGCTTCCGTTCTTTGTACATCTTCAATCACGTAGCGAAAGCGATTGTCTGTATCCATCTCCCAGGTAATGTTCAGGTTACTACCAGACTGCGTAGCCTGGACCATGGATTTTACTTCTTCCAATCCAACTTGGTCAGCCGTTTGGACTTCGCCCTCGATTTTTACCCTGGATAAGTCTGATGCATCGTAGAAGAGGAGGGAGCCAATAATCAATTCGTAGTTCTGCTGTATGGTCTGAAAGCCAAATTTGAACTCCTGCTTATCTTTTTGGATATCGGGAAGTACTTTCCCCAAATCCAAGGTGGTTTTGTAGAGTTGATCACTATCTAGGATTTCTGAGGGTGTGAAAACGAGAGTCCGAGCATCTTCCCAGGAGGTCACACCATCAATACTAGGTGAGAAGGAAAAGGCATTCTCAACGGTGGTGCCAATCAATGAATCTGCGACCGCTCGCGTCAGTTTGACTTTGATGGAACTGGCCTTTGAAATGACGCCCGAAGTATACGAACTGATGTGATCTACAAATAAATTGGTTGGACTTACGAACGATTGGAGCTCGTCTGTCGCTTCTTTTTTGCCGCAGGCAAGGAAGAGAACAAAGAGCAATGGCAGATATCGGTACAAGGATCGCATAATGGGTCAGGTTAGTAACTCAAAGAAGCAGTTCAATTCACTCAAATCAAAATTATTCTGATTAAGCTTGGGTGTGAGTTCAATGCGACGATGGTTGGAAAATGGAATAAGTTTAACGTGAATCAATCCAACGTTGAATGGGCAATATTCCTTACGACGACCGGACTTAAGCATTAAGTAGTGTAAATTTCGAGCTTACAATGCAACCCGAAGAGTTACTTGGTTTTGGCTTTTTTGCGGGCCTGATTGCGAATTTCAATATTCAACCTGAAACGGCAGGACAAAGGCTGTACTATGATGCATCCAACGGACAAAACACCTCACAGCACATTTTGGGACTCTTTGCAGTGGGTACGTGTACCTTACCTTATGTAGAGCTCATAGATAGCGAAGTGATCGATTACATGCTAGCTGAGCTTGATGAAATTTTTGAGGGAAAGGCTTCTGCGACGTATGTAAAGCATTTGTCCCAAAATTGGAATGCTGAACCCTTTACCAATGAGGCCTATGTGGTTAATCATGAAAAGTGGCGAAGGGTACGAACACTTGGAGAGTCAGTAAATAACAACTTGTACTTCGCAGGTGATGCCTACACCACTGGGGATGATTGGAGCAGTGTTCATACGGCAGCCCGCTCCGCCATCCGGGCGGTAAACGAAATGCTCATAAATTAGCAAATCGGCCCTACCACTTCCACTTCAATCCCATTTCAAGGAGACCATTTGTGTAACCTCGGAAGGCCAGCGATTCCGTATTGGGGTTATTGGAAGTTCGGTGGACCAGATTTCCTTTCAGAAACATCATCCGTTGTTGGGTAAATGCATAAATGATTTCTCCTGTTGCTCTTACATATTGATATCGGAGCGGAGTATCATTGTCTGCACCTGGAGCTAGCCGTACATAGCGCCGGACTGAGTAACGAAGTCCCGTGCTGAAGTGCCACTTGTTAACAGAATTTTGGCTTTTTAACCCAGGTCCCAACTCATGATACGTACTTCGTTGGTTTTGATCAAGCCTCGAAGTATGGTAAAAGCCAATGGCTAAGCTGTTGTTTTTCCCTTTGGAGATATCAAATAGGAGTGTGGTGAATTGATAGGTCCAATCCCGCGAACCTGCTCGGTATCTAGGTTCATCTTCTTCGTCTTCCAGCAAGGACAACGTCTCGTACGCACGAAACTGCGTAAGGGATTTTAGGGAAAGCTTTTTTGTCAACGATCCGGAGTCCCATTTCTTGCTCAGTGTAGTTTCGAAATAGGGGGCGTGATAGAAAAGCTTCTCACCTGCGGGCTTGTCGTATTCTTTGTACAGGTATCCTGTTTGGGCCTTTATCCAGGCCTTATTTCCGAGGTAGAAATCCAGACCTATGGGCATTCTAATGGTCAAATAGGAGAAAGGAGTTGCAAGCACAGCATTGTCTACATTGAGTCCTTCCCGCTTTTTCCGGAAGAGTTCCGGAGCAAACTCGAAGTACTTTCTTGGCGCGTACTTCACACGATAGGAGGCACCAAGTCTAAACGTATACCGATTGGAATTTTGTTCGGTCTGAAAGATGCCCAAACTTCCATCCGCTTTTAGCTTGAAGCGATGATTTCTGGCCTCCTGTTTGAAGGTATTATGAACCGAAAGGGCTTGGAAGGTTCCATTGTCCCAAAGCTCACTTCGGGAAAGTAGTTCTTCATTCTCGAGCTGTGTAGATGGACTTAAGAAGGCATTCCACTCGTGTCCGATGCCAAGTTTCAATTTGTGTGACGAGGTTACTTGTGCAACCAAGCAGTGGACAAAGAAATAGGCGATAATTATGGCGATTGATCTCATGCTGTGCGTTAGTTAAAGGGTAAAAAAGCGAATTGAAATGCGGAGCTTCCGGGATTTTCTGATTGCGTGACTACGACGTGATCAGAATCTCTGCTGGGTTGCAAGTGGTCAATCAACGCAATACCCATCAAGAGTAGCAGTGTGACAACGTAAATTGTTTTTGACTTTTTCATTTGTTCAATTTTTACTGTAAAAGATGTTTTTCTCTGGCCTGCAGAATGACTTGCTTTAAGCCTTCTTTATTTGCGATCTGAATTGCGAGGCCGGGGCGTACATTGAGCTCCATGATCATGGGTCCTTTTCTGGCATCGATGACCAGGTCCACACCCAGGTAATTCAAGGGGAAATGAAGCGAGGCTTCAATAGACATCACAACCAACTCCTCCCATGCTGGGAGTGTAAGTCCTGTGATTTGCCGTCCCGTATCCGGATGATGCGTGTGGTGGTTTTTGCCATCATAGGCCTCCTTCAGTTTCCCTGTTTCCATGTCAATGCCGATGCCCAACCCACCTTGGTGAAGGTTAGCCTTTCCGTTGGATTCAGCGGTTGGCATTCTCAGCATGCCCATCAGTGGCACGCGATTGAGCAGAATGATCCGAATATCAGGGACTCCCTCCGGATAAATATTGTGGAAGAACGTGTGGGGTCTGACGTATTCTTCGATCAAGGCGATATCTGCATCCCCAAAGGAGTAAATACCAAAAATGATGTTGGCGATATGTGTGTAGATCTCCTGATCTGAAATTGGCTTTCCCTGACTCACCCAAACACCCTCTTTTTTCTTGAGAATCAGGATCCCCTTGCCACCAGCACCTTTTGCAGGCTTGATGACCAGCTCGTCCCAGATCGAAGCCGACTTCCATTCATGCTCTATGCTGCCAATCGAGTTAACAACAGCATAGGTTTTTGGGCAGGCAATCTGGTGCTCATGTAAAATGCCTTTCGACAGGTATTTGTTGTCTGCATACTTATAATGCTTGCGTGCATTGTTGGGATAGATGAAGGCCAGATTTCGCTCATTCATGCCAATAATGTTCGAGCGCATTTCTGCGAGTTTGTTTAACCAATTCATGATATCAAGATTTAGACGTTGTAAAATCGATAGTACTCCAGGACCCGAAGGCCAATCCATTTGCCCAAAAGCAGGTTGATCCCTGCAATCGAGATGATGATCTCGGGGAACGTCATCACAAACTGTTGAATGGTTTGGCTTGCGAGGACGAAGTAAATGAGCACCGTCACGATGAGCGTGCTGCCATAGAGCTTCATAGAATCAAGCAGTCCTTCTTCCTCGATCTTCCGTGCAACACGTTCACTCACAATGGTCAAAATGATGATTGGGAAAAAGAGCGGAGCCGAAGCGCTTAGCCATCCGGTACTGTGCAGGAATTTCACACTGATCAAAGAGGTAATCACCACAGCAATTAGCATAGCGGAGACCTTTGCATTGTACTGGATGCCCCATTTTTCTAAAGGGAAATTGACCAGTGCGACAATCCCAATGATGGCGGTAAACAGTACCAAGCCAGCACCGATCCCTGTTTGCAGTAATGAAAGGCTGATCAAGACAGGCAGAAAGACGCCGTAGGTCTTTAGGCCAATGACATTTTTAAAGATGGCCACCAAAAAAGCTCCGAACGGAAGCAGTAAAACCATTCGTAACATATCTGCGGGAATATCAGCTTCATCAATGAGTTCCCAAACATTCAATGCAGCCATTACAGGATAATCATGCGTCCTTTCTTTGGTGATCGCATAGTTGTAGTCAAAGCTCATTCCTTTGGAATGCGTGATCAAAAAATGATCTCCTCGATACAATTCAAGGTAATGAGCCGGCAGTGCCGCAAAGTAGCCATTCAATGCGTCGAAAGGCACCCAGGTATTCTCCATGTAGACTTCAACCCAGGCATGTGACGTTTTTTTGGTGGTTTCCTCCAGAATCAACCCACCCACTACTCGAGCTGGAATTTTGCTGTTTCTGCAAAGTGCGACTAACAATCTGCTCTTTCCGTTACAAGAGGCTTCATTTCGATCCAATGCCATGATGGCATCCGTAAGTTCACTTGTACTGGTAGATGGAATAGCATATACATAGTCGTAAAAGGACCGAACTATGGCAAGAATGGATTCCTTTCCTTGACTCAATTCATTCGCGAGGGCTGCAACTTTTGGATGTTCCGATTGGATGGACTGGGTTGCTTTAAGTGTTTCAGTAAATTCAGAAGAGACAGTAGGAACGTATGGCAAGGTAGGGTCGATCGAATAGGAAACAGCCCTTCCGGTAAATTCAAAAGAATAGGTGATACGCGAACTGTCCGAATTACCTGACCACTGGATGCGTTTGTTATCCTCTTCCAGAAAAATGATACTAGCTTGTCCCGAGTGAGCAGGCTTTAAGAAGATTTCCTGTCTCCGGTCATTTACAGGGAGAAATGTTGTGATTTGATAACGATCATTTGATTGATAATCAAATAGATAGTCCACTACATATGTGTACTCCACGCGCAACTGCGTAAATCCTCCATTTTCAATGACTCTCAGGCAAATCACCGAGATGGGTACTACAATGAGAAGGATGGCGAAAAATTTGAAACTTTTACTTTCATTCATGATCTACATGTTTTGCCGGTACATCCGGCAGGTTTTGAAGTAAATCCCGCAAGAAAAAACTTACCCTACCCCCCAACTTATACTTCTCGATTGTATGAATCTTCAGCAGACCTGCGTTCAGTTCGATAGATGAGTGATTCAAATCGTATATTCGCCCATCGATTTCATTGAGTGAAATGGAGATACAAAAGCAAGAGGACGTCTGTAATCAAGCTGTTTTTGAAGAATTGTTCAGAAGCATTGCCCCGCTACTGCGAAATTTTTTACTATATAAATTTCGACATGTGGGTTCAGCTGAAGATACGGTCCAGGAGTCTTTTTACACCCTTTGGCAAAATTGCAAGAATGTCACGCAAGACCTGGCGAAAGCCTATGTCTACAAGGTGGCCCAAAACAAAATGCTGAAGAAACTGGAAAAAGACAAAGTACATCAAAAGTACGTGCGATTGCAGTCCAAAGACGAGGCGGAGGTGGGTCCAGATTTCTATCTGGAGTACAGTGAATTGAGCGAAAAATTGAAGACGGCCATTGATCAGCTACCGGATGGTCAACGGGAAGTTTTTCTCATGAATAGGCTGGACAACAAAACGTATGCAGTCATTGCAGAAGAGCTGGGAGTAAGTGTAAAGGCCATTGAGAAGCGAATGCACAAGGCGTTGCTTAAGCTCAGAATAATATGTAAAAAATTATAGGTTTAGGGTAGGGTGTGGTGAAACAAGAAGGATGTATTGGTAGATGAACTGGGAAAAAGACGAAGTATTTCTTTCGAAATGGCTTAACAACGAATTAAGCACAGAAGAAAAAAGTGCCTTTGAAGCAACAGAGGATGGAAAGGAATTCGTCCGTTTGATGAACGCCAGTACTTTGATCGAGTCGGTTCCTTATGATGTAGATGCGGCGTTTTCCAAACTGAACCAATCAATTCAAAATAGCCCTCAGCCGAGGCAGAAAGTTGTATGGATGCAGCCTTCTTTTATCGCCGGAGTCGCTGCTGCAGTTGCGTTACTAGTTGCTACGATTTATATCTTTTCGGATGGAGTTACCACGATACAAACCGGATTTAGTGAACAGGAAATTGTTTTGTTGCCGGATGGATCCGAAGCAAAGTTGAATGCATCCTCAAGTCTGGAGTTTCAAGAAAGTACTTGGGAGAAAGAGCGTAATCTAGTGTTAAGCGGTGAAGCTTTTTTTGAGGTGGAAAAGGGAATGACTTTCAAGGTGGAAACAGAAAATGGAGCTGTACAGGTGTTGGGAACAAGTTTCAACGTCAGAAGTAGGGGGGACCGCCTGGAGGTGACGTGCTATACCGGGCGTGTCGAGGTTTCGGCTTCAAGTGTCAATAAAGAGCTTACACCAGGTGATATCATCCGTATTGCAGGTGGTGAGATGATTGCGTTTAGGCAGGATTCGCTAGCAACTCAACCTTCCTGGATGGATGGCGTCGTATCTCTTCGAAATGCACCTTTGCCTGAGGTGCTTAACGAGTTGCGTTACGTTTTTGGCTGCGAGATTACCTATGATGGCTCATTAGATAAGCTGCTCTATACCGGAGCCTTTCCAAACCGAAGTGCGCAGTCGGCCATGAAGCTAGTTTTTGAGCCGCTAGCGATTGATTACACCTATAATCAGTCCACAAACGAGTTGATCATCTTTGGATTAGAATAAATGGCTCGGCTTAGACTTTTTCTCTTGCTTGGGCTGCTCAGCCTAAGTGCATTAGCACAGGAACGTGTAATTAACTACGAGGCAACGGATAAAAGCTTAGTCAGCGTCTTTGAAGAGTTGGAACAGCGTTTTGCTATCCATTTTGCCTATGCAGTTGACGAGGTAAAGGACAAAGTCGTCACCATCCGCGCTGAAGAACTTGAACTGTCAGTTTTTCTCAATCAACTGCTCTCGCTTCACCAATTGGGATTTGACATCGTTGAGCAAAACTTCATATCCATTACCCGAAAGTCGTTGGCAGTCCGAATTGAAGTCTCTGATGTTGAGACGGACGAAACGTTGCCGTTTGCTACAGCGCGCATCAATGGATCAAGTCAGGGATACATCTCCAATCAGAATGGTATGTTTGAAATGGAGGTAAGAGATCCTGCATCCACGGTGCTTGAAATTTCCTTTTTGGGCTACGAGGCTGTTAGCATCAACGTAGATACGTTGAGTCCAGAAAGGACGGTTCGGCTTAAGATGCAGAGGGACCCCAAAGAGCTGCAAGAAGTGGTAGTCAAGGAATATCTGATCAAAGGCATCTCCATCGATGATCAGGCTTCCCGGATCAGAGTAGCTGTTCAAGAAATGGAAATACTACCGGGACTCTCAGAGCGCGATATCTTGTTTTCGGCGCAATTACTTTCAGGCATTGGCTCCGCCGACGAATCAGCCGGTGGGCTCAATGTACGGGGCAGTTCTCGAGACAACACCTTTATCTATTGGAACAACATTCCTGTCTATCAGCCGGCACACTACTTTGGAAACATCTCGTCGTTTATTCCTTCTACTGTCGGTGATGTAGATATATATAAGAACTACGTGCCAGTCAGATATGGTGGCGCAAGCTCTGGATTGCTTTTGATTGATTCTCGGAAGTCGGAGTCGGAGAACGTGATTGTGGAATCCAATCTTAACTTGACCCACGGAGATCTTTTTGTGAGTGCGCCGTTTGCCGGGTACAAAGGACAGGTCTCAATTGGGGCACGGAGATCATTCAATGATCTGATTTCAACGCCGACCTTCAATGCCATCAGCAACAAGCTTTTTGAAGGTAGTCTGACCGAAGATGTCCAGGGAATTTCAGATGATTTTGAATACAATAGTCAACTGATTTTCAGCGATCTAAACCTAGTGACGGATTTCAATTTCAAGAAGGATGATATTCAATTCAGCCTTTTGCGTTCGCAAAGCAAGCTGGACTACGATTCTCAAGATGAGGAAAACATCTTTCAATCCATTCAAGAGCACAATGTACGAACACTAGGTACAAATCTTTCCTGGGTACGAAGGTGGGGAGCTAACGCGTCCACCGAATGGAGTACCTCCTTCGCAGACTACGAAATGGATTATTCGCTTGTGAATGTTCGAAGAGATGAGGAGGAGGAGTTGGAGAATGACCTACAATCCAGAACCAATAGTCTGAAAAATCTTGAATCCAGACTTTCATTCACTTTACGACCTAAAGAGAACAACACATTGGATGTAGGGTACCAATTCAACGCTATAAATGCTGATTTATCCATCAATGAGGATTTCTTCTTCGAGGAAGATTTTGTCGAGACCATCGAAAGTGAGGGCTTGGTGCATGGTTTTTTTGGAAACTACTTTGGCCAGTTCGCCTCCGGCCTTCAACTGGGCGCCGGGGTCCGGTTCAATCACTATGAAGCCTTAAGTTCCAACCGTTTGGATCGTCAGCTACGCTTAAATTATCAACTAAGTCCGGGATTGCTGCTAAAATCGACGGTAGGAGTGTACCATCAGTACATCAGCTCTTTGAAGGAATTGGATTTTGTATTCTCAAATACCCTTGAGCAAAATTGGGTCACTGCCGACGAAGAGGAAGAGATTCCGGTGCTGAAGAACGAACAAGTTGTTGCCGGGGTGCTTTTCACGAAAGGGGGCTGGGTCTTGGATGTGGATGCGTACATCAAGCGGGTGCTTGCCCCTGTGGCTTGGAATTTTGGTTTTCGCCCGGAAGAGGGTGAGGTGTTGATTTCAGGCAGTGAAACCATTAAAGGGCTAGATTTTATGCTTAGGCGGAGGTGGAAGTACTATCGGGCATGGCTAAGCTATACGTTTCAGGATTCTGAGGTTTCGGCCGTTGAAGAGCGGTTTCCCTCAGGCTTAAATTTGAGGCATCAGTTGCAACTTTCCCAGACACTGAATTACAAGCAATTTGAGTTTTCGCTAGGATACACAATTAAGTCGGGGCTTCCCTTTACTAATGCTACGGGCTTCGAACGCGTGATCGATGAAGACAATGAAGAGGATTCGTTTTTTGAAATCAATTACGAAACACTAAATGGAAGTCGACTCCCAAATTACCAACGAGTGGATGTTTCTGCGTGGTACAAGTTTACGACTAAATCGGCCTCCAGACTTAGTGGAGAAGTGGGACTGTCCGTACTCAATGTATTGAATCGGACCAACAGGCTGAGCAGGACTTACTCGATTGAAGAAGATGAAGACGAACGGATTTTTCTCCTGCGAAATGACCGTAAGCTCATTGGGATCACGCCCAACATCAGTGTCCGACTCAAGTTTTGATAGAATCACACGCTGATGTTACAAAAATAACTTGTGCTACTTCAGGGCCACCCGAAGTAGCATATCATTTGCCGTGATATACAAGGTTTTCTCATCCGGACTCAGCGCGCAATTGGCTGTGGGCACGTTGGTCAAAATGGTTCCTAAGTGATCTCCTTCCAGGGTAAGAATGAGTACACCCCCGGGACCTGTGCCAAAGATGATTCCCTCCTTGTTGATCTTCAAGCCATCAGGCAATCCGGGCCGATCGGCTACCATGGATGTGGCATCAAAAAGCAAAGCACTTTCGCCACTGTTTAGATCATAGGTTCTCCAGATGGCTGTGGCTGGGTCCGAATTAGCGGCAACAGCGATCTGTTCGTTCGCGGTCAAAGCCAGTCCATTCGGTCGAGTCAGCGTGGAATCGATCAGCGTGACCACAGAATCTTTCAGCGCATAGACTCCGCTATACGAAATCTCTTTGAGTGAATCCGCATCCTGGCCTGCAAGTCCATAAGGGGGGTCGGTGAATAACAGCGTACCATCAGATTTCACGGCGATATCGTTAGGGCTGTTGAAGCGTTTTCCTTCAAAATAGTGCACAACCGTTTCAAAGGAGTCCCTGTCTTCAAAGCTGCTCAATCGAGCCACGCGACGATCTCCATGCTGGCACAGCAGCAAGCTTCCATCCAAGTCAAGTGCCAAGGCATTGGAACCTTCCCCTGTGGAGGCAGGCGCAAACCCCGTATGACCAGAAGGTTTTAGAAACACCTGAATGCTGTCTTCTTCGTTCCAGCTATACACCGTATTCTGGGGAACATCGCTGAAGAGTAGGCTATTGAGTTCGGGCACCCATACCGGGCCTTCCGACCAACTGAAGCCTTTGGCAAGGATTTCAATCCTGGCGTCGGCATCAATGATGCTATGTAAGCGTTCATCTAGTACTTCGATGCTCCCTAAGGTTTTATACGGTGAGGTTTGTTCAGAACTTGCGCATCCTGCGATAAGCGCGGACAGGAAGAGGGAAACAGCTAGATTTTTCATGTTTTTAGGTTGGAATGGATTTGCAATATAATGGGTAAGAAAGGTGAAATCTATGGTTCACACGAAATCGGTGGATCAATCAAGGGTTACGCGGTCAATAAACTCGTTTGCAGCCTTGAAGATTTTTGCTTTTTTATCAGGATTCATTTTTCGTAAAGTTGCAACCATCATGGACATACGCTGATTTGCTGCAAACGTGTCAATGTTCACTTCAATGAATCTCCAATACAGTCCGTTGACCACATCTTCCCAATCTCCTTTTCCATAATCACTCATCTTTTTGATATAATTGGCTCCCCCGATGTACGGTTTAGTAGCAAAGATTCCACCATCTGCGAACTGACTCATGCCATATACATTTGGGGCCATCACCCAGTCCGAAGAATCAACATACATCTCCATGAACCATTTGTATACTTCGTCGGGGTCAAGTTCACAAAGCAGCATGATGTTTCCCAATACCATCAACCGTTCAATATGGTGGGTATACCCATGCGTGTTTGCTTTTTTGATGGCGTCATCGAGCGGCGGTACTCCGGTGGTTCCGTCATACCAGCAGGATTTCATCCTTCGATGATGATCAAAGTGGTTGATGTTGAGCTGGTCGTCGTACTCGTGATAGATTCCCCGCATGAATTCACGCCATCCGATAATCTGCCGGACAAAGCCTTCGACGCTTGGAAAGTGTGTGTCATGTGAATGGTAATGCTGTAATGCTGCGTCCACTACCTCATCTGGAGTTAGAAGGCCCATGTTGATATATGGAGACAGGATAGAATGAAAAACGAAGGTCTCCTTGCTGCTGATGGCATCTTCGTACGGGCCAAAATTCTGGAATCGATGCTGTAGAAAATCATCCAGTAACTGCAGTACTTGTGCTCTGGTAGTGGCCCATTGAAAGTTCTCTGTACTCCCCGGATGATCAGAAAAGAGTTCATTAACCAGCTTCATTACCTCTGCGGTATGAGCTGTGGTGGTTGTGCTTGGCTGAACGGGAATTTGAATGCCCTTCGGTAATTTTTTTCGATTTTCTTCATCAAAAGACCAGCTGCCATGAAGTGGAGAAAGGCCATCATCTTCCATTAAGAGATTCAACTCTTTTCTTTGTTGCTGATAGAACGTGTGCATGAAAGGCTTTTTGACACGTTCGTTGTACCGCTTGAAGGCTTTCTTAGAAGTGATAAAGGCAGGTGAGTCGATGATTGTAAGCTGCACTCGGGCTTCTTGGCAAAAGGAGGCTATACGTTTGGCAAAAAAGTGATCTTCGATATCATAAGTGACGATTTCATCAATCTCTGGATGTTCTTCCAATGCATTTTGCAACTTATCTTCAAAAGAAAGGGGCAAGGAGGTTTCAGAAAGGGGATGATACGTAATTGCATGGATTTGCTCAATAGCGTCCGCATGCGATCGCATTGCTGAGAGAAATAGAACCAACTTGTGCTTGTGGTATTTGTAATGCGTGCAAAGTCCGGCATCTTCAGCCATGAAGAAAAGTGTGTTCCGGTCTGGATTTAAGCGATGATGGTCAGGGAATAGGCAGTTTCCCAGGATCAATGCGAGTCTTTTGTAGGCCATGACAGTGTAACTGCTGTTGAATGGAATTGTGAGACAGATTGCCCATTTTTACGCTATGGAAATCCTGGACTTTCCATGGCACGAAACCTTTCTTGTTAGTACCATCATCATTGGCGGGCTCTTCGGATTGGTTTTGCTCATTAGTAAAGCACCTGCCGGAAGATGGCTGGGTACATTGATAGCCGCTTGTGTTTCTACCGTTGTCCTGAAGTTTGTAGGTTTTGACAGGTACATTTCGGCTTCCATGGTCATGATCATGGTCTTCTCCTTTCTATATCTGAAGGCCTTTTTTTATCAAAAAAGTCGGGTTTCTTACTTACACTATCTGGTGATGACCGCGATCGTGCTAAGCAGCTTTTTTCTGGGTTCAAACCTTACTTTTTTGTGGATTTTGCATGGCGTTGTCGGGGTTGCTTATTTAGTCAAGTCAGCCAGGCTTTTGGTAGCTGAGCAGGAAGCAAGAGGATTTTCCTATTTTCAGAATGCAGGTTCAAGGATTGCGTGGTTGAGAAACTTAGTTCCGCTGCTCATGGGATATGTAGTTTCATGGGTTTTGCCACTTCAGCCTTATATCTATGGTATGCTACTCTTGCTACTCCTTTTTCATGTAGTGTACCAATTATTTAGTGAATCTTCTTTTTTATCTCCCATTCCAATCGGCAATAAGTATAAGAAGTCAACCTTAACGCCAGAGATTAAATCCTCCATCATCAAGCGACTACATGAGGTGATGGAGTCGGAGGAATTCTATCGGCGAGACGATGCATCACTAGGCAAGCTCGCCGAGAAGCTGGGAGTGACAACGCACCACCTTTCGCAGGTGTTGAACGAATCGTTGAAAATCAGCTTTCAAGATCTATTGGCCAGGTTCAGAATTCGTGAGGCGTGTATCCTTCTCAAGGATGAGACGAATGAAACCGTGAAAATCGAAACGATCGCGAACAAGGTAGGTTACAACTCCAAATCATCGTTCAATACCGCATTTAAGAAGCGTACAGGCCTTACTCCCTCGGAGTATCGCGAGAAAAGGAACGTACGAGTTTATGGGGAAGAACGTCTTTCCGAACGGAAAGCACCTATTAGTACTAAAGGTGACCGTAGTTTGATTCATGTATTTAATCCTAAAATGAATCGAACCATGATCAGAATCTCACTACGAAATCTGCGAAAAAATAAGCTCCATTCCTTTCTCAACATTATGGGATTGGCCGTCGGTATTTCAGCGTTTCTCACCATTGCCTCCTATGTACATTATGAATTTTCGTACGATAAACACTATCCCGAGGCGGAGCACATTTACCGAATAGCGCTCAATCGCATTTATCCGGAATACAACAAAGAATGGGCGATAACCGCGCCGGTGCTTTCTCCTACCATTACAGAAAAATTACCCGAAGTGACGGACTATACACGCTTTACGTGGGACGATTATATGTTTGGTAAAGTAGGGCAGCGATTAGAAAAGCAACGAATCTCTTCTGTCGATTCAGGCTTCTTTGAAGTATTTCAGCCTGAAATCATTCGCGGGTCCGTTTCCAATGACTTTTTTAAAGAGAATGACGGCTTAATTTTTACGCAATCCGCGGCAAGAAAGTACTTCGGGGATGATGACCCCATAGGTGCATTGTTTACCATACAACTTCCAGATGGGGATAAGAAGAAGTCGCTAATTGTCAAAGCAGTGGTGGCCGATCCTCCGTCCAATGCGCACTTCTCTTATGAAATACTGTCTTCCTTAGCGATTGTGACCTTCCCGGATTGGATCATGGAGACCTGGGGTACATGGGCAGTCTATTCGTACATACGGGTGCATCCAGAAACAAGCCTTTCAGAACTCACAAATAAAATCAATGAGATTTCACTGGAAAATCAATCCATAGGTGATGACGCGTTCGAAAACTGGCTAGAGGCGGGCAATCTGTATGACTACTTTCTGCAACCTGTAACGGATATCCACCTCCATTCAAACTTGACAGAAGAATTCGAGGCAAATTCGAGTGAGACCTTTGTGTATTTTTTCGCCCTGGTTGGTGTATTCATCTTGTCGATGGCGGTAGTCAATTTTGTGAATTTGGCGACAGCAAGAGCTTCGTACCGAACCTTAGAGGTAGGAATACGAAAAGCAGTAGGTGCAAGCAGACCGGATCTCATCCTACAGTTTCTCATCGAGGCGACCTTCATTTGCTTTGTTGCAATGCTGATAGCGATTCCCATGACGCATCTTTTTATGCCGTATTTCAATCAAACGGTTGGTAAAGCCATCAGCTTGGCTGTCCTCTATACCCCTGTAGGTCTGATGTGTTTGGTGGCAATTCCCTTGTTGCTTGGCATCTTATCCGGGTTTTATCCTGCACTTTACTTATCCAATTTTGGGCCTGCGGCTGTTTTCCAAAAGCTCATTGTAAAGCGAAACAAGGAAAGTCTGAGACATATACTGGTAATCGGTCAGCTATTCATCGCTGTGGTGCTGATTTCAGGGACCATTACAGTTTTTCGCCAGATGCATTACCTGGTAAATAAACCGCTGGGCTTCGATAAGGAACAACTAGTGAAGATCGATACACTGCCTTTTGAAAAAGATAAAATTCAGGTGTTTAGGCAGG
>CAZQJU010000085.1:0-15569 GCA_964593185.1 uncultured Roseivirgaceae bacterium
CAAGTGGCTAATCCACATTGTCGTGTAAGAACTTATTGTTGCCAAGTATCTGATTATCCTCATTTAAGTTGAATTTGGAAATGTTGCGTTCAGAGGAATGGGGCGCATTTTGCAGCTTTACCTTCTTCCGCTCGTAGGCAGGCACATCCAATCGTTCCTTGAATTCCTCAGTCGCCATTTCAAATTTCTTACCCTCTAACTCCTGCTCACGCTCCATCCGTTCTTTGGCGAGCTGTACCTGCTTAGAATTGGGCATGTTCGAAAATGCATCGGCAATCTCGATCTCTTCTTCATTGATGGACTCCTCATTTTCCTCAAAACCTCCGCCGGTAAAATCAAACTCAAAGGACGACTGTTGAAAAGACTTTCGTTCGGTTCCTTCGTAGTCATTTTGATCCTCCTCTTCTACCTCTCGCTTGATTTCATCCTTAAGCCAGCCAAACTCGTACTCCACACGTTCTTCCTCCTCGTCCGAATCCATGTCTAACTCAAACATGAGATCAGAGGTATTGTGCTTACTTTCTTCAGCAATCTCTTTCTGTGAGTCCAGATCAAATACTTTGGTATCCTTCTCTTTGGTCAAAATATACTCGCCATCTTCGTCTACCTTGCCAAAACCGGTGGCAATGACCGTGACGCGTATGTTTTCGCCCAAAGAACTGTCCACACCATGCCCGAAAATCACTTCGGCTTCGTCACCAGCATATTCCTGGATGTAATCTGTTATGTCAGTCAATTCATCCATTTGCAATTCTGCTTCTTCACCCGAAATGATGGATAGCAAAATTTTCTCAGCACCGTAGATGTTTTGCTGATTCAACAACGGAGAATTAAGCGCCTCTTCCGCAGCTCTTCTTGCCCGATTGTCACCGATGGTCTGTGCCGATCCCATGACGGCGGGACCTGCATTTCGCATGACCGTCTTCACATCTTCGAAATCCACATTGACATAGCCTGGTACGGTGATGATCTCTGCAATGCCCTTGGCTGCGGTGGTTAGGACGTTATCTGCTTGTGCAAATGCATCGCTGATGGACAGATTGCCATAGATCTCACGCAATTTGTCGTTCATGATGACAATGACGGTATCGCAGTACTTCTTGAGTTCTTTGATGCCGTCTTCCGCCGCTTTCATTTTTTTCTTTCCTTCAAAAGCAAATGGTGCGGTGACGATTCCTACGGTTAGGATGTCAAGCTCACGTGCCACTTGTGCAATGACGGGTGCCGCACCTGTTCCGGTGCCACCTCCCATACCTGCAGTAATGAAGATCATCTTGGTATCCGTTGCTAAAAGGTCTCTGATCTCTTCCTTACTTTCAATTGCCGCACTTTTTCCTTTTTCAGGATTTGCTCCTGCTCCCAGGCCACTGGTAAGCGTGGTGCCAATTTGTAATTTGATGGGTACGGAGCTACTCTCCAATGCTTGATGGTCGGTGTTACAAACCACAAATTCAACGTCCTTGATTCCAAGGCCAAACATGTGATTAACAGCGTTGCTACCTCCTCCACCTACGCCTACCACCTTGATGATGGATTTGTGGTGTGAGGGTAAATCGAATTGATACATATTTTCTGCCATAGTTTTTTAGTTAATAATGAAGTTGGTATTCAGGCACGAAGCCCACTCATCTTCTATTAGTTTATTTTGTCGTCAAAGTCATCAATCAAGAGGCCTTTGGTTTTCTCCAGAATGTTGCTGAAGAACTTATTGCCTTGTTTCACTTTTTTCTTTTCTCCGGAGGGCGCAAACTCCTTGTACCTGGTCTCTCTAATGTCCAGCGCCTTGAATCCGGAAAGCACTAACCCTACGGTAGTAGCGTACATCGGACTCTTCGCACTATCAACCTTGCACTTCCCAAGGTGCTCGTTTGGATAACCGATACGCGTATCCAGACCCGTCATGTATTCGAATAGCTGACTTAAGTTCGTCAACTGCGAACCTCCACCTGTGACCACGATACCTGCGGCCAACTTCTTGTGAAATCCGGAGGTGATAATTTCTGTATGCACCAACTCAATGATTTCCTCCATTCTGGCTTCAATCACATGGGCCAGGTTCTTGATGGAAATCTCCTTTGGTGGTCGATTGCGTAATCCCGGAATGGAAACGATCTCGTTCGGGCTGGCCTCTTCCGAAATCGCGCGGCCAAACTTGGTCTTGAGAAGCTCGGCCTGATGTTCCATGACCATGCAACCTTGCTTTATGTCCGAAGTGATAATGTTACCTCCGAATGGAATGACTGCCGTGTGACGGATGATGTTGTCATAGAATACCGCTACATCGGTGGTTCCCCCTCCAATGTCTACTAAGCAAACACCCGCCTCTTTTTCTTCGTCACTTAGCACGGACAAACTGGATGCCAGGGGCTCCAGGATCAGATTCTCGATGGAAAGCCCTGCCTTTTTAACACACTTGTTGATGTTGTTGATGGCGTTGGTCTGTGCCGTAATGATATGGAAATCCGCTTCCAACTTAACACCGGTCATCCCTACAGGGTCCATGATCCCGTCTTCGTAGTCCACGATGTAATCCTGCGGCATGACATGAATGATCTCACTGCCCGGCGGCGTAACGATCCGATGCATATCGCTGGTAAGCCTGGCAATGTCCTCAATGGTGATTTCATCGTCCTGATTTTCCAGGGTAATGCCTCCATGATGGACCGCACTCTTGATGTGCTGACCGGCAATGCCTACGTTCACCACATTGATCTCTATGCCCGATTGCTCACTCGCCTCTGCGATGGCCTTTTCTATGGCGCGTACGGTTTTGTCAATATTGGTGACAATGCCCCGTATGACACCGTCGGAAACGGCCTTTCCCATGCCCAAAATCTCGAGTTTACCATACTCGTTCTTTTTGCCTACGATCGCACAGATCTTTGTTGTGCCTATGTCTAATCCAACTATGATTTTGTCTTCCATACTATTTTATTTCTTGGTGATTTACTATTCGCAAATGATTTGATCCTTAAATTTCACATTGACGCGCTCATAGTAATTCCACCCTTTAACGGGCAAAATTTCTTTGTAAAACGTCATCAGTCTGGAGAATTTCTCCTCAAAGTCTTTCGGCTTGCCGAATTCTATCTTCTGTTTGGTTACCTGTGGGTAAAGCTCCACTTCCCCATTATGCTTGATTACCATGTGTGCAATCTGTGCCTTCCAGAATGCATCATTTTCAATGTGCTTTAAAAGGGATAAAATTTGACTACCGTACTCCGACTCCTTCATGTTCTTTTCCCAGGCAAACTCAAACTCCGTTTCCACGAGGGGTACCCTTGCGGTATGACGTGCGTTCACTGGTAGGACTCTTCCATCCGAATCGATGTACTTGTCCGATTCTCCATTGGTAAACACTCTTGCGATTGGCTTACTCTGTCGAACCTTTACATTAAGGTTTCCTTCTACATCACGAAAGACTTGGGCGTCTTTCACAAAAGGGTTTGATTCCACCCTGGCTTCCAAAACCTTTGGTTCAATCTCTCCGGCAGCCACGCCGATCACGTAGTCAGCACGCTTATCGGTCATCAGATCGATGACCTCCAGATCATCGGTGAAATAGATACCTTCTTCCTCCAATACTTCGACGTCCATCGTCTCGATGGCGCGCCCATTGTTTTTAAGACCTGAAAAGACCATTAAGCTGACCAACAGGACCCCGCTAAAGGAATAGAGCAATATGTTTTTCTTTTGTTCTCTACTCATCTTCGTTCATTAATTCAGGTGGTTTTCCTGTTCGTTTCTTCAGGTATTCGCCTACCTGTGGAACCAATTTGTCAATGTCTCCGGCGCCTATGGTCACCACTACATCCAATGCGTGGTTTTCCAATTCTTGCAGCAAAAATTCTTTCTCCACAATGACTTTACTTTCGTTTTCCATCAAATCGTAAATCACTTTTGAAGTGACCCCCGGCATTGGTTTTTCTCTGGCTGGATAAATATCCAACAGGATCACATTATCCGCTTTATCCAGTGCTGCAGCAAAGCCTTTCTTAAAGTCGTTGGTACGAGAGTACAAGTGCGGTTGGAAAATGGCTGTGATTTTGCGGTCCTTTGCCAACGCACGAACGGACTTCAGGAACGCCTCGATTTCTTCCGGATGGTGTGCATAGTCGTCAATTAAGGTGACATCGTTGCTTCTATACACGTATTCAAATCTTCGCTTGACTCCTCTGTAGGTCTTCAATCTCTTTCGAATAGACTTTCCGTCCATTCCCATGTCCAGGGCAACGGTTATGGCAGCCAAGGCATTTAGCACGTTGTGATACCCCGGCACCTCCAGTCTGACATCGGCTATCTTTTCCATGCCATAGCGATACATGAAAACAAATGCACCATTCACGATTCTTAGCGCATCTGCAACTGCATCACCGTCACGTAGGGCATAGGAAGTGTACTTGTTGCCAGGATTAATCTTATAACCCGCATCGGACTGCATGAGTAACTTTCCATCTTCGGGTGTCTTCTTCGCAAATGCTTCATAGGTATCCAGCATCCCCGTCTCATCTCCATAGATATCAAGATGATCGGGATCTAGTGAGGTAATGACGAGATAATTAGGGTTTAACTGCATGAACGAACGGTCGTATTCATCGGCCTCCACTACTACAGGAGCATCGTCATCTCCGATGATGAGGTTGGAGTTCGTATTGGTCATGATCCCACCAACAAAGGCGGAGCATCCTTTTCTGCTATCGCTCAACAAGTGTGCAATCATTGAACTGGTGGTAGTTTTACCATGCGTGCCTGCCACTGCAATCGTGTAGTGCTTTTCCGTGATCATTCCAAGCACAGCAGCTCGCTTCTTTACCTCATGACCTGCATTCTTAAAGTGATTGAGCTCTTGGTGGTCAGCCGGAACCGCAGGTGTGTAGACGACCAGTGTACCTTCCTGGTCTAGAAACTCCTGGGGAATCAGTTCTGGATTGTCGTCAAAGTGAATGGACATTCCCTCTTCTGCCAACTGCGCAGTCAATCCAGTTTCCGTTCGATCATATCCTGCAACCGACATTCCTTTTGCTTGAAACCAGCGCGCAATAGCGCTCATCCCGATACCACCGATACCGACAAAATAGGCCCTATGTACTTCTTGCAGCTTCATTCAGCAAGTTTCATTACTTGATTGGCAATGTCCATGGCGGCATTTTCATGCGACATGGCGTGAATATTCTTTGCGAGCTTCGCTTTTCGCTCGGTATCATTTAGTAACTCAATGGCCTCTTCCACCAGCTTGTCCATCGCCTCCGAATCTTTGATCATCTCAGCAGCATCTTTCTCCACCAGCGCCAAAGCATTGATCGTCTGATGATCCTCCGCCACATTGGGTGAAGGGACCAAAATGGACGGCTTCCCTGTCAACATGAGCTCCGCAATGGACAATGCTCCTGCTCTCGAGATCACCACATCCGCAATACCGTATGCAAAGTCCATCTGGAAAATAAAGTCCTCCAACACGACAACCCCTCCTTTTCCTTTGGACCGTTCTTTCATTTCCTCGTAATAAAAGCCTCCACACTGCCAGATCAACTGAATCCCTTCCTGTTCAAATTTTTCGAGCCCCGCCAAAATGAACTCATTCACTGAACGGGCTCCTAAGCTTCCACCGACAACCAATAGGGTAGGTTTGGTGGCATCCAGCTCGAAATATCGGTAAGCTTCGTCTTTTCGGTTTGGATTCAATTTGATGGTACTTCGAACAGGATTACCCGTGATCACCAGCTTCTCTTTCGGAAAGTACTTCTCCATCCCATCGTGAGCCACACAAATTTTGTCAACCGACTTGGCTAATAATTTATTCGTCAGCCCCGCATAACTATTTTGTTCTTGAATTAAGGTAGGAACGCCTTTCTTGGTAGCGACATACAGCAACGGACCACTGGCATATCCACCTACCCCCACTACGACATCCGGTTTGAATTCCTTGATGAGGCGCGAGGCACCCAGTAAGCTGGAAAGCAACTTGGCCGGGAAGAGCAAATTTTGCCCCGACAACTTTCGCTGGATGCCGCTAATCCACAGACCCTCGATCTTAAAGCCTGCCTTAGGTACTTTTTCCATCTCCATCTTCCCTTTCGCTCCGACAAACAGGATCTCTACCTCTTGCAACATCTCTTGCAATGCCTGTGCTATGGAAATAGCCGGATAGATGTGTCCTCCGGTGCCACCTCCGCTGATCATGACGCGCAATGCTTGTTGGCGATATGGTTCTTTCTCTTCGATTATGCGGCTTCTTTATATTGATTTCCGATGGTACCTCCAAATTGGTCGATTTCACCTCTGCTTACACTCAGGATAATTCCAAGCGCAATCCCTGCAAAAAGCTGAGAAGTTCCCCCCATGCTGATAAAGGGTAACGTCAATCCCGTGACAGGTCCCAATCCCACTGCGACTCCCATATTCACCAACGCCTGAATGACCAGCGCAAAGCTCAGACCTGCCGATAACAGGCCTCCATAGGCCCTATCCGTGTCTTCGGCAGCTTTCATGCCACGGTAGAGAAGTGCCAGGTACAGCATCAACACGACCACCCCTCCTACAATGCCATATTCCTCCAGAATGATCGCGTAGATGAAATCGGAGTACGGATGGGGAAGAAAATTTCGTTGGTCACTTTGTCCCGGACCTTTACCAAAAACACCTCCCGAAGCAATGGCGATGTAGGCTTGTCTCGCCTGATACGGTGTTTCACCGGAGATGTAATCTTCTACCCTGGAAATGGCTGTACCTCCCCGCTGACCAATTACAAAGGCGATGGAGCCAAAGGAAACACAGATCACTACCAACATGGCCAAATATTTCATTGGTACCCGGCCGATAAATAGTATCAGCATGCAGGTAAGAAACAATAGAATTGCTGACGAGAAATTGGTCAACGCGATAAGGCCACAGATCAAGCCAATCCAAAAGAGCATCGGAATAATGGCGCGTTGAAAGTCATCAATGGATTTCTGTCGTTTTGAAAGCATGCTCGCCAGCGTTACAATCAACGCAAGCTTTGCCAAATCAGAAGGTTGAAAAGACTGATTGATTACCGGAATCATAAGCCATCGTGAAGCTTCGTTTTTCTCTGTTCCAAACAGCCATGCAAAGATTAGCAAGGGTACACATACCCAAAGTACCAACCTTGACAGCTTAGAGTAATAACGATAGTCAATCTTATGTGCTACCCAGATAGCCAGAAAACTCAACCCTACCAACACGGAATGCTTGATGAGGTAGTACTCTGTGTTGCCATCCATCATTTTGTAGGCTAAACTTCCGGTGGCACTGTAGACTACCAGTATGCTGAACAAGGAAAGGATCAGTACGATGAACCAAATCATCGGGTCACCTTTCAAATTCCGATAGGCCCAATCCTTTACAGTATTCATATCTTCTCTCTGTGTTCTTTTTTGAATTTCTTCACTGCTTTCTTAAACTTATCTCCTCGATCTTCATAGTTGTCGAACAGATCAAAACTTGCACATGCGGGCGATAGCAGGACCACATCTCCCGCGTTGGCCAATTCGAATGCCTGCTGTACTGCTTTTTTTGCAGAATCAACTTCTGCGATTTGGTCAACCTTGGTCGCAAAGTATCCGGTAAGCCGAGTGTTGTCCTTTCCCAGGCACACAAGCCCCTTGACCTTGTCCTTTACCAAGGACTCAATTTGTTCGTAGGCATTCCCTTTGTCAATGCCTCCGGCAATCCAAATAATATTCTTCTTTACTCCGTCCAGTGCATAGTAAACCGAGTCCACATTGGTTGCTTTGGAATCGTTAATGAAGCCTACACCATCCACTTCATCCACAAACTCCAACCGATGCGGTGCATTCTTGAAGGTCTTAAGCCCTTTAACGACAGCACTGATAGAGACCTCCAAACACAAAGCACTGATCACAGCCGCCATGCTATTGACCATGTTGTGCTTGCCTATGAGGGAGACCTCAGATAGCGGAATTTTGTGATGCTCGCCCTTGTTTTTAAACTCGAAATTGAAAATCAAATGATCGTCTTCCAGGTAGGCACTTAGCCGCTTGTTGGATGCCGTACTCATGGCAAACATGCTTGCCTCCACTTTTCTTCGACTCAACTCCTCCGTAACGGGCTTGGAATCCGCTGAGTAAATGAAGGCCTGCTCCTGAGAGAGGTTTTCTACGAGGCGAAATTTAGATTTGACATAGTTATCGAAGTTGTAATCGTATCGATCCAGGTGGTCTGGAGTAATATTGAGCAGCACAGCGATATCCGGCCGAAAATTGACGATGCCATCCAATTGAAAACTACTTACTTCCACGACGTAGTAGTGGTAGCCTCCTTCCGCCACCAATGCGGCGAGGCTTTTTCCAATGTTTCCTCCCAGGGCTACCTTGTAGCCTGCCGTTTTTAGCAAGTGGTAGGTTAGCAGGGAAGTGGTTGTTTTTCCATTGGTTCCGGTAATGGCAATCACCTTCGCCTTTTGGATAAACCGATACGCAAACTCGATTTCAGATATGACCGGAATGTTGTAGGTAATAAGCTTTTGAACAATGGGAGCCTTATCCGGAATTCCGGGGCTTTTGACCACCAAATCGGCCTTCAGTATGCGCTCTTCCGTATGCGTTTGCTCTTCAAATGCAATGTCATGTGCTTTAAGCACTCTTCTTCTGTTCGCAGAAATGCTGCCACCATCGGACAGGAACACGTCGTAGCCCTTTTGCTTGGCTAATATGGCAGCCCCCACGCCGCTTTCTCCACCTCCTAATATGACAATGCGACTATCCATCATTCTTCTTTGTACACTTTTTTGTCAATGACTTGATCAAAGCACTTGGAGTAAATGGACATCAGTCCATAACCCTCTTTCAAAAAATCTTGAATCAGGCTGATTTTCTGAGATCTGTTGGCTAGCTCCAATTGGTCCAGGATGAAAACCACCTCATCCATCTCTTCTTCCATCCGATCCGCCACCTGATTGAATTTGCCTTCACTATTTGCCTTAAGAAGACTGAGGAAGAACTGGTGAATCTCCCTGGAACTTCTAATCAACATGGAAGTCGCTTGCACCAACGTTCCATTTGGGATAAGCTCCGAAAGCTGGACCGCCTGCTTCTGAAACTTTTCATTTAATTGGTGTATCTGTTCTAAAGTCATTTATCTGATTTTAAGCGTTGCTAATGAAAAAATTGCCAATAGGATTCCAAGAATCCAGAATCGGGCGACGATCTTGGATTCATGAATGCCTTTCTTTTGATAATGATGATGAAGGGGAGACATCAAAAAGATTCGACGTCCCTCTCCGTATTTACTTTTTGTGTATTTGAAGTAGGATACCTGCAAAATCACGGATAGATTCTCAATCACGAGGATCCCGCAGAGAATGGGTATGAGGAATTCTTTCCGAATGACGAAAGCCAAAACCGCAATGATGCCTCCTAGCGATAAACTCCCTGTATCCCCCATAAATACTTGTGCAGGGAACGCATTGTACCACAAGAATCCCACACAAGCTCCAACGAAGGCGGTGCAGAATATTACAAGTTCCCCCGAATTCGGGATAAACATGATGTTCAGGTAATCGGAGAAGATGGCATTACCCGACAAGTAGGCTAAAACGGCGAGCGCCAAGCCAATGATGGCACACGTACCTGCTGCAAGTCCATCTACGCCATCTGTAATGTTGGCTCCATTGGATATGGCAGTGACGATGAAAATAACCACAAACACGTAAAGTATCCAGGCATACTCTTCCAGGAATTCCGGCAGCAGCCATCCGTAGTTGAATTCATTGTTTGCTACGAAAGGAATTGTCGTCTGCAAAGATCGCTGATCCGTGAAGGCCTCTCCAACAAATTCCCGAACCACGATGTCTTCGTTGAAGACCATCACCAGGGCAACTACCAGTCCAAGGACAATCTGCCCCAGCACCTTAAATTTTCCGCGAAGGCCTTCCTTGTTTTTCTTTTTTACCTTGAGATAATCGTCCAGAAAACCGATTGCCCCCATCCACAAGGCAGCCACGATTAGGAGCCAAATGTATACATTGGTTAATTGAGCAAAAAGCAACGTGGGAATCACGATGGCCGAGATAATGATGATCCCTCCCATCGTAGGCGTGCCCTGCTTTGCCATCTGGCCGTCTAGCCCCAAATCGCGAATGGACTCTCCCATCTGAAATTGACGTAAAACGTCGATCAGTCGCTTTCCAAACGTGATGGTGATCAACAACGAAAGGAAAGCCGCCATACCTGCCCGGAATGAGATGTATTGGAACAGTCCCGCCCCCGGGAAGTCCAATTCATTCAAATAATCAAACAGGTAATTAAGCATTCAGTAGTTCGTTTAAAATTTCTTTATCGTCAAAATGGTGTCGCACTCCATTAACTTCCTGATAGGTCTCATGTCCTTTGCCAGCTACCAACACGATGTCATTGTTATTGGCTAGGTTACAAGCAGTGCGGATGGCCTCTTTTCGATCTTCAATCACCATGACATTGCGCTCCTTTGATTTTGGTATTCCTGCACGCATGTCTTCCAAAATCTGCTTAGGGTCTTCCGTGCGAGGGTTGTCCGAAGTCAATATGACTTTGTCGCTGTATTGTGTAGCGATGGCTGACATCTTTGGTCGCTTGTCCTTGTCACGGTCACCACCACATCCTACCACCGTCACCAGCAGCTCATTTTTTGTTCGCAAGTCATCCAGGGTTTCCAATACATTCTCCAGTGCGTCGGGTGTGTGGGCATAATCTACGATGGCCAAAATGTTGGCCTCATTTTCTACCTTTTCAAATCTTCCATCTGCACCTTTGGTAATGGAAAGACTGCTAAGCACTGCCTCTTTTTCCTCTCCCAATAACATGGCCGTCGCATAGGCTGTGAGCACATTGTAGGCATTGAAAGACCCGATGAGTTTAAACCAAACGTCCACCCCATCGAAATTCAGTTCCAGTCCCTGGATGGTATTGTGGATGATTCTGACCTTAAAGTCAGCCATGGATTTGATGGCCATCTTATGCTTCGCTGCCTTGGAATTCTGAAGCATGACCGTTCCACGCCGATCGTCTGCATTGACCAAAGCGAATGCATCAGAAGAGAGTCCATCAAATAAGCGTTTTTTTGCTGCGATGTACTCATCAAACGTTTTGTGATAGTCAAGATGGTCATGAGAAATGTTGGTAAACACTCCGCCTTCAAAGTGAATTCCTGCAACTCTTTCCTGAACCAAGGCATGGGAGCTTACCTCCATAAAACAGTGCGTACAGCCACGGTCAACCATCTCTTTCAAAAGCTGATTGAGCTGCAATGCGTCCGGAGTTGTAAAGCTGGCTTCCAAGATCTTGTCGTTAATCTTATTCTCTACAGTAGAAAGCAAGCCCACCGAATAACCCAGGTTGATAAATAGTTCGAAAAGTAGGGTGGCACAGGTCGTTTTTCCGTTGGTCCCTGTGATGCCCACCAGTTTAAGTTTTTCTGACGGCCTTCCGTAAAAATTGGAAGCAATGATGCCGAGTGCTTCGGCCGAATTGTCCGTTTGCACAATGGTGATGTCATCTTGCTCTATTTCCGGTAGGTTTTGGCAAACGATGACACGAGCGCCGAGTGCAATGGCCTTTTCAATGTAGTCGTGACCATCTACAGTGATCCCTTTGATGGCGACAAAAAGAAAGCCGGACTCCACCTTACGTGAATCAAAGGCAATACCTGAAACCTCCTGATCTCGATTTCCGGTCAAGGCGCGCAATGAAACACCAAATAATATGTCTTTTAGTGTCTGCATTAGCTCATACGAAGTTGAATGGTGGAACCTTTGATGAGTTTACCTCCGGGGGTCATGGATTGGGTGGCTACTCTGCCTCGTCCATCGACCGACACCTTCAATCCTGCATTCTCGAGCACATAGATGGCATCGCGCATGGTCATCCCACGAACGTCGGGGACTACCTCGTTGGTAACGCTGTTGTCCGTCCAATAGACCGCGTCGTTGATCACCGCCGTCTTGACCCATTCGGAATCTCCTTTGGCGTGGTTGGAAATGCCTAGCTCATTGCAGATCATGGAAAGCTCGTCCATCTTTCCGGCTTTGATGTACGGGAAGACACCTACTACCTGCGTTCCTTCACTGCTTTCAATTTCGTGCATGTCCAGCTCAAGTGAATAGATCTTGTCCGCGATTTCTTTGAACACCGGCGCCGAAACGTCGCTACCGTAGATCTGATACCCCTTAGGGTTGTCGATGACCACGATGCAACTGTATCTGGGTGCTTCTGCAGGAAAGTATCCGGCAAACGAGGTATAGTACTCCTTGACGTACCGACCATTTTTTACTTTCTTGGCGGTACCGGTTTTGCCGGCGATCTTGTACATGCTGTGGTTGATGTTGGAGGCAGTACCGCGCTCCACGACACCCTCCATCATGATTTGAAGTTTCTTCAGGGTTTCCCTGGAGCAGATCCGCTCGTTGATGATTTCGGTCTCAAATGCTTCTACCGTACGATCAGCCTGGGTCACACTTTTGACAATCATGGGCTTGACCATCTCTCCATCGTTGGCTATCCCATTGTACAATGCCAACATTTGCAAAGGCGTCATTTTCAACTCGTACCCGTGACTCATCCACGGCAAGCTTACGCCACTCCAGGTGCTGTCGGAAGGATCTTTGATATACGGCTTCCCTTCACCCACCATTTGGAAGTTCAGCGGCTCATGGAGCTTCATGTCCTTGAGGTAGGCAATAAATTTTTCTGGTTCATTTCCGAAGTGGTGCGAGATGAGCTTTGCCACTCCCACATTGGAGGATTTTTCAAAGATCTGCTGCACGGACAACGTCCCAAACCCACCGGGTTTGTGGTCCTTCATGGTTTTATCAAAGAATTCCAGTGTGCCGTCTCCTGTGGCAATGGAATCCGAAAGCTTGATGTCCGTTTCCTCCAATAAGGCAATCATACTGGCCAACTTGAAGGTAGAACCCGGCTCCCTTGACCCTTGACTCCCCACCGCATAGTTGTAACGTTCGTAGTATTCGCCCTTGCTATTTCGGCTAAGGTTCGAGATGGCTTTGATGGCCCCTGTCTGGACTTCCATGACGATCGCTACCCCATAGTCAGCGCGATGCTTTTCCAATTCCTTTAGCAGGGCAGATTCGGTCACGTCCTGAAGGTCGACATTGATGGTCGTTTGAATATCGTAGCCTTCCACGGGGCGTTGTTCGGTTCCATCGTACACCGGCTTCCAACCTCCTCCGGCCATTTTTTGAAACAGACCCTTGCCATTGACTCCGGCCAGCTGTTTGTTAAAGCTGTACTCGAGTCCTACAATTCCCCGATCCTCGGCATTGACACTTCCAATGGTGCGTATCCCTAAATGATTAAAAGGTAGAAATCGTTTTTCCACCTTTTCAAAGAACACTCCACCTTTTAGCCGACCCTCTCTCACCAGGGGCCACTTTTCCATCAGTTTCTTATCCTGGTACCCGATCTGGTCTCGATTCACCAGCAGGTAGCGACGCCCCTTTGCCCGTGCCTCCTCAATGAGCCGTTTGTACTGCGTTGGGGTCTGGTCTTTGTAATACTTGGCAAGGAGATAGCTAAGGGAATCTATGCCATTTTTATACAGGCCATTGGCGGGGAGTGCCGGGTCCATTGCCAGCTGGTAGAACGGAAGTGAAGTGGCCAGCAGGCTACCATCATCTGCGTAGATGTTGCCCCGGGTAGCTTTGACATTCATCACCTGCATCCCAAGGGTTTCGCCCAGACTTCTCCATTGCGCTCCCTCCACGTACTGGATGGTGGCAATACGGAAGATCACCGCCCCTGCAACTAAAAATGTCAGGAGGAATGCGACACGCACACGTAATACAATACCTTTCTTAATGCTCACGTTCCCTGATCAAAATCGGTGATTCCTTACTTTCCTTCAAACCGAGCGCTGCCGCTCGTTTCGCCACTTCTGATTGCTTACTTTCATACATGAAGTCCGCTTTCAGTGTAGTGTAATCTGCTCGCAGGTCCTCAACCTCTGTTTCCAGGCGATTGATGGATCTGACCTTCTTTTCGGCATAATGCCGGTTGCCGATGTACAGCAAACACAAGAAGGATAGAAAAAGAATCTGGGGGAGAAAACGCACGTGTATCACCTCACTCATGGACGTGTCCATGCGCAAAAAGCGATTGATCAGACGAAAGAGTCCGCCTCGCTCTTCTTTTTGGGGGATTTTGTAGGTGTTCTCAGCCATTTCTTTTCTTGCCAATTCGCAGCTTCGCACTTCTTGCTCTGCTGTTTTCGTTAATTTCTTCTGCCGTGGGGACGATGGGCTTTCGGTTCACCGGGTCAAGGACCCTGATTGGATTCCCGAAGAAGTCTTTTTCATCAACCCCTTTGAAATTTCCTTTATTGATATAGTTCTTCACCAATCGATCCTCCAGTGAGTGATAACTCATCACAACCAGTCTGCCTTCCGGTTTGAGTATCGACCCTGCCTGCTCCAGGAATTCTTTAAGTGCTTCCAGTTCTTCGTTCACGTCAATTCGAATGGCTTGAAAGACCTGTGCGAGATACTTCATTTCCCGATGTCTCGGCGCTAGCTCCCAGGCCAGTGATTTGAGTTGTTCATTGGTGACAATGGGTTCGTCGGACCGAACCTTCACGATCTCACGTGCCAGGGTTCTGGCATTTTTCACCTCACCATACGCACTGAACAGGTGGATCAGGTCATTTTCGTCGTACGTATTGACTACCTCCTGTGCACTTTTCCCGGCTTGCCGGTTCATGCGCATGTCCAGTTCTCCCTCCGAACGGATGGTAAATCCCCGATCCGGTGCATCAAACTGATGGGACGAGACGCCTAAATCTGCCAATATGCCGTCTACTTCCCGGATGCCGTGTAGTCTCAGGTACTTCTGCAACAACCTGAAATTGGTATCAATAAATGTGAAAGAACTTGTTCTTGCCTCGGCACGATGTGCTTCGGCAAGCAAATCGGCATTTTTCTCAGCATCTTGATCCTGATCAAATGCAAGGAGGTGACCTGTTTGCAAATGCTGGAGAATTGCTTTGCTGTGTCCTCCACCTCCAAAGGTCACATCCACATAGACTCCATCTGGTTTTAGTTGTAATCCGTCCAGGCATTCGCGTAGCATCACCGGATTGTGATATAAGCTCATGAATACCTCCCTCCTTTGCTCCAATATCCTTCGATGAACTCACATCCTTCGATGAACTCAGGATGACCTTTTTCTTTGTCAGTCTGAGCCTGTCGAAGACTACTCATCCAGGAATTTCTGGGCGAGTGCCGAGTATTCATTGTCATCACTAATCATGTGCTGATCGAATACCTGCGGATTCCACATTTCAATATAGTTGCCCGTGCCGATGAGGAGTGCGTCCTTGTCTATCTGAGCATGAGCGAGCATGTGCTTGGGAATGTTGATGCGGTTTGCATTGTCCAACTCTACCGGTGCGATGCCCCTGAAAAATGTCCTTTTCAACCTACGTTGATCAGGATCGAATTCACTCAATGAAGAGATCTTGTGGTGGATTTTTTTGTACTCCACCATTGGGTAGAGGATTAGGTTCGGCTCAAATCCCTTCCGAATAACCAGTTCGTTAGTGGA
>CAZQJU010000086.1:0-15542 GCA_964593185.1 uncultured Roseivirgaceae bacterium
GTAGAATGGAGTGGAAACATGGGAGTAGGTGGATCCAGAGTCTGTTACTCGCCAGATGGAAAAGGGTATTTCAAAGAGAACATTGTAGCCTTTGATGATACCAACAGAACCTTTACTTATTCACTGGTAGAAGGGGCACCCATCAAAGGAATGGTAAATACCTGGAAGGTAGTGGATCTTGGATATCAAAAATCCATGATTATTTGGTCATCAAACTATGACCAGTTCATGGAAAATCCTCAAATGACTGAGGAGCAGTTTATGGCCTTCATTGACTCATCTTTAAATGAGTACGTCGGCAATATTGTGGCAGAGGTAAAAATGTAGTAGCGGGTTTTATGGTGAGCGGTGGGCACTGTGCTCACCGCATTTTTTTATTGAATTGAGTTTTTAATCAAATGAAGAAGTTTTTTATCGTCACTTTAGTCAAAAATTTCAAGAATAAGGCCATACACTCAATGCGGTCACTTCTAAGCTTCGCAAACATCTCATGTCGAAGTAGTTGCTCTATCAGAGAGGATCTAAACGGCTAAAGTCAGTTCTGTTGAAGAATGCAAACTGCATTTTTTCTCAACCGGAATAGAGGACCAAACAAAGCTCTTGTCATCTATGAAGCAGCGCAAGCAATCACTCAGATCGAAGCAATTTCGTGGGATTTTGGTGCGCTACCTTCATGGTTTGCCAGCTCACTGCCAGCCATGCAATAAACAATGTGATCAGTCCTGCACCTGCAAAGTACCACCATTGCAGCCCAATACGATAAGCAAAGCCGTCTAACCACTCCCTGGCCAGAAAGTAGCTGCTCGGAATGGATATCACAACTGCTATCCCTACCATTTTAGAAAAGTCCCCTGATAGCATTTCAACAATGTTAAAAATACTTGCTCCCATCACTTTGCGGATCCCTATCTCTTTGATCCGTCGTTCGGCGGTAAAAACAGCTAGTCCAAAAAGCCCCAGACAAGAGATCAAAATTGCCACCATCGCAAAATACCTTGACAACAGAGATGCTCTTTGTTCCTCCTGATAGTGCTCCTGGTAATTGTCGTCCAAAAACCGGTAATCGAGCAGGAATCCGGGATTAAAACTGGTATACAAAGTTTCAATCTGTTCGAGGATTTCCCTTTCTCTTGCCACTTCGATCTTAATCATGAAGCTTGTCAAGCGCGAATCCCAAAAATTGATCATCATGGGCGTAATTTTCTCATGGAGCGAGCGGAAATGAAAGTCTTTTACCACGCCAATAATCTCCTTATCCTGTCCCCTGTATTTTATGTGAGTTCCGATCGGGTCTTCCAAACCCATATACTTAATTGCTGCCTCATTGAAAATAACTTTCGTGTTTTCATTGACATGGTCCGGCGAAAATCCCCGCCCCTCCAATAGCTGAATATCCAGCGTTTTGAGTACATCGTAATAGGCTATCATGTGCTGGAAATAGCTTCGGTCATTCTCATGTTGACCAGGCCATTGAAGCCCCCCCACACCCCAGGGATCTCCGGCCATCGATACCCTTGCACACGAGGCACTCACCACTCCTGACAAGCCGTTCAACTGATCCAGAAAAGTTTGTCTGGTTTGCGGATCTTTCATTTTTCCTTCAATGGCAAAATGCAAGACCTGATCCTTATTGTATCCTAGTGATTTATTTTGGATGAAATCAACTTGGTGATAAATGACCAGTACAAAAACAATCAAAGCAGTCGATACTGCAAACTGGATCACCACCAGGCCTTTACGCGTCCACAGTTCTCCTGTAGCGTTGTTCAACTTCCCTTTAAAAATGAGCAAGGGTTTAAGACCCGATAGGTATAGCGCTGGGTAGCTTCCGGAGAGGATTCCGGAGATTAGTGTGATGGAAATGAGAATCCACAAAAATTCGGGACTTAGGCTCAGGTTTAGCTGCTTGCCCGTCAGACCGTTGAAACTTGGAATCAACAGTACAGCCAGGGCATAGGCCAGGCACAGGGATATGAATGCGATGACAATGGCCTCGACTAGGTATTGAAGAGCCAACGCGCCTCTATGGGCTCCGATGATCTTTTTCACGCCGATCTCCTTAAGCTTTCTGGAAGCCCGAGCTGTAGATAGATTCATGAAATTGATACAGGCAATCACCAGGATCAATGCTGCAGTGAGAGAAAAGAATCTTACGTACGTTATACGCCCCCCTACTTGCACACCATTTTCGTATTGGTCATACAAGTAGTGATCTGAGTATTTTGTAGCAAAAGCCTTGCGGTAATCTTTACGCTCATTATGCTTCCCGATGAACCCATAAATTTTAGCATTGAAAGCTTCAATATCAGTATCTGAATTCAAGACCAGATACAGCCGAGTGGACTGGCTTCCCCAATCATACAGATACTCTTTTGTGATAGCTGCCTGATCATATGACAACAAAAAATCAAACCGCTCAGAGGATTGCTTTGGAACATCCAAAAATATGCCTGACACGGTATGCTGTACTTCATTCTGATACGTTACCATCTGACCCACGGCATCTTGAATGGATCCGAAGAGCTTGATGGCCAGCGATTCTGACAATAGAATGGAATTTGGGTCTGCCCAAATATTGTCTTTGTCTCCATGAATGAGCGGAAAGGAAAAGACTTGGAAAAAGTCATCGGTGACATAATGACCGTCAGCCTTAACGATTTTTTCATTGTGCGACAGGGTACTGTTTTCCATGTGCTTGGCTACGCGTACCTCTTTTATTACTTCCGGCATTTCCTGTAGCAGTAGGGGACCCAAAAGTCCGGAAGTATTTTCGGTTGTTTGCCAACTATTCCCGAAATCCATGCGGGTCATGACTAAATGTATATTCGCTTCATTCTCATGGAATTTGTCCATAAGCAGTTCATCATTTATCCATAGATAGCTTAGGAGCACACAGGCAAATGCGGTAGAGAGACCAGCCAGGTTTATCAGAAAGGAGCTTTTGTAACGCTTGAAACCACGAAACGAGATCAACAAGGCATGTTGCAGCATAGAAGAAAAATTGGACTGTAATGCCTTTGGTTTTTTCATGGCAAATGGTCTGAGAAATTTGAGTACATGCAGAACGTAAAGCAGATTGGCTTTTCGTGGAGTATATTTTTCCCGCCAGATTTGATAGTATTCGAGGAGATCTCCCTCAATTTCCTCTAACATCTCGGCTTTACACCATTGGGCAAGTAACCGATTTACCCACTTTGGAGGGAGGTATTGCTTTTTCATATGGTTAGCGCATTTGGTGGTACGTGGCTCCATAACTGGGTGCGAGTGTCTTGTATTTCATGTAATATTCGGCTGCCGGCAGAGGTTACTTTGAAAAAGCGCTTTCTCCTTCCTCCACGCTCAGAAGTGGCTCCACCCATGTGTGAATCGACGAAACCTTTTTCTGAAAGTCGATGGAGTGTGGCATGCACTGCACTAATGCTTAATGTACGATCAAGATTGGCATCGATGTATTGCGTAATGGCCACACCATAAGCTTCTGCCTGAAGGATGGCCACCGTAAGCAATACTACCTCTTCCAATTCACCGATATATGTTTTTCGCATGTACTAGTTATTTATTCAAATTATGTAGAACAAATAATATGCCAATGAGATAAAAGTGAACTTGGACCCTTAAGAGGTGCTATCTGTTTTACCGCAGTGTTCGCAATCGAGCAATCTCTGTTGCACGTATGGACAACCAAAACCAATCTGTGTGAAGGAGTCAAAAACACCAATGACTGAAGGGATAAGCCCTTCGGAAGCCCTTCGGAGGAAACGAGCCTACATCACCAAGAAAGACGTCGATTATCTTGTGCAAGCACTTGAACAAATTGCTTCTTAGCGGAGCAACTAGTGATCCTACCTCAATTGATAGCGGTATAGTTCTGGCCCTACCAGTACACCATCCTTCCAATATGCAGTAGAAGCGAAGTACGTACTGGCCTCACTGTGATTTGAAAGTGTCCACTCCAATTCGACTGATTTTTCATCTGCATAGTCCATCATACCTCTGCGTTCATCCACTAACCCAATGAAGCCCGTGGATGACGTTTGGAAGATTTTGGTCCATCCCTGATCTGCGACCATGCGGAATCCCAGAACCTCCTCATAAAACTGCTGCATTTTTAGAAGATCTTTGTGATAGGTCCAGGTGATGGAACCGTAGAAATTCAAATCGTCGATGCTGGTTTGCACTTCCGGTGCTTTTTCCAAATGTGCCATGAACAGTTCGTTTTCCGGATGCTGTTTGAATTGTTCAAACTCCAACAGGTACCCTCCAGGGTCTATGGCTACAAATCCATCATGCGGGCCCCCATCTCTGGGTTTGTAAGTGTATTTGATCGGGATCTCTTTCTCTTGAGCATGGGCATACCATTCAGGCAGTTGATCGGTCAAGAGAGCAATGGCCGTGGACGGGTTTTGTCCAGCTGGATGATCTTGTGTCAAGCCATGTATTTGAATACTTGCATCGTGTCCGATGAGAAAGGCTGAATCTCCAGCCATTGGAAGGCCGAGCGTTTCGCGATAAAATTCAATGGCTACTGTTGGATCAGTATAATAAAGATGGGCAGTCTGCTGCGTCACACCAAAGGCCTCCAAGGTCCTGAAGTCTGTATTCTTCATCAAGAGCTGGTTGATTCCCTGTGGTGTATACCCTAACAAGCGCCCGAACCTTCGAGCAGCCGCTTGCTGCTCCAGATTAGCTCGATCACTTTTAAACTGCTTATACTGAACGAGTCTGGGTGCTCGGTAAATCACGACCACTTCTTTATCCTCTGTGGCGGATGCCGGAAAAAGGGGTGTGACGGGAAAGTCCTTTTCTCGGTAAAGACCTACCCCATACGCCTCTGCAACATCTTGAAAGTCTTCCCAACTCCTGTCCACATCACCAGTTTCCATAGGATGGCTAAGCGCAAGGGGTTTTGCGTCGTTGGCCACCATCTCGCAGAACACTTCGAAGGAGATCAGCTCACGATGTTGACGTTGCTTGCAGGCTGAAATTATGACGATGACGCCCAAAATGTAGGTCAGTTTTCGCATGGGCTAAAGGTAATGGATTGCAAGTTTCTAGCTTATCGGTATAGTGGTAAATGCGTGTATGCTTAGTTAATTCCAGTGGATTGGTTAGTTTACAAATATGCTAATCCAAAAAATGAATAATGGAAAATTATGATCACCTCATCCTTGGGACTGGTCAGGCCACCGGTACCTTACTTGGACGACTTATTCCAACGGGTCAGAAAATCGCGGTCATTGAGGGCGGCAAGGTAGGAGGCAGTTGCGTTAATTATGGATGCACGCCTACCAAAGCCATGGTTGCCTCAGCAAAGGCAATACACAACGCTCGGCGTGGAAGCGAGTTTGGGTTTAAAGTAGGCTCGCTAGAACTTGACTTTACACGTGTCATCGAACGAATGAATGGGATTCGAAACGGTTCCAGCGATGGATTGACCAATTGGATCGAATCCACTCCCAATGTGACACTCTACCGCGGTTGGGGAACCTTCGAAGACAATCATTCCATTCGTGTAAATGGTGAATTACTTCATGCTGACAAGATATACATCAATACAGGTACGCATCCGGTTGCGCCGCCAATTGTTGGATTGGATACCGTCCCTTGGTTGGATAGTGCGAGGCTGTTGGATCTTACCGAGTTACCCGAGCATCTGTTGATAATTGGGGGTGGATACATTGGGATAGAGTTTGCACAAATCTTTCGACGCTTAGGTGCTGAAGTCACCGTGTTCCAACACAGTCCCTACATTATGCCAAGAGAAGATCAAGATGTATCCGAATCGGTCCAGGAATTCTTAACAAGTGAGGGCATCCAACTACTTTGCAATACCTCAGTAAAGGAGGTTGGCAAGGAGGAAGATCGTATTCATGTGGTCTATGAAATGGAAGGACAGGAAAGGAAAATAGCAGGAAGTCATCTATTGGTGGCAACTGGAAGAAAACCGAATAGTGAAAAGCTAAATCTGGAAGGTACCGACATCAAAACCAACACCAGAGGATTTATTGAGGTGTCTGACCATTGTGAGACAGCGGTGGACAATGTTTTTGCAGTGGGAGATGTGAATGGTCACGGGGCGTTTACGCATACTGCTGTCAATGATGCAGAAATCGTAATTGACTACCTTTTTGGAGGCAATCGTAAACTTTCCACCCGTATACCCATATACGGTTTATTTACGGATCCCCCACTGGGGAGAGTTGGAATGACGGAGAAGGAGGCGCTGGAAAAAGGGTACAAGGTGCTGAAGGCTACAAAGCCAATGCGTACGATCAGCAGAGCAAAAGAGATGAGCGAAACCAATGGTTTTGCCAAACTACTCGTGGATGCAGAGACCGACTTGATTCTTGGGGCCTCGATTCTTGGACCGGGAGGGGATGAAATCATTAACATGTTCGCTACCATCATGCACAGTGCCATACCTTGTAGGCATTATCGAGAAGTAGTGCTGGTTCACCCCACGGTTTCCGAATTGATGCCTTGGGTTTTGGATGGGATTAAGGAAGTAGCTTCTAAGTAAGCACATAGCATCTGCTTTGCTACTGACATACTTCTGCGTAAAAAGAGTTAGGCTGCGGGTGTTCATTTGATCCACTTTGGGGCAATTGTTCGCAATTCATACATAGTCACAAAAATATGACTACTTCTTTTTCAGCCTATTTTGCATGATCTTAAACGCATGAAAGCGTATGTAATCTCCAATCCTGGAGGTCCGGAAGTCCTTGAGCTAAAGGAAACTCCTGATCCAATCGCCAACAAGGGTCAAGTTCATATTCAAATCAAAGCATTCGGTCTTAATCGGGCTGAGGCGATAACTCGCATGGGTGGATCGGGAAAAGCTGTTAAGTTCCCCCGAGTCATCGGGATTGAGTGTGTCGGAGTGGTGCTTGATTGTCCTGGTGGAGAACTTTCAGAAGGGCAGACGGTAGTGGCAGCCATGGGGGAAATGGGGAGGGCTTACGATGGTTCCTATGCCGAGCAAACCGTAGTCCCGGTCACCAATGCTTTTCCAATTGAGACATCTCTGGACTGGACCACGCTTGCAGCGATTCCTGAAACTTATTTCACAGCTTGGGGCTGTTGCTTTGAATCTTTAAAGCTTGACACATTCGAAAAGCCTAACGTCTTGCTGCGTCCGGGTGCATCTGCGCTGGCAATAGCCATGACCCAAATTATCAACCACCTCGGAGGACAGGTTATCGGTGTGACACGAAGCCCTCAGAAGGTTGAACGAATGCTGGAAACGGGCATGCATCGCGTACTAGTTTCATCGGATCCGGTGGCAGATGAGGTGTTAGCAGAGTGGCCTGATGGAGCTGATGGTGTGTTGGATACCATCGTCAGTAAGATGTCCCTTGAAGATGACTTTAGAATGAGGTCCAAAAGGGCACATTTGTGTCTTGCCGGGTCACTCGAAGACAGTTATGGAGACAAAGGAGGAAGCTTTGCTAAAGCCATGCTTCGGCCAAGGGTAGGATTTTACGATAGTGGGACCATTTCTGTAAAAAAGGATGGCCAGAAAATTCAAGAAATTGTCAGAAGCGTCGAAAATGGGATTTACAGGCCCTTTATTGATTCTGTTTATCCATTTTCACAGCTCATAGAAGCGCATGAGAAGATGGATCAAAATGGGTTTACAGGCAAAGTGGTAATTCAGGCCGGCAAGTGACCAAAAGGATCTGCGGCGGCTGCACATCGTAAAATTTTTGCAAAATGAAAGAAAAGGAAATAATCAAGCAAGGGCAGGGAAAGAACTACCCATTTGGGCAGGATCATTGCTTCATAAAATTGGCTTCATCGCACACCAATGGCGAGTTGTGTTTTGTAGAAGACACCCTGAAACCAGGTTTCTATTTGCCCCGACATCATCATAAATTGATGTTAGAGGTCTTTTACATTTTAGAAGGAGAGGTTGAGTACACCTTTGACGACGAAGTATTGCTTGCTAAACCGGGAGATACCATTACCATTCCACCCAATGTCTGGCATGCTGCCAGATGCGAAAAAGGAGGAAAGATGTTATCTATTTTCAAGAATGGTAGGTTTGATGAGTACCTGGAAAAGCTTTCCAGCATGTCCGATGATCAGTTTGCAGACACGGCGCTTATGGAGAAAGTGTCTGCGGCGTATGACATCTACGAGTAGCTTCGTGAGCTAAGGATCTTCCCCTAGCATGTATTCTTGCTCCTACGTACAAATATGTACGATCGGCTCACTTTTGACTGGCGATCTTGATATGTTTAGTATCTTCAATCCGGAGCACCATAAAACCTATCAAAATGAATCGAAGATCTTACGCTAAACTATTCTTCACACTTCTTCTTGGATGCGAGACCATACTGGCACAAGAAATTCCATCGACCTATTATGAGCGTCTTAGCTATCGCATGATTGGCCCCTTTCGAGCCAGTCGGACTGTTGGCGGTGTGGGAGTGCCCTCACAACCAAATGTCTTTTACATGGGGGTCAACAATGGCGGAGTCTGGAAAACGGATGATTATGGACGCACCTGGAACCCCATTTTTGATAGTGCGCCGACGGGTTCTGTCGGTGATATAGGTGTTTCGGAATCCAATCCCAACATTATCTACGTGGGTACTGGAGAAGGATTGCACCGACCGGACCTAAGTGTTGGAGATGGTATTTTTAAGAGCATTGACGGAGGAAAAAGCTGGGAGCACATTGGATTAGAAAATGTACAACAGGTGGGAAGGTTAGTCGTACATCCTAACAACCCTGACATTGTGTTTGTGGCAGGGCTTGGTCATCCTTATGGGGCCAATGAACAACGAGGAGTTTTTCGGACCAAGGATGGAGGTAAGCGTTGGGAGAAGGTGCTCTACATCGATCAATATACGGGAGCCATACAGGTAGCATTAGATCCCAACAATCCCGATGTAGTCTACGCAGATATGTGGGAGCATCAAGAAGGTCCGTGGGAAAACGCAAAATTTTCTGGACCGAATAGCGGGCTGTACAAGTCAATAGACGGAGGGCAAACTTGGGATAAGTTGACCAAAGGGTTGCCAACAGCAGATCAAGGTCTGGGACGGATCGGCATAGGAATTTCAAGAAGTAATTCCAATATCATCTATGCTACCGTGCAGGCCACGGAGAAAGGAGGTATTTACAAAAGCACAGACGCGGGGGCTTCATGGACGTTTCTCCACGGTGATTATCGTCTGTGGGGACGAGGTGGAGACTTTGCGGAAATCAAAGTGCATCCTACAAATCCGAATAAGCTCTACGTTGGCAACATTGCTTCGTACACCTCCAATGATGGAGGCAAATCCTGGATGTCTTTGAAAGGTGCCCCGGGGGGCGATGATTACCACAGAATTTGGATCAACCCGAGTAACCCCGATATCATGCTTTTTGTTGCGGATCAGGGCGCAGTAGTCACCGTCAATGGAGGAAGAACATGGAGTTCCTGGTATAATCAGCCAACCAGTCAAATGTACCACGTCAGCACGGATAATCAATTCCCCTATTGGGTCTATGGTGGGCAGCAGGAAAGTGGCGCTATTGGAGTGGCTAGCAGAGGCAATGGCGGACAGATCAGTTTTAGGGAGTTCATGGGTGTGGGTGCTGATGAATATGCCTACATCGCAGCAGATCCAAAGGATCCTAACATCGTTTACGGAGGAAGAGTTACGCGGTTTGACAAAAGAACCGGACAATCTCAAAATGTGGCACCCGAAGCCCTTCGTTCCGGGAAGTATCGGTTTGTCAGAACCATGCCGCTAATGTTCCATCCTGCGGACAACGACATGCTTTTGTTTGCGACTAATGTGCTTTGGAAAACGTTGGATGGGGGTCAAAACTGGGAAATAATCAGCCCAGATCTTACCTACGAACAGCCTGAAGTTCCCAAAAGTGTTGGCAAGTACAAGACGAGGGAGATGGAGTCCATGGCTAGGCGCGGGGTAATTTATGCCATTGCTCCCTCGCCACTGGATGTTGATGTAATCTGGGCCGGCACTGACGATGGTCGGGTACATATCACAAAAAATGGTGGTAAAGATTGGATGGATGTCACGCCCCCACAAATGAGCTCGTGGGATAAAGTATCACAAATTGATGCGGGTCATTTCGATAAAAACGTAGCTTACCTTGCGGTCAACGCGATTCGGAAAGACGACATGCTTCCCTACGTCTATAAAACTACAGATGGTGGGAAGACCTGGGAGCTTCTTGTGGAAGGTATGAATCCAATGGGGCCCGTAAATGTGGTCCGGGAGGATCCTAAGATGCCTGGACTCGTGTATGCTGGAACGGAACGAGAGGTGTACTTTTCCATAGACGACGGGGCCAATTGGCAATCACTTAGAAACAACATGCCAGCCACTTCCATTCGGGATCTGGTCATTCACGACAATGACTTGGTAGTGGGGACACACGGCAGATCCATTTGGATATTGGACAATGTGGCACCCCTAAGATCCCTAAAAGAAGCCCGTAACTCCGATGTCTTTCTTTTCAAGCCCTCGAATGCGATCCGGGTGCGGGACAATATGTTTTCGGATACTCCACTGCCCCCGGAAGAGCCAGCAGGCCAAAATCCACCCGATGGTGCCATCATTGATTACCTGATCGCCAAAGAAGCGAGGACCGTAAGAATAGACATTCTTCATCCAGCTAATGGAACGCTCATTCGTTCCTATAGCAGTGAGGATCCTTCGGAAAAATACGATACAACCGCTCTTCCTCATCCCACCTACTGGATTAGACCGCAACAACGGTTAGGAACTGGCAAAGGACAGCACCGTTTTGTTTGGGACTTGAAGTATGAACCCCCAAAAGGGGCAAAAAGAGGGTTTTCTATCGCTGCCACCTACAAAGGGACACCAAGTGGTCCCTCAGGACCCTTCGTGATGCCAGGCGATTACACGGTTCGCTTGACAGTAGATGATATGGTGCTTGAGGAGCGCCTGACCGTCTTGATGGACCCTCGAGTAAAAGCCACAGCCGAGGCTATCGCAAAGCAGAGCGAACTGAGTATGGTGTGCTATGATGCTTACCACCAACTGCAAGAGATACAGGAGGAAATTGATTCCAAACCTAAGGTCTCAAGGCAGCTTCTTGAATTTAGAGGAAATGGGAAGGTGGGAGAACCGGACATTATGTATGGTAGCATCAGGCAAGCCCCGGCAGGGGAAGAAACGTTGGTGGGACTACAACACAAGTTCTTGTTTATGCTGAAGTTGTTTCAGTCAGCGGATGCGGAAATTACCACCCAAGCTGAGGAAGGTCTGGAAAACCTGAAAGCTTCATTGGAAGCGATGGTAGAGCGCTGGGAGACCGTGAGGTAGCAATTAGGTAAATTTTTTCTGGAAGTCGTAGCTCCTGTTCGTAAGCATTGTCAAGAGGTCAGACGTAATCTAGCCGAAAGATTGGAGGGTACCGGGAACTATACCAGCTCAGTATCTTCCCTAACTGCTTCCAGGACCTTTTCTACTTTATTGATATTCGGAAAGTAGCCGAGTATTTTTCTAACTACAGCTTCTACTACCGCATCGGGACATGAGGCACCGCTGGTCACCAACACATTGACGATCTCTTTATCCGGAAGGAAGTCGCTGTGAACCTCTTTGGCTTGATGTCGATCAAAGTGTAGAATGGAATGCTTATCGATAATTTTATTAGCGTCGTTGATAAAGAAGGTAGGTAGTTTTTTTTCACAGAGCTCCACCAGGTGCGTCGTGTTGGCACTCTTGTAGCCACCAACCACTACAGCAAGATCAGCGGGTATATCCAATAGCTCATACAGTGAATCCTGATTATCAGATGTCGCATAGCACAACGTGTCATTGGTATCGGCAAAATAGTCTTTGAGATCCAATGCTTCGTATTGACCTGTCAATGTTTCTTTAATAAAGTTCGCAATGGCTTTGGTCTCCGTTGCTAACATCGTGGTTTGATTGACCACGCCTACTCTTGCGAGATGTTCAGATGCCTTGAAGCCTGGAGTTCTATTTTTCATGTGCCCAAAATGTGCAGTAAATGCGGCGTCCGGATCATCCGATTGAATCACTTCAGCAAGCGCTTTTGCTTCCTCCATGTTTTGAATGACCAGAGCATGTCCTGTCTCCGCAGCATGGGAAAAAGTGGCCCTTGTTTCTTCATGATCGATCTTCCCGTGGATGATGACGGTGTAGTTTTTTTCTCCGAGGTTTTTGGATCTTTTCCATACACGTCCCACGAATGGGCAGGTCGTATCGTATTTTTCAATGGCAATGCCTTTTTCTCTCAACATTCCTTCAATTTCAACGGTAGAGCCAAAAGCGGGTATAATGACGATGTCATCGCTTGTGATCCTGTCCCAGGAAATCAGGTTATTGCCTTTTGTATCCTGAATAAACTGGATACCCATATCAGATAGGTCCTGATTCACTTTGGGATTGTGAATCATTTCACTTAGCAGATAGATCGATTTATCAGGGTTTTCATCCATGATGGTATAGACCTTTTCAATCGCATTTTCCACTCCAAAGCAAAATCCAAAGTGCCTTGCGGTAAAAATCCTAATCGGACCAAAGTCCAATTTAGTTGGGGAAAAGTCCGTTCTGCTATTCTTGGAATTTTTTCGAATGTTCTTTATCTCAGAAATGATGGAGGACCGGTATTTCTCCGGGATATTAAATTTCTTCATGGCCTAAACACAAAAATCGACGGCTTTAAAATACTTGTAGTAATGAAAACTAGATAGTAAAGTTTTAGTTTTTGCATTCTACCAGCAAAGTTTGCTTAACGAGGCAAAGCTAATCGCAATTGCGCTCATCCTACCACAATTATTGTCCCTATCATTCGCTTGCAGGAAATCGCATGCGATCTAGTAAGCACTAAAGAAAAATTGTAAAGCAATTGCTGGCACAGGTGATCGAGACACTACTCACTACTTCTAGTGGATTTTACATTTATTTAGAATTATTCTAAACAGTTAAAATACATTCGCGGTAGTCAAAACAATCACTTTGACACGGTCATTCAAAAACTAAAATGAAAATAAAATACTTAGTATTATCAATAATAGTATCTTCTTCGCTTCTGCTAAGTTGCGGAGATGACGACCCGGTTGACGGTGGCTCTACGAATTTGAACCCGCCTAATGCAGATTTTCTTGCAAGTAGCATTGATGCGATGGGAGAAGTGAGTTTGGATGGATTTACTGTGCCAAGCACGTATCCGGAAACCAACGCCACTACGGGAGATTTAGCTCCTGCTGCATACAATGGGCAAGTAACCAGAATTGAACAACTCAATCAAATTAAGGCGGTTTTAAGAGAACCCATCACGGCTGATTTGGGAGATGCGCTTCAGAATGGAGGAAATGCTTTCTTTACCGGCTCAATTGCAGGAAGTAGTACAGATATTTATACCAAAATTGATGAACTCAATTTTGACAATGGAAATACCTCTGTTGCCGATGCGTTCGTTGATCTTGCTGATCAGATGGTGGCTGCAAGTCAGCTCACTGCAACAGCAGAAAATGGAACTGCGGGAATCTTAGACAATCGATTTTTCAGTGCAAATGGATTGGAGTACGCCCAAATTCTTGAAAAAGGCTTGTATGGACCACTGCTTTGGAATCAAATGGCTGCGGATTACCTGCGCCCCGTTCAAGCCGGTGCTGAGAGTACAAACTTCTTAAATGACACAGATGATTACGCGTTTGAGGGAACAGCTAGGCAACACGCCTGGGATGAAGCCTTTGGCTATTTGGGTGCAAATCCAGCCACCTATCCGAATGCCAGTAACACGTCCAGTGGGGATGGAGACTTCATTGCGAACTATATGTTTGATTTCAGCGATGAAACGGAGGAGGCTTACGGTATCAATTTGGCTCAAAAAGCAATGGATGCTTTTATTATTGGTAGAGCTGTGTTGAAAGCTGGAGAGGGTACCACAGCATTGGACGAGACGCAAAATGAAGAACTATATGACGCTGCACGTGCGGACGTAATTCTTTATGTGGAGGCAGGCTTAGCGGCAGCCGCATTTCACTACCTGAACGATGCCATGGATGATATTGACCCAGCCGACAAGCTACACCACCTTTCGGAAGCCCTTGCCTTTATGTACGCTTTGGCTTGGGGACCACAAGGAGAAGTTAGAATCTCCACCGCTGAAGTATATGCTGCCTTAGACGAGCTAGGTTGGGGTGCGGCTAACCTTTCAGGAGTTTATGAGGTCAATTTATGGGATGTAACAGATGAACAGCTTGAAGCAGCCCGACAGGCGCTTAATGCCTCTTTTCCTGGGTTTGCAGATGTACCCTTCTGAAAATTTATAAAGTTGAGAAAATGAAAAAATGGTGTTTCGTACTCCTTTCAGCGATACTGATGATAGTACAATCATGCAGTAGCGACGGAGAAGGTGATAGTGCAGACGTGTCAGGCTTCACCGCTTTGTTGACAAATCAAATAGATGAAGTAATTATCCCCTCGATGGTAAGCTATCAGAACGAACTGTCCACTTTTGAAACCACATTAAGTAGTGCGACCTCTCCAATGGATGAGGCCGCACTTTCTTCTTTACGAGTAGCGTACCAAAATGCCTACCTCGCTTACCAGGCTGTTGCGGTCCACGATTACTTTACTACCTCGAGTTTGGATTTAGTCGATAAGACTAATCTGTATCCTATTGAGATCGAGACACTAGAGAATTTAATTGAAGCAGAGTCGACCAATTTTAGTTCGCGTGACCATGAGCGGGCGAATGGGTTTCCTGCAATAGATTTTATGTTGTATGGACCTTCTGACGTTTTAGACTACTTCAATGAAAATCAAAAAAGACTTTCCTTTTTGAAAGCACTTGTTTCGGACATGAAAGCAAATGCCGACGATTTGGCTTCCGGATGGAGCAACCTAAGAGATAATTTCATTGCTGCAGATGGAACAGATAATAGTAGCGCCATTAGCGGTCAATTGAATGGAAGCCTGGCCTACTTTGAATTCACGGTTCGAGAAGATAAGGTTGGGATTCCCATCGGAAGACTAGGCCCCAATGATTCTCCTATTGCACCAGATCCCACGAAGATTGAAGGTTACTACCAATCACTAGTGGATGGAGACGATTCATTTTCTCTGTCCCTGGTGAGGGCTGCAGTTGAAGAAATGGAAGACATTTATTTAGGCTCTACCGGTATCGGTACAGATGGTCAGGGATATGATGATTTGCTTGGAACTTTTGGCCATGAAACAATCGACGTAGACATCAAAGCACAGTTTGATGCAATCTATACAGAGCTTAATGGTCGTACTTCGATTACTGAAGATAATAACACGGATCTGTACAATGCAGTGCAGGGATTAGTGACACTCTACAAATCTGATTTGTTTCCGGTGCTCAATATTCAGGATGCCGATGGACTTGTAGACGGAGATTAAAAATGTTTTAGAAATGTGGTAAACTCGAAGGCACGTGGAGGCGTGTCTTTTTTGGTCATTTGGTACAATCTAAATTTTCCGAGCTTCTTTTCAAAAGAGTTTCGATCGCTCCGCTTGTTGTGTTCAGAATCTTCTTTGGAGCGCTCCTGCTCT
>CAZQJU010000087.1:0-15234 GCA_964593185.1 uncultured Roseivirgaceae bacterium
GATTGGCAAAAAGTTATTTATGACAAAAACCTTTTATTGGGTCAGAAAACGCTAAATCTCAGCTCCACAGATATCCTAAAATTTGATAAGAAAGGTTAATTAATCTTAATAAAAGATAGATAATCAGTGAGTTAACTCATTTTTGAGAACGATGAGTATGAAGAAGGACAGTCGGAAATTGATCAGGATGGCATTGGCTACATCCCCGCTATTGGCAGTGTACAATGTGGCTCCGATCTCACTGATGTTAAATTCGGATATCATCAAGCCTAATCTTCCGCTTTTGCCGGAAAATCACAGTACCAGCCTGTTGCTTTTTCCTATTCTGTTCATTACGTTCAATGCACTCATCATCTGGTTGGTTAATATCTGGTTGGTTAAGTATGCCAGAGCGAGAAATATGAGCGTAGCATTCAGGTATTGTATTTCTTTTCTTTTCACCTTTTTTCTCGTAATCACTTTGACCTCTATCGGGAGTCACCTTCGGCCCTTTCCTGAGGGAGCGAACAACTTTAGGTTTTATCCTTTTATCGGTATGGCGGCCAATAATACCTTTATTTTAATCATCATTGATTTGATCTTAAATCGCGAAAAGAAAGCAGCCTTGGAAATAGAGAAAGCTACCCTTGAGGCGGTTAATCTAAAATCACGGCATGAACAGCTAAAGCAACAAATACAGCCCCATTTCTTATTCAATGCGCTAAACACACTGAAACTTTTGGTAGATAAAAGTAGTGGGTCAGCTGAATCCTACATCCTAAGGCTTTCGCAGTTTTTACGCGCAACAATCTCCGATGAATACAAGGAAAAAATTACGATTGAGAAGGATTTGGAGATCTTTACCGATTTTATAGAACTGCAGCGGGTGCGATTTCCGGGTGCAATTCAATTAGAAAATAGCCTGTCTGAAGAATTTTGCCGATCATTTTTGTTGCCGTCTTTTACGATGCAAACATTGGCTGAAAATGCCATCAAACACAATCGATTTAGTATTCACGCGCCTTTGAAGATTACGATCGCTGAAAATGAAGGTGTAGTCTCTTTCTACAATAATTACAATCCAAAGAAGTTAAGATTGGATTCCGTAGGCATTGGTTTAAAGAATCTATCTGAGCGATTCAAGATTTTGTCCGGTGAAGAGATTGACGTAATGCAAGACGCACTGCGTTTTGAAGTAAGATTTAAAGTAATTAATAGATGAGGGTATTGATTATTGAAGATGAGCCGTTGATGGCAAACAACCTGGAGAAGCAAGTGAAAGAGGTGGATCCTGAAATCTCCGTTGTGGGGAAGTTTGAGTCGGTCAAGGGGACACTTGACTACCTATCTGAGAATGAAATGCCAGACTTGTTTTTCTCTGATATTGAGCTGACCGACGGCCTAAGTTTTGAAATATTCTCCAGACTGGAAAAACTTGTGCCTGTAATCTTTTGTACCGCACATAATGAATATGCCTTAGAAGCTTTTAGAGCTAATGGCATAGACTATCTCCTGAAACCTTTTGACGATTCAGCGATAAAAGAGACCATCAGGAAATATAAGAGTCTTCGGGAGAATCCAACGCACTCACCAGACCTTTCAAAGGTGGTAAATCAATTATTGAACCAGTCTCAGAAAAGGGAGAACACATCATTGATCGTGCATCAAGGAAGGAAAATGTTCCCTGTCAAATATGAAGACATGAGACTTTTCTTTTTGAAAGATGGAGTTACCTATGTGATCACAGAGAACGCCAGGAAATATATCATTAGTAATTCCTTGGACAGTATTGAGGAGGTGCTGGGAAGAGCGTTTTATCGCCTAAATCGACAGGTAATTATTCATAGAGATGCGGTAGGTCATATTGATTCTTATTTTGCCAGAAAGCTTCTGGTTACCCCTGTTTTCAAAGTTGATTTTGACATCATCGTGAGCAAAGCAAATGCCTCAAATTTTCTACGTTGGCTAGAGAAGAATTAGGTTTTTAGCCTGGATAGTGTCTTCTCACCCGTGCGTCACCGCTAACTTAGATCTACCAAGTGTCCGCTTCAAAAGACTAATTGCCTACTTGATGGTAAATACCAATTCACAAGGCTCTCCAGAACCGTACAGTATTGAAGTTTGCAGTTCATGAAAAAGTACGTCAATGAAAATACTGGGATTATGGTGTGTTTTGTGCTTCCCTAATACAACTATTTTAGAAGGAGATTGGGAGTTAAGTTATAAGACTTTTGGCAAGAAAGTAGTGCGAAAAATGCATATCTACAGGATCGAAAATAGCCTGTTGGGTAGGTCCAATACCGATGAGTTTCAAGTCGGTACTAAAAGAGAGGTTTATTTCTGGGAAATGCCGGTGAATTCATTTCACGGTTCGGGAAAGGCACGTTTTGAAGGCATGCTAATCAATGAGCACAAACTGTCTGGTATCCTTATTATTTCTGAGTATCCACTGAGTGGTAGAGCTATCAGGTGGAAAGCTCGGAAGATACCTGGAAGCTAGGGTAGCATAAGACAAACTAATTGAAAAATTTTAGTGCTATAAAATAGTGTAGTGGTAGTAGTGAGCCTTCCACTAACAGTAGTGGAGGGCATTCTTATTGTCACTTCAATTCAAAATCTGCCCGTTACAAAAGCGTATTTGACCGCCTAAGACATCATCGCAAAACAGATTTACAAACACTGCGCTCTTAATACAGAACCATGAATGATAAGCTTGTACTAAATGGCCTCGTTTGCTTTCTGCTATTAGTTGGCTGCAGGGATATTTCTGTTGTGGGCGAAGATTTTATAGAAGGTACAGACTATGAGCTCGCCTTAACCAATTCAACACCTCTCGAATTCAGTACGATTAGGTTCGACTCGCTCGTGACCAGTGAGTCAGATCGACTACTGATTGGAGGTCAGAAAGACACAGAGTTTGGAGATTTTCAGATGGAGTCTTATTTTCAATTTGATCTTTTAAATCCCGAATCAAGGTTTCGGGAAGGCCTTGAGTATGATAGTGTATCGATGTCCATCTCTTTTGATGGATATACACTCTATCTAGACGAAAGGATCGTCACAGAGACAATTGTGGTAGAACGGTTGATCAACGAATTAACCTATCTTGAAGATCAAAGTGAGCTATATAACTACTCATCCATTTCTGGGGCAACCGATGTTCCCGGTGTGCCGCTGGGAGAAAAAGAGTTTTTCATTGCGACAGATCGAATTCGAGAACTTGAAGTAAGACTTGATGATGAATTTGGAAGAGATCTGTTCCATCGACTGGAGAATGATGACGAGGTCTTTAGTGATGACGAGGAAGCAAGACAATACCTAAAGGGCTTTCGAGTCTATTTAAAGCAACCTACTTTTCTCATTGGAATAACAACTGAGGATGTAAGGCTGACAATTCACACAACAGACGTCAATTCCACTTCCCTTTCCAATGTGGAGATAAGCTTTTCCATCGGTTTTACCCCTTACTATACAAAATACATCCATGAGAATATTCCAGAGGATTTAGATGTGGTTGATCAGGAGGAAAAAATTTCCTCTGAATCCATGGACAATAGATCCTTAATTGTCGGAGGACTTGGCTATGCCACACAGATAGAAGTAACCGATGTCAGAAACCTACTTTTGGATGGAGATGACTTCATTTTAGTCAACGCCGAATTAAGATTGGCGTGGCTCGATCAACCACATGAGGATTATTCTACTGGCTTAAGGGCGCAGTTGATTGATGAGGATTTTATCGATCTGACTCGTCAAACGTTCTCTTTTAGGACTGAAATAGACGATGAGTATGGGCGCGATAACTTCTATGTGTTGGATGCGACTAGCATTGTGGATTTTATCATTAATGAACCCATCGGAGCCGAATACTATCTTCTCATTACCACTGAAAACTTCACCGAGACGCCTACATCAATCGTACTAGGTGATGGCTCATTGGACAGTGAATTAAACATATATACAATCAAAAATTAGCGAAATATGAATAAGTACATTTTAGGGTTATTGTCAACGTTGTTTTTAACAGTTCTTTCGTGCACTTCAGATGATGATGATAACGATGACAATGGAAACTGGGTAAAGCTATCCGACTATGAAGGTGATACCAGAACTGGAGCAGTGAGTTTTGTGATCGACGGCTTTGCCTACGTAGGACTAGGGTCTGACGGAGATGATTACTTGACGGATTTTTGGAGGTATGATGCTACACGAAATTTTTGGGAAGAAACAGCTCCTTTTCCCGGAGTAGGAAGAGTATCCGCAGTTGCATTTAGTGCGAACGGAGAAGGCTACGTAGGTACAGGCTTCAACGATGACCTGGAGGTAGAGGAGTTAGGAGATTTTTGGAAATACAACCCTTCCTCTGATCAGTGGGAGGAAATTGCACCATTTGGTGGAACGGCCAGATATTCCGCGGTGGCATTTACACTCAACAACCAAGGTTACGTGGGTACAGGCTATGATGGTAGTTACCTTAAAGATTTTTGGCGTTACAACCCCGAATCAGCTTCGTGGAGCCAATCGTTAAGCCTATTTGGATCAAAACGAGAGAGTGCATTTGCCTTTGTCTACGATGATTTAGCCTTTGTCGGTTCAGGCTTGAACAACAATCAGTTTCTCTATGATTTCTGGGCATTCGATCCTGATGCGGATACCTGGTTGGACTTTTCCATAGAAGATGACGATGACGACTACTTTGACGAGTTCATTGATGCCATGGAGCGTCATGATGCAGTTGCGTTTGTCATGGATGATATTGCGTACGTTGCTACTGGTCAAGGGAATACCTTCTTGTCTGACATCATTTCGTTTGATCCCATCGCAAATGTTTGGGATGAAGATTATACACCATTTGAAGGCCAAGCACGAGGCGGAGCTGTTTCATTCGTTATTGATGGTCAAGGGTATATTACCTCGGGCAGAAGTGGGACAACACGCCACGACGATATATGGGTTTGGAAACCGAACGAAGAGTATGAAGAGTTTGATTAAAGGTCAAGCAATCACCTTTCTATTTCTCTGCTCATTCATATTTGTTAAGGCGCAATCTATTTCGAACTCCGCGTACAATGTTTTTGGAATAGGGACACTTGAACAGCAAGGACTGGTGCAATATGAGTCCATGGGTAACGCTGCAATTGGGTCAAGGCCACATAACATTGTCAACTTGAAAAACCCTGCTGCCCTAAATGCTATCCAAGGATTTACGCAGATATTTGACGTGGGAGTCACCTATTCTGGATTAAGACAAAATGCAAACGAGGAAACGTTTCAAAGTTCATTTGGGGGCTTGCACGATCTGAACTATTGGTTTAGAGCCAATTCGCGAACCGCATTTTCATTTGGTGTCTCAAAATTTAGTGACGCCACCTATGACATTTTGGATAGTCAATCTGGAAGCAATGCGATCGGTCGATCTGATTCTAGACACATTGGAGAAGGAGGTAGCTCTCAAGTCTACTTAGCTAGTGCCTACAGTTTATCTCCAAATCTTCATTTTGGATTGAAGTCAAACTTCCTTTTCGGTGGATTTCAAGAAAACGAGACAGTAACCATTTTTGATCCGAGTGCCCAATTGGATATTGTGTCGGAAAGAAGTTTCGTAACGGCTACGCTTGAAGCGGGTATTCAATACCAATTTCTTGTTTCTAAGTTTACACGACTTGTTCTGGGGAGTACTTTTAGAACGGGTAGTTCAGTGGATTTCGATGAAGATGTACAGATCATAAGTAATGCAGGCACAAGTATTGATAGTTTATCGTCAGATACACAATCTGAACTCTATTTGCCCAGGAAAATAGGTGTTGGGCTTGGCTTAGAGTCAAGGTCATGGATGGTAAACATCGATTACGAAGCGGAGAATTGGGGTGAAAATGTGAATAACGAGGTCTTAGAGTATAACAATCGATTTGTGTCTTCATTCGGTGTTCAATTCACAAGAGATCCCTTTTCTGACAAACTATTAAACAGAGTAGCTTTTCGTGCAGGTGCTGGTGTTCATTCAAATTACCTGGACATTGACGGTCAATCGTTTTTGGGTCGATTTTACTCAGCAGGCATTGGTATTCCTATAAACAGAGGAGCTGCCTCTATAAACTTGGCGTATCAGCATTATGCTCATGGAACCTTGGAATCAAACCTAATTCAAGAAAACACCAACACGTTTAGCATCAATGTATCCATCAGGGATGTTTGGTTCAGAAAGCGTGCTTTTGATTGAAGCCTGATGCCTGTTTCGGTCGGCTATTTGCCCGCTTCATGAACTTCGTTTGTGCCAGGTTTTTTAAATGCAATGACATTCGCTTCAACGAAATCATCTCGACACATCTCCAGGATTTTATGTTAGAAAGTTGGTCGCGCGTCCTATTTTTCAGAATTGCTTTGTCTCTTTCTCCATTGTTTATTCACGCACTCGATGGCAACGCGCAAAAGTTAACATCAATCAATCAACCAAGGAGGGGATCTCCTTATGTGGTTGTCATCTACGAGAAAGCCCAAGAGAGCTTTATAAATAAGCATATCCAGAATTATCGAGACACCTACGGGACCTCATTTTTACTCGTTCAGACTGATGTAGCTCACGAGGTTTCCTTGGTAACAGACAGTATCAACGGCCGACTTAACCGTACAGAAAACGTCGATTTACAGCGCTGCTACGTATTGGTGATCGGTAATCTGGACTTTTTTCGAAACTATGCCTCCATTGATACGAACGGATTCTTTTCTCAGAAGTACTTTTTAGCTACAGATGGTTCTTCGTATACTTCGCCAGTTTTTGAGGTTGGGACGATCGAGCAGACCAGCGTAGAAGAAATCGTAGAGGTCTTTAGCACAAGCTATCTATGGCAACTTCGATTATCTCAACTCAGGAATGCCTATGTGAGTGATCTCAATCAGAATTCCATAGAATCTGGGTTGTTCGTTCGTACCAATGCAGTACTGCCTTTTTACTCTGGCCTTGAGCATTCAGTAAAACCCTTTTTTAGAACATTTTCATTTGGTGCGTATCATCGATGGGGGAGAAGATGGCAGTCAAGCCTTGATTTTACCATAGGCTTAAATATGCCAAGTAGAAATCGGATTCAAAGCGAACTTCAATCGGAATTGTTTTCTGGTCAGGAGGTAGAAATAGACATACAAGCTCACGTACTTAGGTCTGTCAATCTTGAGACGAGATATCTTTTCCTTCCGCAAGAGAAAAAGCTTGATCCCTATGTTGGGGTAAGGTTAGGATTGTCTTCTATAAGATTTACGGAAACAACGATCGAAGTAGATCCTTCAGATTTGTCAGGAGGTGGCTTTCCAGACCAAGGAGGCTTTGATGGAGAAGATTTTCAAACCTTAAGCAGTCCGATGGTTGGGCTCTCCTCTGGCATACAGTTCATACTAAGTCCTAAAATTGCCACTGATGTTGGCATTAGCTGGAATCAAGACATTGCCAGCCTGGAAAGAAACGAGCAATATTTTAACAATGTATCCCTTTCGGTAGGATTCCATTTCCGCTTCACCGGTAAGAAAGATCTATTCTACGATTATATCAATTCCACGAAATGAAAAAAACGCTCTTGTTGTTTGCAATGGGTTGTACCCTTCAGGTGTCCTATGCTCAAAATGAGTTGAGTAGGCCAGATGTGCCAGGCGAGTTAATGATTGACATTGGCTTGAATTACCTTACAGAGACCCCTTCCGAGTTAACACAAAGGGGATGGCCCTCAAAATCCATTGGCCTATACTACACGAAAAGAAAAATACTTAACCGCAATTTTGTGTTCAATTACGGTTTAGGTCTAGGCTTAGAGAAACTAGACTTTGGGAATCAACATACCTTAATACAGGATGGTGACGAATTGATCGTTGATGAATTTCCCTTTAGTGACTCCCCTTCAAAAAATAGGCTTGCCATCACCTATTTTGAATCACCTTTAGAGATGCGATTTTACCCCAAAGGGACAGAGGACGGTAGGGGATGGTTTTTCAGTGTTGGTACCATCGGAGGCTTACGTTTAAGCTCGCATACAAAATGGAAATACCCGGAAGACGGAAATGACAGAGTCCAAAAAATATCCGGAAGCTTTGATCTGAATCAGTTTAGGTACGGCTATCAGCTGAGATTCGGGTTCAGAGGGTCACATGTCTTTTTCAAACAGTACCTATCCGATGTCTTTAATAATCCCGTTGAGGGCACAAATCCACGAATGTTTACGGTAGGCATTAATCTTTCAGGATTTTAATTAAACAATAGTTTTAATCAATCGTTTAATACAAATGTTAAATAAAATCTTCATGAAAAAACACAAAGAGTGGTATGTGGCATTATTAGTCTTCATCGCGATAGTTCCATCAGCTTTTTCACAGGTAGAATGGACGATTGAAGAGGACTACAAAATAGCGTTTTCCGGAAGAGGTGCTGAGGGTACCTTTTCAGAACTTCGGGGAACGATCATTTTTGATCCGGAAGACTTAGGCCATTCAAAATTTGATGTTAGCATTAACCCAATCACCATTGCTACTGGTAACAAGACCAAGGACAAGCACGCAAGGGGAGACTCGTGGTTTGATGTGGAAAATTTCGTGATGATCAAGTTTGTTTCGGCAGATATCCGTGAGGAAGAGAATGGCTATCTCGCTAATGGAAAGTTGGTTTTGCATGGGATAGAACAAGATGCCAAGATCTACTTCGATTTTACAAGTAGCAGACCTGACCAAGGCTCTTTTCAAGGAAGAATGACGGTCAATAGAACAGACTTTGGAATTGAAGGGCCTGCATTCTCCTTTATGGTTGGAGATGAGTTTGAAATAGAAATCGTAGTTCCTGTTAAAGCCAAACCTTAAATGAAGCAATCAAACTATTCACGTCATCGAGTGCTAACCTTGAGACGCTTATGCTCGCTGACCATCGTGTTTTGGTCTACCCTGCTATCAGCACAGGACTACACCATCAGCGGATACGTAAAGGATGGCGCGAATGGAGAGGCCTTGATAGGTACAACAGTGCTGATTCAGGAGCTCAGCACGGGAAATATCACCAACGTATATGGCTTTTATTCCATCACAATACCGGCAGGGAATTATAGCATTGAGTTTAGCTATGCTGGCTTCAATTCAGTAGTGAAGAACATCGATCTTTCAAAGAATGAGCGTATCGATATCGAACTACAATCATCTCAAATGGAACTTGAAGAGGTAGTAGTCACAGCAAGGGGCGAAAACGCAAATGTTAGAGATGTTGAAATGTCTGTATCTAGATTGAATATGAAAACCATTCAAAAGATGCCTGCATTATTGGGTGAAGCAGATGTGATCAAAAGTATTCAACTACTGCCAGGGGTAAGCACGGTTGGTGAGGGGGCCTCGGGATTTAACGTTCGAGGGGGTAGTGTAGGCCAAAACCTGGTACTTTTGGATCAAGCCCCGGTTTACAACTCCTCACATTTATTTGGACTTTTTTCGGTTTTCAATCCGGATGCTGTGAGTGATGTAAAGCTGTACAAAGGGGGGATCCCTGCGCAATACGGAGGTCGGATCTCTTCTATCCTGGACGTTCGGATGAAAGAAGGCAATAGCAAGAACTTTGAGGGAACTGGTGGCATAGGGTTAATTTTTAGTCGATTGGCCCTGGAAGCACCTATTATGAAGGATAAAGCCTCCTTCATAGTAGCTGGACGAAGATCATACATAGACGTTTTGGCATCCCCCCTGCTTAACGATGAGCAATTGTATTTCTATGATGTAACTGCCAAGGCGAATTACAACATTAATGAGAAGAATAGAATCTTCCTCTCGGGCTATTTCGGAAGAGATGTATTTCAATTCGACCTTAACCAGGGCTTCTCCTGGGGGAATCAAACTGCGACGCTTAGGTGGAACAATTTAGTGAGTGACAAAATTTTCTTTAACCTAACCGGCGTCTTTAGTAATTACGACTATGAACTTGGTTTTGCAGATCGTGATGAGGATCGCTTTAGTTGGGAATCCCATATTCAGACCATAAATCTCAAACCGGAATTCACTTACTTTTTAAATAGTAAAAACGAACTGTCTTTTGGCGGAGACCTTGTGAACTACCTCTTTACCCCCGCAGATGCAGAGGCAGTCTCCGGAGGAGAGGGAACTGATATAGGACTAGATGAACAACAAGGGCTGGAGTCGTCCATTTATATAGCAAATAAGCAGGAGGTTAGCGATAAGGTATCACTTGAATACGGTATCCGCTTTTCTTCCTTTTTGTATTTAGCTCCAACGACGGTATTTAATTATGGAGAAGCTCCTGTAGGTGAGCGAAAACCTCTGATCAGTGAGGAAGTACTTAATAGCACGGAGGTCGTTGAAGACTTCTACAATATAGAACCAAGATTTTCCATCAGATATCAGCTAAATGCGTCTTCCTCCGTCAAAGTAAGTTACAATCGAATGGCGCAATATATTCATTTGTTATCTAACACCACAGCATCAATCCCGCTGGATATTTGGACCCCAAGCACGAACAACATCGATCCTCAGATTGGGGATCAGTATGCCTTGGGCTATTTCAAAAACGTAAAGGACAACAATTATGAGTTGTCCATCGAAGGGTATTTTCGAAATACACGCAATCAAGTGGATTATGTGGATGGTGCAGATCTATTGCTCAATCGTTTCTATGAAGGTGAGGTACTTAGCGGTGATGGAAGAGCCTATGGAGCAGAATTCCTTATAAAGAAGAATACGGGTAGGATTAATGGTTGGGCAAGTTACACACTAGGCAGAACCGAACTGAAGATTGATGGCATCAACAATGGAGAATGGTATCCAACACGGTTTGACCAAACACATAATTTGAAAGTGGTAGGGTTTTACGATCTCAACAAAAGGATTTCCTTTTCTGCTAATTTCACCCTGACATCAGGTACACCTACAACCTTTCCCTCCTCCAGGTACAGTATACAAGGGTACACCATACCCCATAGCGATAATGCGGCTCGGAACGACGTACGTATACCTACCTACCATCGTCTTGATTTAAGCATGACACTCTACGCAAAAAAAGCAAACCGACGAGGCGATCGAAATTTTTGGGTATTTTCTTTGTACAATGCTTACGCCAGGGAGAATCCATTCTCAATTTACTTCAGTACCTCAGATGCTGTTCCTGTACCAGGCTCGTTAGCTACGACGGAGGCAAACCAGTTTTCGGTTCTTGGAACCGTACTACCCTCTATTTCCTACAATTTCAAATTTTAGCCATGAATAAAAGACTGTTTTATTTAGCATTTACATTGGTAGGAGCTATATCATGCGAAAGCACCGCAGAAGTGGAGTTAGCAGAGTCCATACCGACCTTGGTAGTGGATGCGTTTATAAACGATAAAGAAGAGAATCAGCAAATCATTCTAAACTTCTCTCAACCATTTTTTGATACCCAACAATATCAGCCGGCTGAAGGAGCGATTGTGCAAGTAGCAGATAATCAAGGGAGTGAACCTTTGTTCTTTGAGGAATCTGCTAGTCCTGGAGTTTATATATGGGAATCAACCGCCGAAAGACCTAGCATAGGAAGCGACAGCGTTGAATATTCGTTATCGGTACAGTTTGAAGGGAATACATTTGTTTCGACCACCGAAATGGGAAGAACCACACCTGTGGATAGCATCCTTTTCTTTGAGGAGACGGAGCCATTTAGTGATGAAGTCTTTTACGAAGGCAGAATATCTGGAAGAGATCCAGTCGGAATCGGCGATGCTTATTGGATAAAGACATTTTGGAATGATGAATTTCTGGACCAACCCTCGGAGTTAAACATTGCATTTGATGCAGGCCTTAGCCCAGGCGGGCAAATCGACGGTCAGGAATTCATCTTTCCGATAAGGGTTGGAATCAACCCACTGGGAGAAGATGAGTCCTATGAGCTTGGTGATCGGGTTAAGGTTGAAATCCACTCCATTTCACAAGAAACATTTGACTACTTTACTGAACTGGAAATACAGACCAACCGACCGGGAGGTTTTGCAGAGCTATTTGCGGTCCCCTTAGCAAATCTGCCTACTAACATTGCCGTAGAAAACAACCCTGACTTCACGGTGCTTGGCTTTTTCTCCGTGTCGTCTGTCTCTAGTTTGGAGGTTGAATTTACGGAGGAACTCATAAACGAACTTGAGTAGAGAAATTACATTCTGAATTTCTCTGAGCCGCTCACTGGTTTTAATACCTGAATACCGAAAAGTAATTTCATAAACAGCCTAATAAACTAGACAGCATCACCTTCCAAGGCTACTACAATCCGCCTGATTTTTTTTAGATGTGGATAAAAGTGGATGTAAAAGGTAACCAGTGGCGTTGCAATGACAACAGCCACGGTGATCACAATCCACATCGGTTGATAGAATCGTTGCAGTTCAAATTGATAGACTTCACTAGTCAATCCAAAGCCTAGTAGAAAACTCACCACTCCTAAGAGCAAATAGTGGGTTCGAAAACGCTTTAAGGTCCTGAGCGCATGGGTTAGGTAGGTAAACACAGACGCTTCAATACGTACTGATTCTATCCGTCCAATAAGGTAATTATAATAGCCTATTAACCCACCGACATATAGCCCAACGATCCCGCTAAATAGATATTCTTCATGGTAGATTGTAAAAATGAGTAGGATAGGACCTGCAAAGTAGGTGGTGGTCCTTTCCAGCTTCAATCTGTTTAGAATCTTGTGAACAAGATGTACAGATTTTTTTTGACGGATAGCGGAGTGTTCTATTTCAACACCTCGGGTACTTTGTCTGTTCCAGGTTTCTTCGATTTTCATAATCCGTTGATGATTTCTTTGAGTTTCTTTTTTATCCGAGTGATTCGCACACCCACATTGACGCTGCTTAATCCCACGATGTCCGCGATTTCTTCGTACTTTCTGCCTTCCAGGTACAGAAGTATTATTGCTTTGTCATTTTCGGTCAGCTGTCTTAGGGCTTCGTAAAGGAGCGCCAAATCATCTTGGTTGTCCGCTTCATTCGAAACAAGATCGTCTTTCATTTCAACCGTCTTGATCTTGGTTGTTCGGACATAGCTCATGCAGACATTCAGCGTTACACGGTATACCCAGGTGGAGAGCTTGCTCTTGTTTTCAAATCGATCCTTACTCTTCCATAATTGGTAAGCTACTTCTTGGGTGAGGTCGTTAAGTTCGTCTCCTGAATTACTGTAGGCCCTACAAATTTTGTAGATAATTGCTTGATTCTCGACGAGAAAGTTCTGTACAAATAGCTTCTCCGATTCACTCACAACTTTGTACTTCGTTACAGATGTTGACCATACCTGCTTAGTAGCAGTTGATTTGAAATCATTACATCCCCTGCAGAAAACTTTTGATTCTTTGCTTGCCAGGAATGTTAAAGAAGTAGATGCAGCATTTTTTTTATTCGCTGGTGCAAAGAATGTAACTGATGTAAATCAATGTATGATCCATCAGTCGTCATATTTATTCCGTAGGGAGTGATGCATATTTGATCTATTACCTGATTGCAAAGAGGTAAGAGGTAGATGATACTGCCGATGGACTTTCAGGGGAAAGTTAGAATGCCTATAAACTAGGTTAGTGTTATCAACAATTATTAAATAAACGCGTCATGAAAAAGATATTGGTACCCACAGATTTTTCAGAAGTAAGTATTCATGCAGCAGCGTTGGCCACGGAAATAGCACAGGATTCCCGGGCTAAACTGGTCTTACTTCATAGTGCCTATTTCAACTACTTCAACGAATTTTCGTACGGCGTGCCTTTTAATGCCCAGCCTTTCATTGATGAGTTGGAGGAGGCAATGGAAGAAAAGATACAAGAATTCAAGCGGAAGCTTGGACCGAATGTTGAAATTCAGACCATCATATCCAGCTTGAGTCTGATGGAGGCCATTCAGGATGTAGAGCGGTCCGAAAAGATTGACCTTATTGTGGTCGGAACGCAGGGAGCTTCAGGTCTTCAGGAGCGATTTGTGGGATCAAATACAGAGAGAATCGTCCGCAAAACAAAGTGTCCCGTGATAGCCGTCCCTTCAAGGACTACCATTGCTTCCATTAAAAAAATTCTAGTCCCGATTGATATTCTGGAAATTCAGGACGAACTCATGAAGAAGTTGTCTTCGCTTCAGAAGTTTTTGTCTGCTTCAATGGAATTTGTTTGGGTTCGAACACCCCACAATGTCGAAAATGAAGCCGTAGTAAGGCAGGAATTTGAAGCCTTGATGCGCACCTATGGGTTTACGGATTGTGAACTTTGCATCATCTCCAGTCTTGTGCCTACGGAAGGCATCCTTGCATACGCGGAAGAATCGAGGGCGAATATGATTGCCATGGCCACACACGCGCGAAGAGGTATTTCTCACCTATGGTCAGGAAGTATCACAGAGGATACGATCAACCATATCAGCATCCCGGTTTGGACCTATAAACTTGACAAGGACGCTGAGAATATTGATTTGCTGGTATTGAGTGCGAAAAACAAAGAAATCGCGCAAAGCGAATAAAAGGATTGAATAGGCATCATAAGGTGCTTTTTCATCATATCAATCGATCCAACAGCTCACCTGTGTAGTAGGCCAGCGTGGCTGCTGTAGTACCTAACAGCACGGTTTCGGTAATCCTTCTGAGTTTACTTGATTGTGTGACGATGCCTTTTAGGAGGCCAATGACTACAAAGGTGGCTCCTGTGAGCACAGAAGAGTAGAGGAATAAGTTGCTGCTGCTTGATATGAAATAGTCCACGACATACACCAGCAATGGAATGGACCCAGCCACAAAGAAAGATAAGAACGTAGCCAAGCCAATGGAAATCGAATTTCGCTCTTCTTTGATCATTTTCAGTTCATGTTTCATCATGATATCAACCCATTCATCCCTGTTTTCCGTGATTTTGTTGACCACCTTCTCTAATAGTTGTCCCTCGAAGCCCTTTTCTTTGAAAATATCTCGTACCTCCTGCACTTCCGATTCTGTCAAATGTTCTATTTCCCAATATTCCCTTTGTTTGAATTTGTCATACTGAAGTTTTTCAGACCTGGATGAGAGGTAACTGCCAATAGACATAGAGAAGCCATCGGCGATAAGATTCGCTACCCCAAGGATGATAATGATCGAACTATCAAGACTTGCCCCAGTGGCTCCTGCTACCACGGCAAATGTGGTGATACTACCGTCAATACCACCATAGATAAATTCTGCCAGATAGGGTTGTGCTTTCTTGAACATACCTGATAGCTTGCTGAGGGCTACTAAACGATGAGCCAATGGACTCAA
>CAZQJU010000088.1:0-15219 GCA_964593185.1 uncultured Roseivirgaceae bacterium
CTTCAATTAGTAACATATACAATAATGAAAAAGTCGAGGCTAGGGGAATTTCAGGAACTCATCCTGATGTCGGTTATAGTGCTAAAGGAAGATGCCTATGGAAATGAGATTCAGCGTCAATTGGAATCACTGCTGAAAGAGCGACTCAGCACCGGAGCAATCCAAACCGCACTTAAACGAATGGAGGAAAAAGGATTTCTGACGTCTCAGTGGGGCGAAGCCACAAGTGAAAGAGGAGGAAGACGCAAACGTATTTATGAAGCTACAGCCCTTGCTTATGAGGTGCTACAAGAGATGCGTTCCGTAAGAGACCAGCTATGGCAGCGGATGCCTAACCTGAAGCCGATATGAAGCGGACCGTAAAAGAGCAAGCACCACCAAGGTGGGTAGAGACCATGATCAGTTTCTTCGTTGAGGACAACTTCCTGGAAGAAGTTCTAGGTGACATGGAAGAGCGGTACTTCGATGACGTAAGCGTATTCTCAAAACAAAAGGCAAGAAGACTTTACATAGTCAACGCGCTGAAGCTTCTACGCCCCGGCTTACTTAAAAGGAGAAAGACATATCAAAAACTCAAAACACTCATGATTAAAAATGATCTCAAGATTGCCTGGAGGCAGCTAAAGAAAGGGCGCGTGTACTCTATTATAAAAATAGGTGGATTTGCAATGGGAATTGCAGCGTGCCTTTTAATCGCGCTATTTGTAAAAGATGAATTAAGCTTTGATCAGCACTATTCGGATAAAGATCGAATCTTTCGTGTGATCAATAAACACACTGAAAATGGGGAAAGGGATGAATGGACCACCTTCCCAGCCCCTCTGGCAAAGGTGCTGAAAACTGAATATCCGGAAGTTGAATCAGTTGGCAGGTTCTTAAGTACGGCATCCTTTGGGGCAGGTTCCAACCAGTTTCGTAGGTCCGAACAGAATCGGATATACCATGAAAAGGGCTTTGTGTTTGTAGATCAGGAACTACTTGACATACTGGAAGTTGAATTCATTAGCGGAAATAAACTTTCAGCATTGCTTAAGCCGATGAGCGTGGTCATTAGCAAGAGAAAGGCAGACAAGTACTTTCCTGAGGAAGACCCCATTGGTAAAACCATTGTTTTAAATAATGATCCGGAACGTACATACGTCATAACCGGCGTGGTTCAGCTCAAGAAAGCTTCTCACTTTCAATTTGATTTCTTCATGACCTTGGAAGGTGTAGAATTCTGGCCCGGAGAACAGAACTTCTGGATTGTGACAAATTACGATACTTACCTCAAAGTATCTCCCTCAGCAGACGTTGGATTACTTGAGCATAAGATGCAGTCAATTGTCGAACGTTACTACAAAGCCGCGTGGCGAGCCATTGGTGATCGCGATGGCGAAGAATCTGCTGGTAACTCAGGTTTTGGCCTTCAACCGGTCACGGACATTCACTTGTACAATGGCAGGATTGATGACGGATTAAAACATGGTGATATTCGATTGATCTGGCTGTTTAGTTCGGTTGCAGGCTTCATCCTACTCATTGCAGCAATCAATTTCATCAATTTATCTACCGCTAAGTCAGCCAATAGAGCATCGGAGGTAGGACTTAGAAAGACAGTGGGCTCCTCCAGATGGGATCTTATCAAACAATTTCTTACCGAATCGGTGTTGTATGGTGCACTCGCCTTTGGCTTGGCCTTGGTGCTAATGGTGCTACTGCTTCCTTACTTTAACGAGCTCTCTGGTAAGCAGCTAACTATTCCTTTTACAACATGGTGGTTTCTCATTTCAGTTTTGTTGACATGCCTGGTGGTTAGTCTTGTGTCTGGATGCTATCCTGCGCTGTATCTGTCTTCTTTTAGACCTATTCAAACACTAAAAGGGGAACTAAGCAAAGGAAGCGGCTCCACGGGCGTTCGAAGTTCTTTAGTCGTTTTCCAGTTTACCGTTTCTGTATCTCTGATCGTTTCCACCATTGTGGTGTACAAGCAAATGAGTTTTATTCTTCAAAAGGAACTCGGCTTCGACAAAGAGCAGGTCGTCATTATCGAAGGTGCAAATACATTGGCGAGTTCGCTGTCAACGTTTGAAAATAAATTAGCTGATTTAGCAGCCGTGCAACATGTTTCAGCTAGTGAGTATATACCGGTAGCCGGTTACTCAAGAGACGGGAATGGGTTTGATAAAGTAGACACAAAGGGAGTCGATCCGACTGTTTATGCACAGATATGGAAGGTAGATGAAAACTATGTAGAAACGCTTGGGATGACCCTCGTTGAGGGAAGGAACTTTCAACGTGATTTAGTTTCTGACTCTGCGGCTATTATTATAAACGAGCAAATGGCTGATCAATTGAGTTTCGAGAATCCTATCGGAGAACGAATCAGTAACCATAAAGGTACCAAGACCATTATTGGCGTCGTAAAAGATTTCCATTTCGAGTCTCTTAAGGCAGGTGTAGGGCCATTGTGTCTCGTGCTTGGTGAGAGTACATCCAACCTGCTGGTGAAGATTCAGGCAGGTAGCACAGCAGAGACATTAGAGGCTATCGAAGCGACATGGGCCGAGGTTTCACCTAATCAATCCATCCGATACTCCTTTTTGGATGCGCAATTCAAAAGCATGTATGAAGACGTTCAGCGAATGGGGAATGTATTCAGTGCTTTTGCACTGTTGGCCATTTTAGTGGCGTGTTTGGGCTTGTTCGCTTTGTCAGCTTTTATGATAGAGCAACGAAGCAAAGAAATTGGCATTCGATTGGTACTGGGTGCGTCGCTCAAAAACATCTTTAAGCTTTTAACAACCCATTTCCTTAAGCTGATTTTTGTCGCCATTCTGGTGGCATCTCCTATTGCATACTATGTGATGGATCAATGGCTTGCAGATTTTGAATATCGAACAACGATAAGCTGGGATATTTTTCTAGGTTCCGCATTTGCTGTCATTTTCCTTTCGTTGGGGACGATTAGTTACCAGGCTGTAAAGGCGGGAGTCGTCAACCCTGTGAAAAACTTGAGAGACCAGTAGGAGGCCTAATTACCGCGGTATTAACAGAATGAACTCATTCCTTCTATATCTAGTCTGCTTTGCCATCCATTATCGTTTCAGTTTTATCTGTATGTATTAGTAGGCTTCGACGTGATTCAATACATAAAGTTCCGGTTGAAATACGAAAGACCATGTTTAAAAAGGAGCAAACCGACTAAGGCAAAGAAGTAAAGGACTAGAACAAGTTGGGTTCTCCGCTTAATCTTGGTAAACAATTCTCAATACTCAAGATGACTAATACAATCCATTCCCTCAAAATACACCTCGTCTTGGCACTATCCGTGCTAGCCGGGTGCACTGTGAATACCGCTACAAGTGTAGACCAGGAAGGTATAGCAAAAGCAAAAAAGAGGGTTCTTGTTACCTCAAATCCGAATATTCACATGTCTCATGTGATAGAACTCTTTGTCTGGGACGGCGACTATCCAACGCGACCAATGGTTGTTGCAGCTCAAGAGTATTTTGAGCCCTTTAGGAATCATCCAGCAGTGGTATTCTCCGACAGTCTGCTGATAAATGAGCTATTCTATTTCGATGAACTAACGGAAATTTTACTCTACCTAGAAGAACTTCCAAGTACAAACTTCAAGTACTCGTTGGCAAATTCTCCTTACAGAGATAGGCTTCCGGTTATTGAGAAGTGGATCTCCTTATTAGCTAAATTCTATCGTGATGCAGATGTGGGGACATTCTTGCAGGAGAATGAAGGCTTTTATTTAGGAGCCAATAAGGAAGTCTCTGAGAATTTGCCCCCTGATGATTTTGTTGAACAGATGGAGTCGTATTATAGAGGATCTAGACTTAGTTACACGATCATACCTGCTCCTGAGATGCCAACTGGAGGAGCCTATGGACAGAGAGGAATTGGCCCATATGTATATACTGATAACGGTTTGCATATTTACCAAGTAATTAGTGCGTCGCTCCCAGTAGAAAAAGATTCACTAGCAAATGACTACACCTACTTTGGATTTGATAATAGGCCGTTTATTCTCAGGAACTCCTATCATGAATTTGGACATGCTTTTGTCAATCCAATATTGGGAATTGAGCAATATGAAAACCTAGTGTATGACTACGAGGACTCATTTACACCTAGCCTAAAAGAAATCATGTTGAAGCAGAATTATGACAACTGGTTTGATTGTGTTGCAGAACATCTGGTCAGGCTGGGTGAGATTCGTCTAGCTGAGCGAAGCGGAAATGCGCAATGGGCTGAAAGGCTCAGAAAGTACCACACCGATACGCTTGGATTTGTATTTCTTCCTGCTTTGGAGGAAAAAATTCTTCAATATGAGAAGAATCCTGGTATCAATTCATTTGCGGAATACTTGCCAACCTTACTGACCGTGTTTGGCGAAGACTAACTTTAGTCAGGCACCCATTCGACTTATCTAGAGCCATAGTTGCTTGGGGAAGTCTGCTCAATGTTATGAATTTTCTTGCTTTTAATAAGTTAAACCGAATCGGACTAACATCACACCAGAAAAAGCTACACCGACCTTTTTGAAATCAATTTTCAGCTCACAATGGCCTCTTAGTGTCATTTTTTGGCATCAAAGCATCTTTCAAATTTTAGCTAGCTACTCACAACTACCTTGGTTGAGCTAGGATGTGTCGGAGTTTGGTACTGTAATGCAACATTTAGTAAGGGTAACTGTCTAATCTCCTGTCGAGAAAGATAAAAAGTGGAACCACTCCAAATAACATATGCCATAGCTCATGCCAGTGAGATTCTCACACAAATTGGTCAGCAAGTTCCTCATGAGAGGGAAGGTAGTTTTTTGAAGCTGAATGGAAATACGGTAAGAGGAACGCTATTTGAAAAACTTTTGAGCCCCTATCTGTCAGTGTACGGAGTCTCAATTGATATCAAGGATCGAATGACAGTTAAGCGTGACGGTTCTTCCCAACAGGACTTAGTCATCGTTGATTTCCATATTGATTCCTATGCGAAATTGTTCGCGGATACGAATCAACAAAGTCAGCTCATAACAGGCTCTTATTTATCCTCTTCTGGCTATGTTTCTTCGGCTGAATATATACCTGGTACGGAATCAAAATTTGTTTCATTTATCGTTGACAAAAGATGGCTTCTGGGAAACATACATGTGACCGAGAAACAACTTGAAGCTGTCTTTGATGATGACAAGGACTTTTTCTTTTTTAGAGAAATTGGCTATCAACTTGCGAGGGAAGTACATGACTTATTCGCTGCTATTTACGGGGACCCACCGATAAATCATGCATACCTAACGGGATGCGCGTACAAGATACTAAGTCTTTACTTCAACGATTTTTCGTTGGAAGAAGACATACGATCCAATGTAAACATGCAGGATCTTAAGGCTATTGAGAAAGTCAAAACGCATATTGACATGAATCCAGGCAAAAAGATCTTAATGAATGAAATGTTGGATCTTGCAGCAATGAGTGAGTCGAAATTTAGGACATTATTTAAGTCGGTTATCGGCTCCAGTCCATCTGACTATCATATAAATAGAAAAATATGGTATGCTAAATCTCTAATTGAAGCTGGAGAACAAATTTCTAGTGTAGTAATACAAATTGGGTATAGCAATCATTCTTATTTCACCAGGACATTCAAGTCTATTTTCGGACTTACCCCACAGAAGTATCAGGAAGCCACGCTTAAGTTAAGGAATGCAGGTACCAGCAATAAGGCATGATTCCATTTTACGGTTGGTTGGAAATGTGGAATTAAGCTAGTAAGTGGAGGTTTTTGACTAATCTGAAAACGTTGAGAGAAAGTTTATTACTACGTGGTTCATAGATCTTTCCGCTCAAGTCAGTTGGAATGGCTATGACACACAATACGTGTTAGTCCAAACTTTCAATCATGACAAAACTTACGCTTACAATTCTATCAATCTCTTTTTACTTTTTTGCTTTTTCACATAATGGAAATACGTCCTATTCTTATCCAATCAATAATGCTATCAAAATTGATGGAGATTTAGACGATTGGCCGGATGCAACCCTGTATCCGGTAGGAAATCACGTTGTAGATGATTTTGAAGCATTCTTTAAGACCTGTTATGACTCCATTGATAACCTACTCTACATAGCAATGCAGGTCACGGATGACATTCACATTATAGACAAGTCCAAAGGAACAGACTGGGACCGAAGAGAAGATCGACACCTTCTTTTCTTAGACTTTGATCACAGTATGGACGGAGGATCAGGAGTGATGGTCCTATTTGGAAATCAAAGTGAGGGAGATCTCCTTCACGCACCCAATGGTTGGGATCCGTTTCACGAAGTCTTTGGTAAGCAGGATTTTGACGTTGCAATCAAGCGAACCGGGCATCAAACAACCTATGAATGGAAGGTCAAAGCTCCTGTGAGCCTTAAACCTTTCTCTAGCTTTGGAATGGATCACTATGTTCACGATGCGGATGATAAGGACGGTGAGGTTGACTATTATGAATGGGGGCCAGGAGGTTATAAAGACAGACTTCCGTTTAGACTAGGTGATATTGTACTACTCGAAGAGAGAGCTCCTCATGGGCGTGTTGAAGGATCTATTCGTTGGGTCGATAGGGATTCAGACAGGAAGTTGCCCTCGAAAGTCCTCATCCAGTCGGTTGAAAATAAGCGGTTTTGGACTAGCGCTGTAGTTGATTCCTTAGGTCGATTCACTAAAGACCTTCCTGAAGGCAAGTACTTGATTATGTCCATGCAAAAAACAGCTGTTAGGAAGGGTGAATGGGATATAGAGCGAATTGACGAAGCTTCATCAGCTGAAGTGACGGTAGAAGCAGAGACTAGCAATGTGGTAAATTTGGAGATTGGGGCCTTTGAGAAGCCGGATTTTCTTATTCCCTCGAAAGGAATGCTAAGCATGGATGGTTATTTTGATGCGGATCAGCTGGATGCAGTTCTCAAAACATTCAAGAGCTTCTATCAAATTCCTGGGGTCAGCCTCAGTGTGATTAAGGATGGTATACTTATTTACAACCAACATCTCGGAACGGCTAACCGAGCTGCGGGTACATCAGTTTCAAGTCAAACGCGATTCGAGATTGCATCAGTGTCTAAGCCAATATTTGCTTTTGCTGTTCACAGACTAGCAGTCAAAGGAATTATTGACTTAGACAAACCGCTCTACCGGTACGCTCCGTTTGAAAGTATAGCTCATGATCCTCGACATAAAGCACTTACAGCACGATTGGTCTTGTCTCATCAAACAGGTTTACCCAACTGGCTTTGGGATAGGCCCAGAGACTGGGAAAACAATGAAAGGGGTGTGTTCATCGGAGATCCCGGAAGTGGTGAATTCTACTCTGGTGAAGCATATGAATACCTAATGAGGGTAATGGAAAAAATCTCTGGGAAAAGCATCCAAGATGTGATTCAAGCAGAGGTATTTGAGGTTTTTGGCATGAATCAAAGCTCCTACACAGCAGATGCAGGGTTCGCATCGGAAATAGCTGTTGGACACTTAGAGCAATTTCCAATGTTCTGGGAGGTACATCACAAACCCTGGGTTTCCGGTGGCCTGTATTCAACTGCGCAAGACCTTACAAAGTTTGCAACCGGAATTTTGAATAAGATAGGTTTGACAGAAAGTCAATATGACGAAATGCTTAAACCGCATGTGGAAATCGAACCGTGGGTTATTAATTATGGTGGTGATAAGCAGTATTGGTCACTAGGTTTTGAGGTTGAAGACACTCCACAAGGAAGGTTTTACCATCATGATGGTAGTAATTGGGATTTTGAGTCAAGGTTATGTCTTAATCAAGAACAGAGGTATGGATACGTTTTGCTAACCAACAACGGCAATGGGGAATATTTGGACAGGGTTCTTCAAAGAGCACTGATAACCGGTAGAAGTGATACTGCTACCCCATCGTTTGACTAGCGCAGATTACCAATGATGAAAAGAAAGCTGCATGTATTGAACTTCTTTTTGCATTGGTTTCTCTAATGACAATAGGAAGATCCCCGTTTACTTCAATCCCCCAAGGGACTATAGCTAAGCTAAGCCTATACTGACTCCAATCTAATTGTGCTTATATCCATAAAGCGCTGATTAGGACTATTTATTTGGTTTTTTGGATCAACCTACGTGAAATATTATCAGGTACTTAGACTTGAGAAATACACAAGCTAAAAATCATTTAGTAGGTGCCCAATGATGGCGGACCCTCTGCATTAGTTCTAACCGGTTCACATCATTGAAAGCCTCAGTCTACTTGTTTTATCTATGAAAAAGTTTCTACTCACCCTATTTACCATTTCCTCACTCCTATGTTCAGCTCAACCTAGAATACTCAGCAGGGATAGTTTGCTAATGGATATTGATGTCATCGAAGAAGTGCTGTCGGAAGTTCACCCTGGTATCTACCGGTACAATTCGAGATCAGATGTGGAGCAGCTGTTTACTGAGTTAAGAAGGTCGGTAACAAGAGATCTTGATGAAGGTGAATGGATGATCAAGTTGGCAAAGACCATAAAAAAGCTCCGGTGTGGACATACCTATTTGAATCCGTGGAACATGAAGAAATCAATTCGAAATCGACTGTTTGGAGGAGAAGTATATTTTCCACTTGGATTTACACTGGTGGAAGGGGAATTTATCATTACCGAGAACCTGAGTGAAGTTCCTACCATTAAAAAGGGAGATAAGCTGCTAAGCATCAATGATTACGAAGTCAGTCAAATCCTAGATTCGCTTGAGCGTATTGCGAAAGTTGATGGCAGCAATACCAGTTCTGTGAGCGAGTATTTATCGCTGAACGAATTTGCAATTGATAGGTGGGAAGCTTACGACCTGTACTTCTATCTGTTTTTTAGAATGGAAGGGAGCCTTCGTGTCGAAATAGAGGCTTTCGATGGTGAGAGAAATAGCTATGAGATAACTACTCTGGCCAAGCAAGTTCGTGCCTCAAGATACAAAGGGGTTAATTCCGAGGAGTGGTCACTGAGATTTGAAGCGAATAAAGCCATTATGAAATTGGGAACATTTGCAACATGGAAATGGAAAGATTTCGATTATCGGCAATGGCTTAAGGATGCCTTTAGAAAAATTGATTCCTTAAACGCAGAGAATCTAATCATAGACCTCAGAGGTAATAGTGGTGGACTCGGAGAAATTGGAGACGAGCTTGCTTCTTACCTATCAAAATCCCCAATAGAATGTGACAGGCGAGTGTTTTCCAGAACCCTTAAGGCAGATGCTAAATTCAAGGCCAACGCAGAAACTTGGGCGAAATGGATTTTTGAAGGTTTAGAAGAAGGTCAATTTAAGATTTTCAACGCGGAGTTTTATGAGCTTGAAGAGAGCTTTGAATGTAACCCAATTAAGCCAAAGGAGGAGACTTTTGACGGAACGGTCTATTTCCTGGGAGGTCCCTCAAATGTCTCCGCAACATTCACACTCTTGAAAAGGGCGAAAAAGCTAAGTAACGTCTACTTCGTTGGAACTGAGACGGGAGGCAATGCACAAGGTATTAACGGAGGTGAGTATATTTTCTTTTACCTACCCTATTCTGGGGCAGAAATAGATATACCACTTAAGTTCTTCTCTGGAGGATCAGATAAAAAAGATCAGGGAGTTAAACCAGATTTTATTGCAAAGTACTCGCAGAAGAGTATCAGAAAGGGCGAGGATCCCCATTTGGATCTTGTTGATGAGTTGATAAAAAATGGAAACAGCCTTTCCAACGACTACATTCTACGCTTGATGCACTCTTCAAGGTGGGAAGGTGTGTTAAAATACCTTGACTATCAGTCTGATCGAATAGTCACCATACCTGCAGCATTGAAGCTAAATGTCGTTGACGGCGAGAGTAGCATAATTGAGTACCTGTATTCCGAGGAACCGCACATGAATTCTAGTCAAGAGTTTAAACTCGACTTACAAGCAGGTAAGATTGAGGGGAGAGCTATTTCCAGTATTGAAAATAAGGATGGCCTGGTAAAGATTGTTGCGATCGAAGATGGAATGGATGCAGGTCTAAATGCGACACTCAGGTATACGTACCAGATTGGGGAACGTGTTCTTACGCTAATGAAGGAATTCAATGATGGAAAGTCGGAGGGTTACACGATACGAAACATGTATTATTTCTCTCGATAAGTAGGCCCTTCACAGAACAAGGACTGAACTGGACTAACGTTTTATTGGATTGGATTCTACCCTTCACTAACAACAATTTTCTTTTGAAAAAACTTTTTAATCACTTGGCATGATCTCGCAGATAAATCAATACTTCAGGCAGTTATGGTTGTTTTCCCTTTCAGGGTACCGAAGCCATCCGGTGTTTTTAGTGACGAAAACCGCACTGATGGTACTTGGTTTTCTCATGTTCCTAGGGTGCGATCAAGATACAATTGAAGATCAAGTAAGGCTCGGGGAGAACACAGCAAACCATGTGTATGAGTTTTCGGGAAGTGTCCTCGAATTGTCTGGATCGAAAATACAACGAAAACAGACGATGCAACTTGAGGTATTCCAGAACTGTGTTTTGAACTGTGCCGACACGGTGAGAATCACGAAGCAATTTCAAACGGACGCAAAGGGTAACTATTTTTTTGAGTTAGGTAGTGACGAGGATTTAGAAAGTTATGGCTACACCCTACAGCCAATGGATAGTGAATCTGGTTATTTTTTGGCAATAAGTGATGATGCTGCGATTTCCTATCCCTTGGAGTTAAAAAACCAGTTAGATGTTACGATCGCTGTGGCGGCATTGGTTGAGATAGGGATCAACGTAAAGGGTGGAGAGGAGGCATTCACCATGTTCATGAATAACTGCGTTGATGTTTTTCCGAAAAAGAATGGATGTTCTGCTACGGTATTCAAACATACACCGGTTGAAAGGGATACTTCGTTTTTATTCAGATACCCTTTTGAGGTCTCACCTTCTCTTGCTATTGAATGGCAAGTAGCTGGAAGTGGAATGATGAAGAATGGATCAGTGGTGATCGACCTTAAGGCAAATGAGCTATCAAGACTGGACATCGAGCTGTAGGAGTTGGGAAGAATTTCATTTAACTGAAAACGACTAGCGCTCCGTTGATTTGGGTTAACCAATGCCATCCTTGAAATTGTCTACACTAAAAACAAGTAACAAAATGAAAAAACTTTTTTTAGTAACAATGTTGAGCACGACAATCATGCTCGTAGAAGGTCAAACAAGGGTAAACGTACCGCCAAGGGATTCAATTCAATCGATGTTGGACAAGATGGGCGTACCTGGTGTGGCAATCGCAACCATAGAAGAGGGTACAATTAATCAAATCCTTAGTTCGGGAAAAATACTTAATGATCAGCCTACATCAGTCAATTCAATTTTCAATACAGCTTCTCTGACAAAATCGGTGACAGCGTATCTAGCCATGAGCTTGATCGAGCACGGGCAGCTTAAATTGGATGAAAGGCTTGATGCGTACTGGATAGATCCTGACCTGGCTGGTGATGAAAGGGTTAAACTACTAACGCCTCACATTATTTTAAGCCATCAAACAGGGTTTGACAATTGGAGATGGATGAATGAAGAAAAGAAGTTAAGGTTTAATTCTGATCCAGGCACGAAAGTTACCTATTCAGGGGAGGGGTATGAGTATCTGCGCAAAGCGTTGGAGAAAAAATTTAAGAAAAGTTTTGAAGAATTGGTAGAAGTGTATGTTTTCAGCCCAATGGGGATGGAAGATTCTTACCTGGGATGGTCAGAGGAGATACCAGTTACACGGTATGCAGGTGAATTCAAAAACCCCCAAGAACCATACGAAATCACCAAAGATGGCCCAAGTGCGGCTGATGATTTAAACACCACCGCAGAAGACCTCATTCGGTTTTGTAAGCACGTACTCTTACGTGCGCAAGATGCAGGGTATGCTAGGTATTTCGCACCACAAGTCGAAGCTCGTGCAGGGATTCAGTTCTCTTATGGGTGGGTGCGTTTTGATGGCTTGCCGAACGGTGAATATGCGCTCTTCAGTGCAGGTGGTGATTCTGGTGTGAGTGCGATGATGTGTATACTGCCAAAAAGTAACAGAGCCATTGTCTTGGCCTCTAATGGCGAAAACAGGGGTTTGGTGACTAACTTGATGAGAATTGCCCTTGGCAATACTGGGGATGAAATAGTCGGAAGGTTTCAGTAGTCTCCGTGATTTGGGTCGAAAGGCCTCACCTTCAGCAAGTACTGCGATTGGAAAGGATCTTATCGGTTTGATCCCTCAGCGATACTTGATTCCAAATCAAGGATGTATTAGATCATCATTAGGCGGTTTAGGACTAAGAAAAGCCGGATCGCAGTACTTACTTAGGTCTTTCTAAAAGGTAAACCTAGATTTCAAATGAAAGCAGCACTCTTATTCGCACTTATTTCTTTCACGGTTTTGCTGAGCGGTAGAGGCCAAGTCTACTTTGTTGATAAAAAAAATGGCAGAGACACCAACGATGGTTCAGCGTCGCATCCGCTTAAATCGTTGAACAAAGCCCTTGAGCTAGCCAACCAGCTGACAGGCCAAGGCAGTGTTACGGTAAAGGTAATGCCAGGAACATACGTCTTGGAGGATAAGCTTGTTGTCAACCCGGTTAGACGCTTTGCAGATACCTCAAGGTTTACAATAGAAGCATATGTTAATCCCGACGATAAGAACTGGTCTCCTGAAAAAATGCCCCTCATTACTTCAATGTCAGAAAACAATTCAGAGACACTTTTTAGTCATTCTGTTGGCTTCTTAGTCGCCTCTGAAAAGGTGACGATTAGAGGCATTAAGTTTTTGGGAAACGTAAACCAGTCAGTCAGCTACTATTACCCAATCGTAAAAGAGGATAGTACATTAGCGGACCTTGAGGTAACGCAGTGTATGTTTATCGGTGATAAAGAAACAAGCATTATACAAGGTGGAATCTGGGCTCATGGTCCAAAGAACGTCATCGACCACTGCGTTTTTTATGAATGCAGAAATGCTGTGTTATTGTTTGACAATGTGAGAGGATTTAGGGTGACAAATTCAATAATTAGCAAAGCGTATGAAAGTGCGTTTTGGTGGACACCAAAGGATGTTGAGTTTGAGTTTCAGAACAATATCTTGATAGAGAATGAGAACATAATCGTGTCATCCAGAACAAAAAACCCGGTTTACTCATCCCCGATAAAGAATACTACTATTTCCAATAATAAGGGCTTTGTAGGGTACTGGTCACGAGAGGAGGGATCGGTTTTGCCAAATCAAGCGCCCGAAATACCATTGGAAAATGTGACACGAGAAGCTAACATTCGTCTACAAGAAAATTTTGGAACATCATGGAACCGAGAGCATCTTCATGCCAAGGATAAAAATGGAGATCTAATAAAGGTCGGAATCTTCAAAAATTAAGGTGCAGTACCTTTCTCAGATGATTTTTAGCCTTATTAGGCTGAAAGACTGATGCAATAAAGCTAACCACTAGTCCTTCTCCGCATTATCAAGATCGTGCCCAAGAATTTTAGATCACAGTTATGATTATTGTAACAACATCCCATTTAGAAGTAGGATCAAATTATTTCTGGGATGGTACTTTCTTCAGAATATAAACAACCCAAAAAGAAAGACTATGAAAAAAGCATTAGTGATCATTATTGTAAATTCATTTTTCTTCAATGCATTTACGCAAACAGAAAAAGGGAATTTTCTGATTGGCGCTTCTACCAACCTGTCATTTTCAACACTAAATGTCGATGGTCAGGAGGATAACAGCAGCACTTTTAGTCTAGGTGGAAATACTGGATACTTTCTTGTTGATGACCTTGCCGTCTTGCTCACGGTGGGTTTTGTAAGCACAAAGCAAGGAAGTTTTTCATCAACAAACTTCAGGATCGGTCCGGCACTACGATACTACGCTACCCAATCACTTTTTGTAAGTACGGGTTTTGGTTACAACACTTCTAGAACAGAATCCGGTGCGAGCACTGGTAGCTTTTCTTCCACCAGTTTTGGCTTTGGAGCTGGTTATGCGCTATGGGTTTCCGAAATCATAGCCATTGAACCGTCAATCAGCTACTTATTTAATACGAGCGAGGACAGTTCTGATTTTACAAATCTGGGCTTTAATATTGGCTTTGTGCTTTACCTGTAGCGGAATTGACACCTTAAAAAGCTAGTTGATTCAGTTTTGATGTATCGTTCTGGGAGATCTTTTCTGGAAATCGCACTAATGTGAAATCCCTTATTGCAAATGGTGCTTTTATCGTTTTTAGCACATTTGCAGGTTTCCACAGGACTATGCCTCGGCCTTCTAGCCTTTAGCTAGAAGGCTTTTAGGTATTAACCAGAGACTCCACATCAATTTAAAAATTGATTTATCTCCACGTAGTTGAAGTCAGGAGAGTCCTCAAAAAACTGTTTAAGTGTCCAGGTGTGTGATGCCCCGTAAATCAGCAGGATTCGTTCCTCTTTCTCAAAGGATACCAGATCCAACACGTTGGAGAAAATTCGAAGATTGCGCCTGTACCATCTTGCCACTGCATCCGCCCCGATGTAATTATCACCGGCGCCGGTGAGAACTGTTTCGGTCAAGTAGATTTGATGGTTGTACAGTTGTGCGTCTGGAGCGTTGATGATACGATAATAGTCCAATAAGGATAAAGCTGACTTCAACGAATCTTCCTTCTTGTAGACTTCCTCATAGTGGTATCGTTCAGACTTAGTGAGTTGGCCGAGCCCTTTCAAGTATTGACGTTCATCAAATGTTTCCCAATCGAGCTCGGCACCAAACCAGTCTGCTTCCGCATCCGATGAGAACACCCTATCATGGCCCATTTTTTTTGCGAGAGGGAATGCAATCAAATACACTTCATCGTTGATCTGGACTACAGAATCCATTGACTTGAAGGCATGATAGTGTCTGTTGATTGCACTGTCGCGATTTTTTCGGTTCCTTTCAATCAAAATTTTGCTCGGCTGAAAGGAAGCTAACTTATCAATTAGTTCCTCTAACTCTTCTTGCCGCATGTTCGATAGGCCATCGACTAAGAAGCCATCCTCGTAATCGTGCTCAACATAATTCGTAAAATGGAAAGTACCCAGTATTGAGACGGTAGGCTTAAAACTACCCACAAACGCATCTTTGTCGTACATGGATTCATTGACTTCATAAGTTGATCTGTTAGATAGGTTTACTTGCCTCTCATCAGTCATGGTGTTCCTTGTTGAACAGGAACACCAT
>CAZQJU010000089.1:0-15071 GCA_964593185.1 uncultured Roseivirgaceae bacterium
CTTAAAATCCTGTGACCATTGCGGTCGTATGGGTTCAAGTCCCATCCGAGGTACTCCGTGGGAGACATTCGAAAGTTTGTCTCCCATTTTGTTTCTTCCGTTTTACTTGACTACCCTTATGATGCGGGTGAACAATAACTAGGAAATGATGTTATTTTGGTTTTTGCTTAGTCTTACTTGAACCTAAAGTCTTCAAGATCAAGACTTTATTCTATTTCTCATTCTCAAAGTAAAAATCAGGACCACGATAACTAGCACAGCAAATACCCAGTCTGGAATGCGAGTAGCTCTAACTATCGGAGTATCATCTCCAATGGTTATGAATGCACCCCAATAATAAGGATGGCGCTTATTTGGGCTTGCAGCACTTAAGAAATCGAGTTTGGCATTGCGCAATGCCTGACTTTTCTGTTGCCCCTCTGAAAGGTACTTGTAAAAACGCTGCATAAGTTCACCCGTTGATTTGTCGTCTACTTTCCAGTGGCTCATAACAACCGAAGGAACACCCGCATAGGCAAAGCCTCTAGCAAGGCTTATGACTCCCTCACCACTGTCGACTTTACCATAGCCCGTTTGGCAGGCACTTAATATGGCCATATCAGAATTGAGTTGCATGTTGAAAAGTTCATACGTATGCAGAAATCCGTCTTCAAGTGAGTCGGGACTAGGCATAAAAATAAGGCGAGAGTTCATTGATTCTACAGGATCAACAAAGGCATGCATTGCAAGGTGTAGAATATCGTACTCAGTAGCTTTTGCTTTAAATGATCTCTCAAGGGCCTGAGTGTTTTCCAGGACGGTAACGTTATCGAAATACTCTTCAATAGACTGCAGCTCAGAACGTGTCCAATTGAGCGGTTCCAACTCAGTCTGAAATTGCCTGGATACCTGTGAAAGGTGCTTAGTATCTGAATAATCAGGAGCTAAGGCCAACATATTGGCGGGCCCATCCTTACTTTTTTTAGATTTATTGCTAAACTGAATTGTGCTGGAGTATCCGTAATTGATTGTATAATCATTTATAACAAAGCTAACTTCATTGAAGGCAGAGCCCTCTGCGGTTTCACTAGATAGCAATTCAAAAGGAATTAGTGATAATTCCGGAGTTGGTATAATTGTAAGCTTTTTTATTTTGTTGCCTATGTATGAAAGCGGCTTGTCGAGCAAATTTTGATAGAGCATAAACCCCTCTCTTTGAAAATCATCTATTTTTCGATCGCCTGAGTTAAACTCATAAAACTGAGACATAAATGATTTGCCTGTTTTAAGGATTTTCGGATAATTCTCCAACGCAAAGACTTTAAGGTCTTCATTTTTCGTGATGCAAAAAATGTACAAAACGCTATCAAAAGCCATATAGGATAATAAAGCCTCTTGCTCATCAAGTATTCCCTTCACATCAGCCGCTGAAACAACGTCGGTGTTATACTTTAAATCATAGTAGTCTGTATGATGCTGATCTAGGTAATCGTAGAGAGAATCTAATCTTAACTCCACTTTAAATTGTTGACTTTTTAGCAGATCTGTGTTTGTTTGACCTTTGTGATTTTTTTCAGGAATACGTTCGTTAATCTTTGATTGAATTCGGGCAAGATCTATTTTCAGTTTGTTTTCAAGATTTAGTACACTGTCTGGTAAGTTACTGTAGTCTTTGGCGGAAAGGGCCTTTATGTTATCTGAGAGCGCAGAACTTTTAGCCTTTTCAGCATAATAAAATGCCATTTCTCTATATTTTATGTCGTTGGAAGCCTGAGTTAACTTCAGACATGCCTTTATAGCATTCCCGTACACTTCTTTTGATTCAATCGCATAGGCTACTTTATCTTCGTATCTCAAATTGGTCTTCCTCATTTTGTCAATCAACTCATCTGTGTTGGCATAGGTTGTTAGAGCCTGTTCGAGGTAGAGGACTTTGCTATCTTCCTCAAATAGCATGCTCTGAGCTTTAGATTTGAGGGAAAGTGACGTAAGAAGCGTTAGATGATCCATGAAGTCTGTCTGATAATTTTCGGGAAGTTCTGTTGTGCAACTCGGGCAATTACTTTTGATTGCAAGATCCAAGACTTTTATTGCATTACGAGGTTCACCTAGTTCAATCAGAAATTTTGCTTTCAAATTGTATGCTGAACTCAGATAAGAGCTTTTATCATTTGAAGATCCTGTAAGTTCCTGAATGCTTTTTTCAACAAAAAACGCTGCTTTTTTGTGGTCGCCTTTTTCAAAATGGATTTTAGCGAGAAGAGTATACGAGTCAGAAAAATAGATACTTCTTTGGATGGGAGAGTTCTTCTTAATTTCAAGTCCTTTTAAAACAGACTGTTCCGCTAGGTCAAACCTAGCCATCGCCAAGTAAACCAATGCAAAATTGTCGTATACAAAGCTGAGGTCTATCGGTTCAGAAGCATTGGACTTCTTTCTCATTTTGAGAGTTCTCTTCAAATAATCCAACGCCTCCTCATAGTCTTTTTGGACAATCAGTATATCGACATACATCCCATAGAAATTTAGTAAATGGAGCTCCATGCTTGGCTTGTTCTCCACAATTTTGATGGCCTCTATGGTGTAACTACTTGCCAGTCCATACTGTCCCAAAGCGAAGTAGTTGATTGCAATCTGATTGTAATCATTGGCTACACTAGGATGCTGATTCCCAAGCACTTCATTACGCATTGTCAAAGCCTTTTTGGAATAGTAAATCGCTTTTTCGTAGAATCCTTCTTCCGTATACAGAAAGCCAATAGCATAATACGTCTCTGCCAGGTTCATTAGATCGCCAGGTGTGTTAGTTTCCTTATACTTTACAGAATTTTCATAGTGGTAAATCGCTGAATCAGCATTTCCAAACTTTGTGTAAAGTCTACCTATATTATGATGTGCGATACCCAATAGTCGTTTTGTTTTTGTAAGGTCTTCTTTACCAATTTTTATGACAAGATTGAATTCTTTAATCGCCTCACTGAACTCGCTTCGCATGCCATGTATGATTCCTAGGCTATTGTGAGACATAGCCTTGTTCATGATACTCATAGAGTCAGATTTTGTGTAGTCAGCGTAGATAGCTAACGCTTGAATACTGGTTTCTCTGGCTTCATCTAATCGATACATTCGCCATTGCATTTGCGCAATACCATTAAGTGCATTTGCTTGAAGACCATATAACTGAGCCTCTTGAGCCAGATTTGCCGCATTTTGAAAGTAATTTTCTGCCAAGACGTAACTTCCTTCCTTAAACAAGGAGTCAGCACGATCCAGTAGTTGTACCACCGCTTTGGCATCATTGGGTTGAGATACTAGAGTTTTTACATTTAGGCACAGCAATAGGATAATCAAGATTCGCATGCATTTTCTTTTTTTCACTAACATGTATTAATTGATGTTTTCACTGGTTTACTAGCGCTTCTTCATTGACATCTTCTTCCTAAGGGGCGAAAATGTGCTTTTTCAAAATTTCCTTTGCTTTTAGTGCAAATGGACTATTGGATTGTCCAATATCCATAAATAGTTTACCACTTTCCGTCACTCGACCAGAATTCAGATAGGCTAATGCCAAGTACCAGTCTTTATTGTACTGGATCATGATTTGCTGTGACCTTATTTTAGATAGATATCTCAAGGCGGAAGCAGGTTCATCAAGACTTAGATAGCAGCTACTTATCAATAGATTTCGTTCCGAGATCCGTAGACTATCCGATTTAGCGTTTAGAAAGTGTTTTAGGGCAGTAGCATAGTCACCAGTTTCGTAAGCAGTTATGCCCTCAGAATGCGCATCCTTAGTTAATGCTCGGGTAATAACATACCCATCATATGGCCGGTAGTACTCCTCAAACACCGCATTTGGGGAGGCTGAATCATTGAGAAATAAAAAGATTGTAATACAGCATATTGCTATAAGGGTGACACTGGCAGCTACACTATAGTAATTGACAAACGGTTTTTTTTCTTCGAGCTTATGTAGCTGGCCTCGAAAGATTTCGATTTCCTCACTCAGGTCCAAAGAAGACTTCAGGTCTATTAGGATGGATGCGTCTTCATCTTTGGCATCTTGAATTATTCGTTCAATCTCCCTCTTTCTTTCCACTAAAGTGTCAGGATTGAAATACTCCTCCAATAGGTCTTTTGAATTGCTCAAAACAATAACTCTTTATAAATAGGATCTGCTTTAATGGCAGTTAGTAGCTTTTCTTGGCATCCATGTTTTTTCTTCCGTGCATACCCCACGCTAGACAACTCTAGTATTTTGGTTATCTCTTTCATGTTCAGTCCTTTGAAAAAGAGCTGTAATAAGTCCTTGCAGCCGGCAGATAACTGATTAAAATGCCGAAGATAGAGTTTGTTACGCTCCTCATTGATGACCAATTCGTCAACCTTGTTACCTTCATCACCTATCATTAGAACTTCCAAAGACTCACTTGGTTTACGTTTTCTTAATTTGTGCAGCCACATACGTTTGGCTATTGCATAAATGAACGTATCTACTGAGGAGGTTAATACAAAATTCTTTTCATGTGCCTTTCGGAAAAGAACAACCATGCAATCCTGAAACAAATCCTTGGCATCTGAGGAACTCCCAGAATTTGATAGAACGAGTTTTTTAAGCTTAGGATATACTCGTTTTTGAAGTGCTTCCAAATATTGATTGTCTTGCAGAAGTGTTTTCAGCTTCTCGTGTTTTTGAGGACTGCGCAAATTCTTAGACTAGGTAGGGTAACAATTCAGCTAGATGAGTCATAAAGAAGCAAGTTTAAAGGAAATTCTACTAATCAACTTCTTATGCTTAAAATTAATAAAACCATTAAGCTTGAAAAGATCGCTTTTGTACTTAAGCTCTCCTCCTTGGTTATTCTACTCTTCTTGTTTCTAACGCAGACGGAGGCGCAAGAACCAGACGATCTTCCTTCAGTCAGTATCAATTCGCCAAACGCTGCAGCATTAGGAAAGTACATAGACTTTCCAGTGAGTTTTCATACCGGAATTCCGCAGATATCCATTCCCATACAAGACGTGAAAGAAGGCCCCCTAAGGTTACCCGTCTCATTAAGTTATCATTCGAATGGACTAAAAGTAAAGGACTTGGCAAGTTGGGTAGGTGCTGGTTGGACACTAAACGCAGGTGGGATGATTACCAGGACTATAAGAGGCAATGCAGACGATCAGACAGGGAGCCTAAATGACGGAGGGATCATGAATCTGGGTTCTTATCTCAAAGATCAAGGATTTGATCAAATGTTCTCTACCACCTCGAATACAAATGATGGTCAACCATATCCTGACTTTAGAGCCTTTGGCAATGGGCAGAAAGACGGGCAACCCGATCTTTTCTTTTACAACTTCGCTGGCAATACAGGTGAGTTTTATTTTAATGAGGCAGGCGAAGCCATTGGTCTTCCTGAAACAGACTTTAAGATAGTGCCTCAATTGCATCCAACGAGGAAATATATGGTATTGATGGGCTTTACCATCATACTTCCTGACGGGACTAAGTATTACTTTGGGGAAACACCTCAAGCAGGGGATGTGGATCCTGTAGAACGCAGTGATACGGATGTCTTTGACCCGAACAGGGTTCTTTTTTCCCAGTTCTACTCAAGCTGGTTTTTGTATAAAATAGAGTCTGCGGACGGCAGATTTTTCATAGACCTCGAATATGAAGCAGAAGACTATGGTTACTATACCTCTGTAGCTTCTCCATGTATACCCGATTGTGACGGGAAGCTAAATGCAATGAAGGTGATTATCAATGGCGTTAGACTACGTCGAATTTCATCTTCGAATGTCACCGTTGAATTCGTGCCGGGAAGTGTTCGGGAAGATTTGGCCACTTCCTTTGCAAATTTTCAGCCTTCTTTAAATACGGTTGCTAGACGTTTGGGAACCATTGATATCAACTCCACGAATAGTGCTGCGTGCAAAAGATTTCAATTTAGTTACGATTATTTTCAGAGTCCTTCGATGCCCCTTCCAACGGTGTTGTTTATGGGGCAGGAGTATACGTTGGATTTATTTGATGACAAGCGATTGAAGTTGCTTTCGGTGCAGGAATCAAGCTGTAACGGACTTAACGTTATACCACCATTCCAGTTTTCTTACTATGATGAAGATAAAGTACCCAGAAGGATGTCCCTGGGCTACGACCATTGGGGTTACAATAATGGGAAGGTAGATAATAATGGCCTTGTACCTAAGGTAGTACAAAATTTAGGAAGCGAGCAAGTTGATCGAGAGGCAAGTTGGCCCGAGATGCGTGCAGGTGTTCTTAAGAGGATTCAGTATCCCACAGGAGGTTCCTCAATTTATACATATGAACCTAACTCGGTGAATACGTATGGAATAACTAATAGCGGCTTTGACCTGACCTATAGTACATTTCATACGCTATCTGTGGGGTTCGGGACAAATGATAGCGAGACAGTTCGGTATGACTTAGAAGTAGCCGAAGAAAACTATTACCAGATAATAACTAGAGCAGTTTCTTCCGGAAGTGGTACACTAACCCTTGAAGGAGATCCCAATCCGCTTGCTGAGGTAACTACGGTGTTGTTTGACGATTTCGGGAATCCGATTCCAGGTGCCTCAAATGAAACAACAAAAACGTTTCTACTTTCCCCCGGTACATACTCCTACATCGCTACCGCAAATGAAGATCCTTTTTCTGGTAGTGGGCTTGAGGTAACGTTCCAGAAATACACAGCAAGTATTGATGCGTTTGTCGAAGCTAGAAGCACCATCGTAGGTGGCCTTCGCATTAAGAAAATCGAAAAGGTAACGGAGGAATCAGAAGTGTTTTCTCGTTCGTACAGCTATTCAGGTGCTAATCTCTACTATGTTCCAGTTTATGCATTCAAAATAAAAAATCCTTTTTTTAGGTCGGACAACTGGTCTGGAGCTGATCCGAACGGATGTTACCGGGCAAGCCTAAGTGGGGCTAGCCACAAGGTGTATTCTTCCCCTACCAATGTGTTTGAGTTAGTTAAATCTCAAGGGTATCACATCGGTTATAATCAGGTCCGAGAAGTACTGCCGGATGAAGGTTATATAGAATACCGTTATGCGGGTCAAACAGTACTACCTACTGGATGGGCTTTTTTGGAGGATGTCAGTGTTAAGGATGTGGATGAAATATGTTATTCAGATTATCCAGAGTTTCCTTTTGCTCCTCCACCTTACGATTATCAACGTGGAAAGCTGAGGGAGACAAAGTACTACACTTCCAGTAATGATCTCCTTCGAAGTACCTCCTACCGGTATGAATACGAGGAGAAAGATGAAGTCACCTTTGGAATGATTGTACAGGTAGCTGATCGGACTGGTTTCGATGGTGAAGTAGGTTATCCGATGATACCCTCACTTTACGAAATTAGGTCAGCACGGATGACGGAGACGGAAACTATAGAACGAGTTTACAACCCTGCCGATTCAACCGATTTTCTTGAGACAATTGAGTCCATTTTCTATGACAATCCAACAACGCAGTTGCCTACTAGGACTACTACCACTTCCAGTAATGGCCAATTGGAAAAAGAATTGACCTATGCAAAAGATCTGACAGCTTGTGAGACCGTGTGTCCACAATGTGTGCAAGATTATCTAAACGAAAAAGAAAGCTTGAGGATAAAGTACCTCAGCGATCTTCAAAATTGCAATTATCAGTCCTTCCGAACAGACCCAACATTTGGATGTCCTTCTTTCAAGGCATGGGATCTTTATCGAAGTAATTGTGTATCTCAGGGTGGCAGTAGAGGTAGTTGTCAAATTGCTGCCTTTCAAGACTATCACTTTCAATTAAACCTTTTAAGGGAATCGTATGCTATCGCCATACGCAATACCTACAGTGATGCCTGTTTGACCGCGGGATTGTCCTCTTCCGATCCAGATGTGAAGGTAATGTATCAGTTGGAATCCAACAATCAGATCAATGTGCCTATCGAAGCGATTTCGAAAAGGGAAGGAGAAATGCTGACTGCCAGCTACAATTCTTTTAGTATTGATGGTAGTTCCACGCGGGTTTATTTGGAAAATGTCTTTTCAACTGAAACAGAGGCACCATCTGTGTTTTTTGATGGCATTGATATCAGTGGAGGCTCTGTCGTTATCGATGACTTATATCGGCAAGATCCAAACCTTGAGGCCAAGTATGTCAACGGTCAGATTGCAGAACTCAGATCTACTGACGGTATTGTTGTATCCTATCTGTGGGGTTACAGCAATAATCTTCCAATCATCAAAGCGGAAGGTGTGGATCACTCAACACTTCTTGCTGCATACAATTCAGACCCTCAGAACGTGCGAAATCATGCTTCGCTATCAAACGCTCTGCTCACCACCTACGAATACGAGCCGTGGAGCGGTTTAACGAGAGTTACTGACCCCAATGGAATTACGATCGAATACACTTACGATCACTTAGGCAGGTTAGAAACCATTGAAGAGCGAGGTCAAATCCGAAATAAGTACACATACAAATACCTAAAAGGCGAGTAATGAAAACACTTAAGCAAAAATTCCTATTCTCAGCTGTAATAGCATTCGCTATCAGTTTTTCAGTACAAGCCCAGACGTCTGTATGCGTAGGCGATACATATTCCTACTCTATTACCAACAATGTTGGGTGCGGGTCTGGTGGTACCGTAAGTTTTAGCGGGGCAGTTGGAGGGTCAATTTCCAATGCCAATTCCAGTACAGTTACTGTAACATGGACTAGTGCAGGGACATTTACGCTTCGCAGAACGGGTGTGCCCGCATCAAGTTGGCCGAATGGGTGCGCTGGAGGCGCCACTACAACAACAAATGGCCCTACGGTGACAGTATATTCAGAACCCCCAACTCCGTCCACACCTAGTGTTTCTAGTAATAGTTGTGGCTCTAAAATATTGACTAGAGGAAATCCACCAAGTGGAGTAACCTGGTACTGGCAAGGGACGAATAGCAACGGGTTTTCCACCGCTAACTCAAATTCCGTCTATTTAGTGCCTAATTCTGGGACCTATTACATCAGGTCTAGGAACAATGGGGGTTGCTGGGGGAATGCAAGAGCCGTTAGTGTTTCGATTAATCAAACCCCGTCAACCCCTACGACTCCCTCACAAACTACATTGACTTGCGGAGAAAAGCGGCTCACCAGAAGTAGCCCTCCCGCAGGAATGACTTGGTACTGGCAAGGCACCAATCACAATGGATTTTCAACGGCTAATTCTTCAAGTACGTATACCGTGAGTAGTAGCGGAACGTATTATATAAGGGCAAAGAATGACAATGCCAATTGCTGGAGTGGTTCAAGGGCGGTTACCGTCAATATTAGTCCAACAGTTTCTCAACCTCCCGCTCCAAGTGTTTCCTCCAATACATGCGGCAATAAGACACTGAATATGACATCCCCTTGGAGTGGCGTTACATTTTATTGGCAAGGAACCAACAGCAATGGTACGTCCACCAGTAATTCCACTAGTAGCAACTACACAGTAACTAGTTCAGGAACATACTATGTAAGAAGTAGAGACAACACCACAAATTGTTGGAGCGCGCCAAGGTCAATTAGTGTGACAATCAATCCTTATCCACCACAACCACCGTCCTTTTCGGTGTCCACAAATACGTGTGGGAATAAGACTTTAACCAGATCAGGATCTCCACCAAGTGGAGTGACCTGGTATTGGCAAGGGAAATCAAGCAATGGTCAATCCACTTCAAGCTCAGGTAGTACCTACACGGCGACCTCGTCGGGAACCCATTACATACGTCCCAGAAACAACACCTCACTATGTTGGGGCACTCCCCGCGGTGTTAATGTGACAGTAAATGCAACCCCGCCTGTACCCTCGACACCTACTGTTTCTACGAATACGTGTGGAGACAAAACGTTGGTAATAACGTCCCCTCCAAGTGGAATGACCTGGTATTGGCAAGGAACCAACAGCAATGGATTTTCAACGACGAATTCGAATTCGACGTTAACAGTCACCAGTTCGGGTACCTATTACATTCGTGCCAAGAACAACAATGCCAATTGTTGGGGTAGTCCTAGGGCTGTAGCGGTAACAGTCAATCAGTCACCCTCTGCACCTGCCACCCCCTCTGTATCTACAAATTCCTGTGGCAACAAGACTCTGACCAGATCTGGATCTGTACCTTCTGGAGTTACGTGGTATTGGCAGGGGACCGATGATAACGGCTTTTCAACTGAAAATAATTCCTCGACTTACACGGCGAGTGCAAGTGGCACCTACTACATCCGTGCAAAGAGGAATGGTGTCAATTGTTGGAGCACCTCTGTGCCAGTAAACGTCACCGTTAATACGCCTCCGTCTATGCCCCCAACCCCCTCTGTTTCCTCCAATACATGCGGCAATAAGACACTGAATATGACATCCCCTTGGAGTGGCGTTACATTTTATTGGCAAGGAACCAACAGCAATGGTACGTCCACCAGTAATTCCACTAGTAGCAACTACACAGTAACTAGTTCAGGAACATACTATGTAAGAAGTAGAGACAACACCACAAATTGTTGGAGCGCGCCAAGGTCAATTAGTGTGACAATCAATCCTTATCCACCACAACCACCGTCCTTTTCGGTGTCCACAAATACGTGTGGGAATAAGACTTTAACCAGATCAGGATCTCCACCAAGTGGAGTGACCTGGTATTGGCAAGGGAAATCAAGCAATGGTCAATCCACTTCAAGCTCAGGTAGTACCTACACGGCGACCTCGTCGGGAACCCATTACATACGTCCCAGAAACAACACCTCACTATGTTGGGGCACTCCCCGCGGTGTTAATGTGACAGTAAATGCAACCCCGCCTGTACCCTCGACACCTACTGTTTCTACGAATACGTGTGGAGACAAAACGTTGGTAATAACGTCCCCTCCAAGTGGAATGACCTGGTATTGGCAAGGAACCAACAGCAATGGATTTTCTACGACGAATTCAAATTCGACGTTAACAGTCACCAGTTCGGGTACCTATTACATTCGTACCAAGAATGACAATGCCGATTGTTGGAGTAATCCTTTACCTATTACCGTGACAGTCAACCAAACGCCTGCTGTTCCCACTACACCAACAGTATCTTCAAATACATGTGGTGATAAGACCCTATCTATGGCAGGGACAGCACCAGTAGGAGTAACATGGTACTGGCAAGGTACCGATGATAACGGCTTTTCAACAGAAAATAGCGCTACCTCCTTTTTGGTAAGTGCTGATGGTACTTACTACCTACGAGCGAAAAATGACAATGCCAATTGTTGGAGTGCATCGATACCGGTTAGTATTACCATCAATCCACCTCCGTCCATGCCCCCAACCCCCTCTGTTTCCACCAATACCTGTGGTCCGAAACTACTTTCGCTAAGCAGCGCGTACAGTGGAGTTACGTGGTATTGGCAGGGAACCAACGCAACGAGTATGTCAACGAATGATCCGACTACCGAAGACTATGCTGCGGAGAGTTCTGGTACATACTTTGTTAGGGCACAAAACAACTCAACCCTTTGTTGGAGTGATCCACGGGCAGTAAGTGTCTCAGTTAATCCACTTCCCACGGAGCCTCCTCCATTTCTGATTTCAACCAATGCCTGTGGCAATAAGACCTTGACCCAATCTGGCACAGTGCCGTCAGGAGTGACATGGTATTGGCAAGGGAATGCACCAAATGGTCAATCAACAGACTATTCTTCAACAACTTTTCCAGCAACCTCCAGTGGTACCTACTATTTACGTCCGCAAGACAATGATACCGAATGCTGGGGTCCACCTAGAGGGATGCAGGTGGATGTGACACAAAATAGCCCTGCTCCAACCATTACTGTCAGCTATAATGCTGACTGTAGCGTGGCCACCCTTACTTCATCCGTAGGTTCAGATAATTATTGGAGCACTGAATCAACTGCATCTTCAATTACGGTAACTTCAAGTGGTACCTACTGGTTAGAGAATTCAAATGGCACTTGTAGTGGAGCACGTCGGTACGTAAGTATCACTTTCCCCATTGCCGGGACCTTGTCAGGTGGTGTTTCACAGCCAGTCAATGTGGCTACTCGATTGGAGCTGACTGGAAACAATACCCCTGTCTCACGTTGGGAATACACCCAAGAGGGAGGATCTCCGGTGGTTGTTAGCTCGACGTCTTCTTTTCTAGATGTAAGTTTCTCTAACAGTGGAAGCTCACATCTCACAAGGACATATTATGCGGTCATCGGTGGCGAAGATGGATGTGAAATCACTTCCAATTCGGTCAATGTTACAGCTGAAGCCATTGGCAATGCCACTGTATTTTATTGTGTTGGGGATTTAGGAAATCCAGGCATGCCACCATTGGCTAATATCGACTGTCCATTCATTTCATTGGGATGGGTAGACGGCGAGGTAGGAGGTGTTCAGGATGGTAGCACCATTAGATGGACTACTCCGGGTATTTACCAGGCCTATACAATACATGGACCCTGCAATGGAGAAAATAGAGTTGATTATGGAGAGGTGGTACAAGTGTATGCGATTCCCGAAGCGCCCCCTTTATCTGACATTAATGTGACGTATGAGTCTGATTGTTCTGCAACACTTACATATACGGGTTCGGATGAAATTCTTTGGAGCTCCGGGGCAACCACCACGAGCATTAACGTAACCACTAGTGGGCCACAAAGTATTCGGAAGGTGGTCAATGGCTGCCCAAGCAGCCCAACCACACTAACAATCAATTTTCCTGATCCAGGTATTCTTTCTGGGGGAGCTTCAAACCCGGGACGGGTGACCGCAACCTTGACCTTAACTGGGCAAGGGAATACCGTTAAGCGTTGGGAGTATACTGAGGGGGGTGGAACTCCAGTGGTGATCAACTCCTCCGATACGGAGTTAGAAGTAGAATTCTCTACATGTTCCTCTTTAGGAATCACGCGTGACTACTATGCCGTGATCAACGGATTTGGTGGTTGCGAGCTTACGACCAACAGCGTGATTGTTTCAGCTACTGGGTTATTGAGTCCCGTAACCCCAATAACTACCCTTTCCAAATCCAATCTTGGTTGCAATCTTGTTGAGTTGACGTATCCCGCTAATGCGGGACCGACAGAAGGATTGTGGTCGTGGCAAGAGACTTCAGATGGGGAAGATGGGAGTCTTAGCCTTTCGACAAATGCTTTCGTGGTAAATAAACCAGGCACGTACTTTTTGCGCCATAAGACTGGCTGTAGCTGGAGTGGTGCAATTTCAATAGTGGTCAGTGAGTCAGATCTTAATCAAGACTGTAACCATCGCCCCACACTCATTTCTCACAATGCAAGAAAGGAGCAGATGTTAGCATCATCCATCTCGCTCATGAGCGACAAAGAAGATGTAACTACTTCACTAAGGTACTTCGATGGTCTTGGAAGAGACCTTCAAGAGGTGCATAAAGAGAGGTCCCATCGGGGCTTTGATGTCGTGACGCCCATGAGCTACGATTTGGTCGGAAGACAGTCACGCTCCTACTTACCCTATACCAGTAGTGGTACTGACGGATCTTACAAGGCCAATGCCCTGAACGAGAATTATACACTTTCCGACCATTACGACTTTTACATGAATCGCAGTGGTAAAGAGGAAGCTTCTGCCTTTTCTGAGGCATTGTATGAGTCAAGTGCATTGAGCCGCATATTGGAGCAAGGAGCCCCAGGAGCCAGTTGGCAAATAGGTGGAGCAACTCAAGAATTTGAGTACACCATCAATTCGGTGACTGAGTCCATCATTCATTTTGATTTCGATGCATTGCTCACTTCTTCTAAGCAGTTGGAGATGGAGGGAGAACTCCAGAAAACACTGATTCGCGATGAAGATGATAACGAGACCATTGAGTACGTCAACAAATCTGGCCAGACAGTTCTTAAAAAATCAAAGGAGTCCGTAGGTGTGTGGGCAGAAACGTACTACATCTACGACGATTTTGATCAGCTCCGGGTAGTCATCCCACCGGCAGCGGTGGCGTTACTTGACGCAGAATTCTATACCGCAGCCTCTTCAGAGAGGCAGAGCTTTCTGGACCGGTGGGCCTTTCAGTACCGTTACGATGCGCGAAGAAGAATGGTAGAGAAGAAAGTGCCAGGAGCAGCTTCCGTTTATATGGTCTACGATCGTTGGGATAGACTTGTCCTCACGCAGGATGGCAATCAGCGAGTTGACGGACAATGGTTGTTTACCAAATATGACCATTTAAATCGACCCGTTATCACAGGGTTGGTCGATCACTATCCTGGGCTGGAAAATGATGTCAAAGACGTCAACCGAACCGATCGATTCGAAACCTACACCGGAACTGGAGTTACCCGATACACAAATACTACCCAGCCACAAGGGACACATACCTACTTTACAATTACTTATTTCGATCATTACCTGTTCACAAACATGGATTTCACACCGGTTTTCACCAATGCGGATACCGGACCATTCCACACGCTTCCGGAGCAGCTGGAAGAAGTAAACGGGCAAGTTACCGGAACGAAAGTACGTATCCTGGAAAAAGGAGCTGAGCGTTTCCTTGAAACAGTAACATTTTATGATAGTCTTTACCGAGTCATCCAAGTCGTCAGTGAGAATCACAAAGGAGGAGCTGACGTCGTAAGCAACCAGTATGATTTTGTTGGTAACGTCCGAAGGGTGTTTAGTAGCCACAGCGATGGCACCAGTACCACGATCCAACTATTGGAATACCAGTACGATCACGCCAATCGAATCTTGAGCTGTGATCACACACTAAATGGAGGTACTGCGCAGCGAGTATTTGCCAATAAATACAATGAGCTAGGTGAACTAGTGACCAAGAATCTGCATGATGAGGGCGGGGGTACCTATACACAAGTGGTGGATTATGAATACAACATCCGAGGGTGGCTTAATTCCATTAATAAGTCAGGGTTAGGTGGAGACCCGGGTGGTCCCGAACCTGCAGACTTGTTCAACATGGAACTGATTTATGACAACCAAAACCTGACTAGCAATGAATAAAATGAAATCAATCTACCTGACTTGCTGGCTACTGCTCGTACTGCCAACTTCCTTCACTTTTTCTCAAAATGATCACTATCTCACTTTTGATGG
>CAZQJU010000090.1:0-15059 GCA_964593185.1 uncultured Roseivirgaceae bacterium
TTTTCAATCCCAATGTCCATTACGGAACGGGTTATCCCGGAGAGGATGCTTACAACTGTGTGATCCCAGGCATTACCTCTTTGCTGGAAAAGGGATATATCGACAAGGACAATATTGGCGTACAGGGACATAGCTGGGGTGGATACCAGATTGCACATCTTTTGGGAGAAACCGACATCTTTAAATGTGCTGAGTCAGGCGCGCCCGTGGTCAACATGATCAGCGCCTACGGAGGTATTCGTTGGGGTTCCGGCTTAAGTCGAATGTTCCAGTACGAACGAACGCAAAGCAGAATAGGAGGTACGTTGTGGGAATATCCATTGAGGTACATTGAAAACTCACCCATTTTCACTGTCGATAAAGTCAATACTCCAGTACTTATCATGCACAATGATGAGGATGGTGCTGTTCCATGGTATCAGGGCATCGAGTACTTTGTGGCCTTACGACGGTTGGGTAAACCAGCCTGGATGCTCAACTACCGCGGAGAACCGCACTGGCCGCTGAAAATCCAAAACAGAATTGACTTTAATATTCGGATGTCCCAGTTTTTTGACCATTATCTAAAAGGGGAGGCCATGCCAAAGTGGATGAAAGACGGCGTGCCCGCGATAGAGCTAGGCATCGAACAGGGATATGAGTTGCTGGAAAAAGAATGAGTTTTTTTGAGGGTGAATAGTTACTAAATTGTACCAACAATTGGTAAGCTTCACGTTAATGACTGATCCCAGACCGAAAAATTTCAAGGAAAAATTCAACGAACTACGTCGATTTGATCCATTAAAATTTAGCGTAGAGACCGCACACCGAAGTACGAACGTTGACGAAGCGCACGAGACGTCCACGGGATTGGAGGAGTACACTGGGGTATTTGGAGAACGACAAGTAGCCCACTTGCTGAAGCGAACCCTATTTGGAGTTAAGAACGGTGAATTGAGTCAGTTCGCGATGCAATCGCTCGGTGAGGCCGTCAGTTCTTTGCTGCGCCCCGAATCTACCTTTAATGCTCCTGTCAATAATTATTATGAAATAACTCAGTACATCGAGGACTACGAGGTCGAGGAGGATGTAGGAGTGGGAGAGGATTGGAGTGAAGCAAAAGAATACTGGCCAATTTCATTTTTGCGATTGATCTCTTTGAAAGGACGCTGGGTAAAGAACATTCTGGAGCAAGAGCCGACAATTCATCAGAAGATGATTCTTTTCTGGCATACCTTAATACCTACACAATTCTTTGATATAGGTATATCCAAACTGTCCTTTCACTATTTCAAATTGTTGCATACGCATGCGTTAGGCAATTTCAAGACGATCATCAAGGAGATGACGTTGGATCCATCCATGTTGATTTACCTGAACGGGTTCTTGAATTCCAAATATGCACCGGACGAGAACTATGCACGGGAGCTCCAAGAGCTCTTTACCATTGGCAAAGGACCGGATTCGAAATTTACCGAAGATGATGTCTACGAAGCTGCTCGCGTACTGACAGGTTGGAGAATTGACTGGGGGACGATTGATCAGAAGGAAGGTCCTCCGGCGTATTATTTTGAACCTGCCGAGCATGATACCGAAGACAAACAATTTTCGTCCTTTTACAATGGACGCACGATCAATGGGAAAGGGCAACTAGACGGTGCTTTGGAGACAGATGAGCTGATCGATATGCTTTTTGACAACGAAGAAACTGCTCGATATCTCTGTCGCAGACTCTATAATTTTTTCGTGTACCACGAGATTGATGAGAATGCTGAAACCAACGTAATACAGCCGCTTGCCCAGCTGCTTAAAGAAAGCAATTACGAGATCGTACCGGTTTTGGAATCCTTGTTTAAAAGTGCGCATTTCTTTGAAGAAAGTAACATAGGAGCTTACATCAAAAGCCCTGCAGATCATTTTTTGAGCATGCTTCGAGTATTGAACGGAAGAGTTCCGGAAGATTTGGCTATGCAATACCAAATGTTGGAAACGTATTATTGGCTTTCAGGAAATTTGGGAATGGAGCTGGGTGATCCTCCTAACGTGGCTGGATGGCAAGCTTATTACCAGCAGCCAACATACGACAAAATTTGGATCAACACCGATACAACCACACGAAGAGCTGAGTACCAGGATTGGGCAATTTATGATTTGGCTGATCTTCCTTCCTTTATCGACACCTTGAACAATCCCAGTGATCCGAATGAGCTGATCCGGGAATCGGTTTTATTGTTACACGGTATTGAGGTAGCGCAAGATGTTTTGGATGATCTTAAAACCAACCTACTGGCCGGTCAGCAGACGGACGATTACTGGACAAATGCTTGGTTCCAGTTCAAGAACAATCCTGACGACGCGGAATACCGATCCATCGTCATCAACAGGCTGAGAGCCTTGTATCGGCCGTTACTACAACTTTCTGAATTTCAACTATTCTAGCCATGAAACGAAGATCTTTTTTAAAGCATACATTTCATGCGGCTGCAGTTCCAGGTGTACTTGGATCAATGGGTTTTACCCTTCCGGCAAGAAGATCTATGGAGAGCTTGCTGAGGCAGGCGGCTGAAACAGATAAGGTTTTGGTGATGATCTTTCTGGACGGCGGAAATGATGGCCTCAATACGGTGGTTCCATTGGATAGGATGTCAGAACTGAATTCGGTAAGGCCAAGGGTCGTATTGGAAGAATCTGAATTGTTGCCGTTGGCACAGTCAGAAGTTGGGCTCCATCCGTCAATGCTGAAACTGAGCAGACTTTATGAGGAGAATCGGTTTCAAATTATTCAGAACGTTGGATACCCCGAGCAGAATTTCTCACACTTTAGATCAACAGACATTTGGATGTCCGGCTCGGACGCAAACGAAGTAGTTGCGTCAGGATGGATGGGGCGAAATCTTGAACAGACTTTTCCAGGCTATCCTGAAGGTTATCCGAACGACGATTTGAAAGATCCGCTAGCCGTTGAAATAGGCTATGGATCATCGCTGCTCTTTCAGGGAGTCACAAGCACTACCAGTGTAACGGTCAATAGCGTTGATTCTTTTTATGAATTGATTGACAATGTTGAGCAGGAGGCACCAGATACGCCGGCCGGTGACAAGCTGAAGTATTTAAGACTGATTGCACGTCAATCTCAACAATATGGAGAACGAATTGTGGAGGTTGCAGGTAAAGTCAATGGACATTCTCCGTATCCTGAAGGTAATTACCTGGCGGACCAGCTAAAGGTAGTCTCGAAATTAATAGCCGGAGGCAGCAGAACGCCTGTATATATGGTACGTCTAGGTGGTTTTGATACCCATGATAGTCAGGTGGACTCGAATCACAGCGAAGGTTTCCATGCGCAGCTTTTGACTATGCTGGATGACGCAATTGATGCCTTTGTGAAAGATCTGGAATTTCATGGGACTGGTGACAAAGTACTAGGAATGACTTTCTCTGAGTTCGGTAGAACCGTGGTTTCCAATGCGAGCAATGGGACGGATCATGGTGCTGCAGCTCCCTTATTCTTTTTTGGCAATCAGGTGAAAGGTGGGGTTGTTGGTTCAAATCCGGTGATCGATCATCATATGCGGTGGGAGGACAATTTGGCGCACCAGTATGATTTCAGACAGCTTTATGCTTCGGTCATGGAACAGTGGTTTGGACTGGACACGTCCAGAAGAAACACCGTATTGTTTGAAGATTATTCGACCGTTGAAATTATCGGTAATGGTGTAATTCAACCTCTCGGCGTAACCCCGGAAACTACGTTGATAGCCTATCCAAATCCCATGAATGGCGTTGCAACGATCCGATTTGAAGGGGACGGCTCTTCGACATTGATCGAACTGGTAGATCTGAAAGGGCAAAAGCTCAAGGAAATTTACCGAGGTACTGCAAGATCTGGCCGCAATACACTTTCCTTTTCTTCTGAAGACCTGGCATCAGGCCGCTATTTTATCACACTACGTTCGGAGAAAAAGAAAGAAGTTTTTGGGGTGATAAAGTAGAAGGGATACCTATTTCCTTACAGTCGTGCTCTTCCATTTTCTGACGCAATAGTGGTTATTTGAGGGGATTCCTGCTATTTGCGCTTACCTTCGCCTCATGCAACCCATCTTATTCATAGACCGCGATGGAACCATCATCCAGGAAACCGATGATGAGAAAATTGAAACCATTGAAAAGCTGGACTTTCTTCCGGAAGCCCTGTATTATCTCAAAAAGATCAAGGAGGAGTTCAACTATTTGTTTGTCATGGTGACCAACCAGGACGGACTGGGTACGGATGTATTTCCAGACCATGAGTTTTGGCCTGTGCACAATTTCATCATGCGGTTGTTGGAATCTGAGGGAATTTATTTTGATGCGGTCCACATCGATGAGCATTTTGAGAAAGACCAGCATCCCAATAGAAAACCAGGAACAGGAATGCTCACCACGTACATGACGGGTTCGTACGATCTCAGAAACTCGTTTGTATTAGGTGATAGAGCCACCGATGTCCAGCTGGCTCGAAACCTTGGTTGTCAAGCCATATACCTAAATTCGGCGTACTCGGATGAGCAAACTGTCGCAGAGCTCAAGCCTAAAGGTTGGAAAGAGATCTATGATTTCTTGGTAGAAAAAAACCGCTAATCTGACGCTCTATTTTAAAGAATACTTCTTCCGGGCATCAACGCCAGCGCTACAAGAATCAGTAGAATCGACAAGCCGAAGAAAATGGTTTGAAATCTAAACTTAACCTGGGCATCCGAAGATTTCTTGCTGATCGATCTACCTACTTGTGCAGCTACCACCGCAAGGACCATCATAGCCAAATGCTCGACAGACCAATACCTACTCACTTTTTCCCCCATATTGTAGGTGACAAAAGGACTGTAGATAAAATAAAGTAGTAAGCCAATCAACAGTTGAAGGTGCATCAAGCCGACGTAGGCTGGGGCAATGATTTTATCAAACTTGCTGTAGCTCGTGTTACCGAACCATCCGATAACAGATTTTACGATTACAATCGCGGCAGCCAATAAGATGAGATATCGTAGACCGGAATGTGCGTGAAGGAGAAAATTGTACATAGTTAGAATTTGGCTCAAATATAGAGCCTAAGCATGTTGATATGCTAAGATGTAAGCATAAATCAAGAGACCTGTGGCCAAGCCGTAAAATATGCTTCGAAAACGAAATTTCACACTGCTATCCAGCGCTTTTAAGGTAATTAATCTTCCACCTTGGGCAAGGATGGTGGCAAACAGTGTCAACGCTGCGTTTTCGGTTACTTGCAGGCTTTCTTCGTATTTGAAACTTGTCGTAGAGAATATGTACGCAATGAAAAGAAGCTGAAGATAGAGCGATACCATGAAAGTACTGGCAAGCACCTTGTCCATTAGGACATAGTTGCTACCATTGACAAACCCATAAAACGAGCGTAACGAGACCACAATACCTAAGGAAAGTGTAATGTGTACGATCGTGCTTTGTAATTTCAAAATAATTTCCATGTATGTACATATTTTGCTACTACAACGAGGAAATGGGATTTTAGAATGTCATGAGGGCGGCCATTAGCTTAATTCCATACCATAAATTTCCGATTCGAAGGTTTTCATCGGCAGCGTGTTGGTTGTTATCATGGTTTGCAAGAGGTACAATGATTGCTGGTTTTTGAAGTTTATCTGTAAACAAGTAGAGTGGTAAGGATCCACCTAGCGTGGGTAACAAGATCAGGTCATCGCCGGCCACCTCTTTTGACTTCTTGATCACTTTTTGGAGAATTGGTAGGTCCATCGAGGTTCTTGCTGCCGGATAACCGCTCGACCTGGTAACGAGTGCAATTTTTGGATACTTCAGGCGTGTATCCTGGTCAGGTTCTTCGCGGACGATGTGGAAGCCTTGCTTTCGTATATGTGCCTCTACAAGGTCCTTTTGTTTTTCGGGATCGCATCCTTTGACTAGTCGGATACCGAGGGAGGCTGTCGCTGTTGCAGGCACCACATTCCTTGCTAGCTTCCCTGTGTTTCCACTGCTTAACCCGCGAATGGTCAAGGAAGGACGGAGTAGCCGTTCACTGTAGGGCTCAGTCCCCTCGGGATTGTTGATACCTAGCTCTTTTTTTAGCTCTTCGTCGATTGAAGGAATTTCAGCAAGTGCCTCTTTTTCCAATTCGCTCAAGGGTTCAATGTCATCGTAATATCCTTCTATGATTACGTTGCCTTCACCATCTTTCATGCTGGAAATCAAATCTGATAACACCTGACCCGGTACAGGTGCCCAGTTGCCGTAGTGGCCACTGTGCAATGGACGGTTGGGTCCATAAACTGTGATTTCCATCCCGGTAACACCCCTGACACCGAAGACGAGTTGCGGTTTTCTGGACTGGTGTACGGGTCCATCGCAAAAAAGCCACAGGTCAATTTCGTCAACGAGCTCCCGGTTGTCTTCTAGGTATTGCTGTAGTTGCTTTGAACCCGCTTCCTCTTGCCCTTCAAAGAAAAAAACAAGATTGGAGCTGATCTTAATGTTGTTTTTGCGGATCATATCCAGCGCCGTAAGAATGGCAATGATAGGTGCTTTATCGTCTCCGGCAGACCGTGCATAAATACGGTGGTTCTCATCAATCTGATCTACTGAGGTGGGAAACTCCATCGCTTGTCCATCGTTGAACAAGGCGTCAGAATAGTAGGTGGGCTTCCATGGATCTTGTGTCCATGTCGTTTTATCGACAGGCTGACCGTCGTAGTGTACATAGAATGCAATCGTCTGCTTTGCGTTTTTGACAGGATAGTACCCATAGACAATGGGAGGGGTGCCTACCATTCGAAGCAACTTCATTTCTACACCTCTTTTTTCAAATTCTTCAATGATATGGCTTGCGTTTTTGTTGATGTTAGGCAGGTCAAAAGCAACATTGGGTATCGAAAGCAATGTTTTGAAATCCTGAAGTATTTGGACGCCATTGTCTTGGATGTGTGCATCTGCAAGTTTGTTGATGTCTTGTGCATTGCTTAAGATTGAAATCAAAAGAAGAACAGCAAGCGGACCTAATTTCATGAGATGTATTTTTGATGTATGGCTAAAATTATCAAAATCCCGTCGGTATTTGTTTATGAGACAAAAGTGGTTGGTGTTTCGAAGGAAAATTCAGATGGGAGTTCGCGGCAACTCTTCATTCGTCAAGAGGTTAGCGAGGACGATAAGCTGACTTTGGAAGCCGAGCCCAGTAACCCCTATGACAGCAATGCCATCAAAGTGATAACCAAAAACGGAAATCAGATTGGGTACCTCAGCAAGGAAATGGCGGAAAAGGTAAAGCCTGCATTAGACAATCAAACCGAGATTCACGTCACCGCCAAGTGGGTCAATGGGGAGAAATTGCTCGGCGTGGGTTTGCGAATAGAGCTGGTTAGTTAGCCAACCAGCAATCGTGAATGGCTGTTGAGTACTAATTTTCATTTCAGGTGATCCAACATTTGCAAAAGGGTGGAGTTCATTATCCATGCAATGGAAATTGATTTTTGATTTTGGCTTGGTGGTATTGATCTGGATGACCCAGTTGGTTGTGTACCCGAGCTTTACACATTTTGCTGAAGATGATCTAATGAACTGGCACGGCAAGTACACCACAGCCGTTTCAATCGTGGTGATGCCATTGATGTTGGGACAACTGGCCCTTCATGGATTTTCCCTGTTTCAGGACTTTTCATGGCTTCGGTTGAGCGCTTCATGCTTGATCGGACTCATCTGGGTTAATACCTTCTTTTACGCTGTTCCTTTGCACAATCAGATCGATGCAGGAAAAATGGTCATGGAATCCGCCACAAGTCTTGTAAAAGTCAACTGGTACCGGACAGTGCTTTGGTCGGCTGTCTTTCTTCTTGGGGTTTGGGAGCATCTAAGAAGTTGAATATGCCCTCATTGGTCCTTTGCGGTTGATCAATGTTGCAGATGTGGCCTGCGCCAGGAATCAAGGTAAGCTTTGATTGCGATTTATCAGCGTCAAATTTCATCGCGCTAGCGAGAAACAAATAATCATCTTCCCCCATGAGGATCAGCATAGGGTTTTCAATGGGTTGCCGATGGAATGATTTCAGTAGCATAAAGAACTCACTGTAAAGGCCAAGCCATTTAAGGTATTCATTTGCTCCGAGGGTTCTTGCCTGTTGTTGGTAAATCCGTCTAGCCAGTTGGTGTTCTTTTTTAGGGATAAGCAAGTACGAGAACAGCCGGTACATTTGGCGATAGCTGAGAAAGAGATTGAGGAATCGAGCAAGATGTACAAAACCTTTAATGCTCCAATTGGCGTTGAAAACCCCACCGATAAAGATCATTTTTTGTACCACTTCCGGTCTTCTGCGGTAAAGCGCTTGCATCATCACGCTGCCAAACGAAAGGGTGACGAAATGCGCCTTAGCAATATTCTCGTGATCTAAAACTGCGAGAATGTCATCACTAACAATATCGAAATTGTACCGGTCATGTGCAGGCTGCAGGTTCTTCGAAGCACCGTGATCTCTAAGATCGATGAGTAGCAGATTAAACGTTTCTTTAAATGCAGGTATCTGTCGATTCCAGGTGGCAATACTTCCCCCCGCACCATGAAGGAAAACAATCCAGGGTCGCCTTCCCGAGGCTTTGTGTAGCTCGTAGTGCAGAAGTGATCGCATGAGCAATCAACACGTAAACAGCTCAGTTGTTGTCAAAAAACCAAGTTAAAAACGGCCAATAGCGAAGCTTTTGATCGTCAGTTTTCAATTTTGCCGGCAACATCTCGAATGGTGTCAATTAAGTAGTTGACGGTATCTTCACTCATTCGATGGTTGATCAGGCACGCCCTGATCACAAACTTCTCGTGTATCGTGGTACCTGTAATGAAAACCCTCCCGTCTTTTTCCAAGGCCTGAATAAGTTGCTTGTTGAAGGCCGTAATTTCACTTTCAGAATCCAAGCCTTTGATGTACCTAAAACAAGAGATTGCAAGTTCTGAATCGGCAACAAGCTCAAAATCACTGCTCTGGTGCATTTGTTGTGATAAGTAAAGCGCCAGATCAATGTCTTTTTGCATCATTTGTTGAATACGCTCTAGTCCGTAAGCTTTCAAGCTCATCCAGATTTTGAGTGCTTTGGCATTTCTGGACAGTTGGAAATAGTGTTCATTGAAGTTGATTCTTCCCGCTTCTTCCATCTTTGCATCCAGGTAGGAGGCCACCTTGAAGTAAGATCTTTTCAGTTGATCCCAATTGCGGACGAGTAGACAGCCACCTTCAAACGTCTGATAGAGCCATTTATGAAAATCCACTGCCAGCGAATCAGCACGTTCAATTCCTTTGTATTGGTCTTTTAGCGAAGGAAGAGAGCCCAACAGTCCACCGTAGGCTCCATCAATGTGATACCAGAGACCAAATTCCTGTGCAATATCAGCCAATGCGTTTAGGTCATCAATCGCCCCAGTATTGACCGTACCTGCATTTCCTACAAGACAAAAGGGTTGATATCCCGATGCTAGGTCCTGCGAAATCTGATCGCGAAGGAGCTGTAGATCAATTTCAAATTGATCGTTGACCGGAATCTTTCGTAGCTGGTCCGTTCCGATTCCTAGCTCTTCAACGCTTTTGTCTACACATCCATGCACTTCTGTGGAGGCGTACACCGTAAATGGTTTTAGGTTGAACAAGCCACGTGAACGTATTTTTTCTTTTTCGAAAAATATATTCCTGGCTACTTCTAATCCTGCCAGATTCGCCGCTGACCCACCGCTGACCAAGACACCCGCCGCATCTTTACCAAAGGCCGTGATTTCGCCACCCCATCGAATGACCCTTCGTTCGATTTCATTGATGGCAGGGGCCAAATGCCATTTCCCAATATTTTGATTGATCGTAGCAGCAAGTGCCTCCGCAACGATCGAAACCTGTGTCCCTCCCGCCATCACATAGGCATACATATAAGGACCAAGGTTATTGGTTGCAGTGTCCAAGACTTTAGACTGGACGAGTTCCATGAGCTCATTTACAGGCATACCGTGTCGGGGAAGGGGTTCTTCAAACCATGTTTCCACCTCTTTTTGAGGATAAGCATGATAGGCTAGTTTGTCCTCCAAATGATCAAATTGATTCAAGATCATGTCATTGCATTTTTCCAAAAGTTGGCTAAATGCTTCTTTAGTTAGGTCTAATGAATTATTCATGGTTGTGCTTGATTGAGTGTTCGGTCCTTAAAACTTTGTTTGCTGAATTGAACTTCTAAATCCTCTAGTTCATCCAGGAAGGAAGAATTTTCCTTGAACATGTTCTCGACGGCTACAGTGCCAGCCTCCCAAATGGTCTCCAGTTTAGGTAAGGTTGCGATAGCTTTTGAGGTAAGTGAATAGTTCCTCTTCCTGGCATCCTGGTTGTCTGATTTGGCCACTACGTAGCCATTTTGTTCCATTTTTTGGATGAGTGTGATCACAGAAGGATGTGAAAAATGCAGTTTAGTAGCCATTTCAGTAACGGACAGTGATTCGTATTTCTTCAATAGCTTAAAAATCAGGAACCAGTTGGGCTCTACGTCAATACCTAATTCTTTATACATTTTTCGGCCACTGTGCACCATTACATCACTGAGTCGCTTAAAGCGTGTGGCCAGGGCCAGGTAACCCAATTCGTTTACAAAATCGTACATAATATGTAGTTAACTACGTAAATATACAATATATGTAGAAAACTACATAATTAGTGCGGCAATCCGCTGGAAGCAACAACGAAGGAGCAGTCTAAGCGTGCAAAAGACTCTATTCCATGAAGAACTGGGGTAGTGGTATACTACTTCTCAAGCTTGGGAAAGAAGTTGGTGAAGTAGATGGACTTACCATCGGAAAAATACAGCAATTCGTTTCTCACAAAAGCTCCCCATCCATAGGGAATGCCCCGGTATTTTCTTTGGTTCATGTTTGATAAATATTTCCACATATTCTACAAATATTGAACAAATACAAAAGTCTTCCGTATATTGCTTCTACAAATATTGAACAAATGAGACAACTAGGTTATTTAGAGGAAACAGTGCTTCTGTTGATCATGGTCATGGAAGCGGATGCTTACGGCTTTACCGTCAGTGAAGCATATCGTGACCATACCGGAAAGGGAATATCCATCAGTGCCATTCACACGGTTTTGGGTCGGCTGGAGAAAAAGGGATTGATTCATTCTGAAATGAGGGGTGCCACTGAGGATCGTGGAGGTAGGAGAAAGCGAATCTTTGTTCCTACTTCAGAGGGGAAGGAGGCCATCGAAAGCTTGAAGCAGTCCAGACAAAAACTATGGTCTCAAATCCCCGATTTAGCATGAACAAGGCCATAAGACCACCCAAATTTGCCACCCAATTCCTTCGATGGTTCTGTGCTGAGGAATTGATAGAAGAAGTACAAGGAGATCTAGAGGAGGCGTATCGTTTCCGTCGTAATAAGTACGGGAAACTAAGAGCTGATCTTTGGTTCATCAGTGATGTTCTTAAATTTTTTAAGCCTTATGCGTTCGAAAAGCACTCCAGATCCAAACAATTTTTACCTATGTTTAACAACTATGTCAAGGTTTCTGTACGGAATATTGGAAAGCGACGAGGCTTTGCCGCAATTAATACGATTGGTTTAAGCATTGGAACTACAGCAGTCATGTTGGTGGGGCTATACATTCACCATGAGGCCACCTATGACCAGTCTTTTCCCGATTCGGAAAACATCTACCGCTTGGTTAATAAGTACCGTGATCAGACGTACACGTGCATGAAATTCAGCGACTACTATGGTTCTGGATACGAAACGCAATTAGAATTGACCAACCATTTGAAGAGGTACGACGGAGTAGAGGAGGCCTGCCATTTTGTTCCAAACTTGAGTGCGATTGGTCCGGCATCCAAGTGGTACATATTTGCGGACGGTCGGGAGTTTGTGCGAGACGATTTTTTGTTCACCAATACCGGAAGTGCCTTTCAGGTTATTTTCCCCCAAGACTTTTTGATCGGTTCACCCGAAAGTGCATTTTCTATGTTTGAGACTGTGGTGTTGACCGAATCCGTGGCTCAGTTGCTATACGGCGAGGATTGGAGATACAAGAATCTTCTTACGAAGAGTATTCGCATTCAGGACGAGACCTTTCAGGTGGCTGGTGTGGTTGCTGATTTGCCTGGCAACATCCATTTCGACTTTGGGATACTGGTTCATCAAAAAGAGATTCCAAGTTGGGCAGGGTATACGTATTTCAAGACGATCCCAGGTACTTCGGGTGAAGAAATTCTAGCAAAGATCAATGCGGATGTGGAGTTGTTTTATCCAGGTTACACAGAAGATGTGCTAAGTAAGGGAATTGAATTGGTGGCTTTACAAGACATTCATTTTATAGATGGGATGTTGTATGAAATAAAAACAACTGCCAACGTGCAATACCTTAAGATTTTTGCAATTGTGGGATGTGTCATTCTTCTGATTATCTGGACTAACTATGCCAATCTTTCTATTGCAACTTATGCTGGAAGGCAGAAAGAACTTGGTATTCGAAAGGTGATGGGAGCGCTTTCCAAGGATATCTCACTGCAGGTCGTCGTTGAAGCCCTTTTGCTGTCAATATTGTGCTTCCCCTTTGTTCTGCTGCTCATCTATTTGCTACTACCTTCCATGAATGAACTGCTTGGAGTTGATATAGCGAAGGCTATCATTCTCCAACCGGTCACCTTATCGATTTTTCTAGGTATACTCGTTTTTACAGGTTTAGTTAGCGGAGTATATCCTGCAATTGTTTTTGGAAGTAAATCCATGATCAAGCTCATGGAAGGCAAACTCAACGCAACAAAGTCCGGAAGATTTTTCTCTTTCCGAAGAGTGCTGTTGATCGGGCAATTCTTCATGGTGGTTGCATTGATGAGTCTGGCGTCTACCATTGGTAAGCAAATCCAATACATACAAGAGAAACCTGCTGGCTTCGTTCGTGAAGGCGTTGTCTTTTTTAATGTAGCAGGCGCCGAAAAGTTTAAAGCAATGCAGCAACTCATTGAAAGTATGCCGGAAGTCAAGGCGATTGGCAGCGGGATGGTTCCTGGTGCCGAGATGTACAACCAATTGACCTACAAAATGAGAGGAACGGATGAAGTATTTTCTGACGGGACCCAATTATATACCTCATTGGGCAGTCTGAAAGTATTGGAGATCCATTCAGATGCCTTGACTCAACTGAGCAATCAGGACAGTGTATTTCTGATCAATGAAACAGCTGCCAGGAAACTGGCTGCGGTCAAAGGTGTTGAGCCGAATGAATTGATCGGCGATGTATTGATTACGGAGCCTGAGTGGGAAAATGAGGTGTTTGGAAACGGAATCCCTCATACCATTGCTGGCATCATTGCCGACTTTGACTATTTCAGTCTAAAATATGAATCTCAATCCTTGCTGATGGAAGTTCACACCTCTCCAGGGTGGGTCTACAATATGCTGATAAGGGCAGAAACAGACAACTGGGTGGAGACTATTTCAAGAATCGAAGAGCATTATTTGGCTGTTGAAGAGAAGCGGCCTTTTGAGTTGACTTTTCTTGATTCTTACATGGAAGAACTCTACGATAAAGAAGTAAGTGCAGTGAAGCTTGCTTCAGGATTGACCTTAATTAGTGTGATTCTATCAATCATGGGATTGGTGGGAGTTGTTGGTTTTGTGACATTGACCCGAAAAAAGGAAATCGGTGTACGAAAGGTATTTGGTGCTTCAACACAATCTATTCTGGGTCTTATTGTCAAAGAGTACGCGACTATGTTGGTATTGGCCACAATGCTGGCAGTACCTGCCTCAATGTACTTGGGAAATCAGTGGCTTATGGATTTTGCATATCGAATTGCACCTAGTTTTTGGACCGTTGTCCTGTTTGGAGGTATCACATTTGCCATTGTTGCATTCGTCGTCGTTGCGCAGTCATTCAAAAGTGCGAATATGAATCCATCGGACACGTTGCGCTACGAGTAAATAGTGCGGTGCGTTAGATATGGAACTCCCATGTTTTTAATCAAGAATATGTGACATAAGCTGGTCTGGCAGCGGTGCAACGGCTAATCATAGTGAAGTATTAAATTTATCTAAGTTTAAAATGCGATTGCTATGTCAAGAACACTCCTTCCACTACTACTTGTTTTCTTCTTTTTCAGATCACAAGGTCAACTCCAGGCCTTAGTAGGAGGTACCCTGATCGATGGGTTCGGCTCTGATCCTATCCGAAATAGTGTAATCCTCATCGATGGGGAAAAAATCGCTGCTATTGGTCAGGTAGGGCAGTTGGAGATTCCAAAAGAGGCCGAGATCATTTCCACCGAAGGCATGAGTGTCATGCCAGGGCTATGGGACATGCATGTGCACCTGATGATCAATGGTCATGCGGACTACGGCTATTGGGATAAAACCTATCCACCACTCTTTGAAGAGGTGATCATGCCCTCTTCTGCGCACCAGCTGCTTATGGCAGGAGTTACCAGTGCCAGGGATCTAGGTGGGCCATTGAAGGAGAGTTTGTCGGTACGTGATCGAATCAATCGCGGTGAAATCCCAGGACCCACACTTTACGTGTCAGGGCCATTCATTCAGAAGAAACCTTATCCGGGTACCGAGCAGTTTCGTTGGGGTGTTTTAACGGAAAAAGATGCTCGTGAAAAGGTCAAAAGCCTGGCAGATGCAGGCGTTAATTGCATAAAGTTGATCGATCAGGATCAAATGATGCAGGCGACCGTTAATGCGATTGTGGACGAGGCACATCGTGCTGGTTTGACGGTAGTGGCCCATGGCCACAGACCAGAGGAAATTCGAATGGGTTTGCTTGCTGGTGTAGATTGTTTTGAACATACGGGGCTATCTAGTGCACCCGCCTACCCTGAAGATGTAATGGAATTGATTAAGGAGCGGACTGCTCAAATGAACCTCGGCCCACTCTACTGGACACCAACGGTTGAGGGTCTTTACAATTACGAGTATGTTCGGGATAATCCTGAGAGATTAGATGATCCTAAATGGCATTTAGGCCTCCCGGATTCAGTAGTAGCCGACATCAGGGCATCCTTTCGTCACCCGGATAGACTGCCGTACTTTCAATTGA
>CAZQJU010000091.1:0-15023 GCA_964593185.1 uncultured Roseivirgaceae bacterium
ACAGCGGCTAGGGAGCTATCGATGCCGCCACTCATGGCTACTAATATTCTACCTTTTTTGCTCATTTGTTTTGTATTTCGCCGGGTTCACAGCCACGGTTTATACATGGAAGGCAAAGATATTTCATTTCCTGCATAAAAAGAGAGAAATGAACCTGCATTCAAAGGGCAACAGCTTAGTTAATGGGAATCCACGGATTGTTTAAGTGGCAAAAAAGCAAATAAGTACTTGGGGAATTTTTGCTTTTGGATAAGCCACTCTATCTTCAACGCTGTGATGCAGCAGCAGCTTAAGAAAGTTCTCTCCGTAACGATTGCCTGGATCTTCATTTCTCTTGTAAATAATTTCATTGGTTTAGCAGCTATTCTGGACTCTAATTACATCGGAGAAAACAGAATTCAAATTGCCAAGGAAGGATTTTGGGATGGGATCTACGTGAGTATCTCATCCGCACTTTTGTCAGGAATTATTGGAGGTAGCGTGTTGGTTTTCATCTGGGAGAAATGGCTCAGAACTAAGCCATATGGTTGGACCCTGCGAAATATTTTCATCACTTATATTATCCTCTTCAATATCATTAGTATTCCCACGATTTTGCTAAACAACAGTCTTGCGAACTCCTATGGGCTGTTTAGTGCTGAAGCCTGGAGTGAAGTAGTGAAGGCGTATCAAAGTCCAAGTCTGCTGGTACCCTTCTTCTTCTGGATGATGGTGGTATTGCTTACCTTAATTGCCTTTCTAATTAATGATAAATACGGCCCAGGGGTTTTCAGAAAGTTCCTTTTAGGTAAGTATTTTAGCCCAACCAAGGAAGAACGCATTTTTATGTTTCTTGATCTTCGATCATCCACCACCATTGCAGAGAAGCTTGGAGAAGAACGGTACTTTAATTTTATTCGGTACGCCTTTGAATTGATCACACCGGCCATCCTAAAGAATGGCGGAGAGATTTACCAATATGTCGGTGATGAGATTGTGGTAAGTTGGGAAAAAGAAAAAGGGATCCGTAAAAGTCAATTTCTAGACTGCTTTTTCGATACCCAGAAAATCATATTGGACCACCGGGACAAATTCCTTAAGGAGTATAGTGTGATACCTGAATTTAAGGCAGGTGTACACTATGGTCACGTCATGGCCGGTGAGATCGGAGTCGTGAAGCGAGAGATTGCTTATTCGGGAGATGTACTCAATACGACGGCTCGCATTCAATCCAAATGCAATGAACTCGGGGTGAACATTCTCATTTCCGGGGATCTTTTGGCACAAGTATCAAAGACCGATATTCGCACGCAGGACTTTGGCTTCATGGACTTGAAAGGAAAAGCTGAGCAGCTTCAACTCTACGGCATAGAACAAACCGTAGCCAAATAGGTACAAAAAAAGCCAACTCCGTCAGGAATTGGCCTTCAAGTCTTCTTTGACTGGCAATGCTACTTCCCTGCCACGATACTTAGCGTTAGAGAAATATCATCTGAAAGAATGTAGTCCTGGATGTAGTGCTCCCAACTCACTTCATACTTTTGACGATCGAAAACCAGTGTGCCCTCTCCTACTAATCCCTCTTCAGAAATGTTCAAAGACGATAGTTCCACCGTCTCTTCGTTAGTGTTACCACGAATGGTCAAATCTCCAACAAGTTGATTTCCTTCGTGGGACTTTACCACAAAACTTGCAGTAGGATGCTCTTCTACTAAGAAGAAATCGCCAGTACTTAAGTGATTTACTAAGTCCATTGGCGTTTTTCCACTGGCTGTGTAAGAAGCAGTATCCAATGGTTGAATCGAAGTCATGTCAATCACAACCTCTCCACCGGTAATTTGTCCATCGGTAACATCGAGTGACCCCGATTGGACATTGATCACCCCGTTATGGCCGTAAACCCCGGCAACTTCACCTTTCCAAGCAACGACCGAGGCGTCATTGTCGAGGGTAAATGAAGCTTCCATCACTGTTGCCTCACTCGCTTCTGCAGCAGTTTCGGTAGAAGCTTCCTTCGAAGATCCTCCACCACAGCTAGCAAGTACGAACGCACTGACAGCTGCCATAAATACATAGTTTAATCTTTTCATAGTCTGTTAAATTTTAGCAAAAGTACACCATTTTTTTAATTAAATGTACCTACATATATCAACCAAAGATTATCCTTACAACAGCCTATTAGCAACAGCCACCACCATCATAGAAATAGGTGCTATCCGACACGTAAATGTCCTCCGAGGACTTCGCAAGATTGTTGGCTGTTTTATCACAGACAGCTAAAGGCTGATTGTACATCAGCACGTGACCTGCATGATCATCAAAATACGCGTCTTTCCCTGTATAGATTGCAGACTTGCCCGTAAACACACAAGGCCCGTCAGAAGGCATCGGGTCTTTGATTGCACAGACTTCCACGCTCTCAATAAAAACAGGATAAGGCGTATCGTAATGCTTTCGATCTAAGATCCGGTACGGTCTTTTAGCTCTAATTTCCACTGTACCAAAGCCAATATCCGTAATCATCTGGATATAGGATTTTAATGGTAGTGCTCCACTGAGGCACAGTCCTCTTAGTTCCGGATCGTTTTTAAGATTTTCCGGCATCACATCTTCACTGACAGGATCTGATAAAACCAGCCTCCCATGTGGCTTCAGCACTCGGTACATCTCGGAAAGGGCTTTTTTCAAATCCTCTTCTTTGAAAATATTGAACAGACAGTTCTGCGCAGCCACGTCTATGGATTCATCTTCAACTGGCAAATTCAGCGCATCACCCTTCCGTAAGCTCACAAAGTCCGAGTTGAACCAAGGATTGAGCTGTTCGGCCTCTTTGAAGTTCTTCCTGGAAGCTTCCAGCATCTCATCTACGACATCCACCCCGATCACGCCTTCGGTTTGACGGCTGAAGTAGGCAAACTGTAAGAGTTCCATGCCACCACCAACGCCTACGTACAGAATCTTAGGATCATTGATCAGGTCTCGCGGATTGACGGTGCTGCCACAGCCGTAGTTCATTTCCTGCATGATCTTAGGGATGTCAAGCCCGGGAAAAGCCCAAATGGGCGTAGTGGTACAACAGAGTCCTACATCAGGCGTTTCTGCTGCTTTCTTGTAAATGTCCTTTGTGGTATCTAAGTATGTGTCCATTGTATTTGTTGTTTTATGGCACCAAAGTAAGCTTTGGAGCACGCTTTTTCTTTAATTAAGTAGTAGCACCCCCACAACTTGATCCTGCTCCTGCAGTACAGCCGTAGCAATGTTGATTCAGGATGATTTCCCTTTGTTCCAATTTTGCAACATCGAAATCAGCAATGTGCTTTGGGCCGTTTACTTTTAAGTCAAGCATCTGATTGAAGTCGCAGTCATAGAGGTAACCGTCCCAACTGATGCTGATGGTATTTCTGCACATCACTCCCACTGCTGCTGCCGGATTGAAGGCATTTACTAACTCGTTCATGTAATCCTCGTACTTCTCAGTCTTTACCAGATATTCGAGGAAACGACTGATGGGTAGGTTGGTTATCGAAAACAAATCATTGAAGACAATGTCGTAGTCTTGGAGCTTTCTCTTGAACTGCATCTCCAGGGAGGTCTGGTCACCTGGAAGAAATGCCCCTGCAGGGTTATAAACAAGATCAAGCTTAAGGCCCGAATCAGGTTTACCGTAGCCTACATCGTTGAGCATTTGCAATGCCTGAATGGATTTTTCAAAAACCCCCTCACCACGCTGTGCATCTGTTCGCTTAGCGGTGAAGTAAGGCAAACTGGAAACTACGTTGATGTTGTGCTTCTTGAAAAACTCAGGTAAATCGTAGTATTTTGGATTGTGTCGAATGATCGTGAGATTACAACGGACAATGACTTGCTTCCCTAGCTTGCTAAGTTCCTCGACAAACCAACGAAAATTTGGATTCATCTCAGGCGCACCTCCGGTAAGGTCGATGGTGGAAATAGCTGTCCCTTCCAGTGCATCAAGGCATTCCTGCATGGTCTCACGCGTCATAATCTCTTTCCTCCCGGGGCCTGCATCCACGTGGCAATGCGCACACACCTGATTGCACATTTTCCCTACGTTGATTTGGAATATATCAATCTTGGTTGGCATCAGGGGAAGTAATCCAATATCATCCAGCTGCTTATCAAACGGCTGTATGTTGATGGCTTCATAATCATCAAGCACCTCAATTTGACCCGCAGGAGTCGCCAATGGATGTTGTTGTCGCTGAAGTGATTTTAGCATGGCTTACATTAACTTTTCTTTTACCTGATTCATCATTTGGACTCCATGGACCAATGAAGCACCCCCACGTATAGCTCCGGCCACGTGCACGGCCTCCATCATTTGTTCTTCGTCGACCCCTTTTGAAAGGGTATCAGAGGTGTAGGCATCGATGCAATATGGACATTGGATGGCATGAGCCACGGCTAGCGCAATCAGGGATTTTTCCCTCGCGGTAAGGGCGCCTTCTGCGAATACAGCGCCATAATAGTCAAAGAATTTATCACCGAGTTCTTTTTGCCATTCGGTGATTTCGCCGAACTTTTTCAAGTCATCGGCTTGATAATACGTTTTCATAAGTTTTATTTAATGTAGAAATGAATACCCTTTACACGTGAGTGCAGGAGATAGATAGCAACAAGAAGTTCAGGAAAGAACTAAGGTCCTCTCCGATCTATTGAGAGAACGGAAAGACCCAGATTTAAGACCAGGCGTTCAAAGATTCGCTGATCCAAGCAGGTCGTAAGCTGCATTAGGATTGAACGTATGGCACTGGAAAGACGCCAGTAGTTGTTGATGTCCTGTGCGGTATTAAAATCTGCCTTGGGTGCTAACCAATGCACAGCGCTTTGTAGGGTGTCTACATAGTGCATAAACGAGCTTCTCAAATGCTCGCTTTGCCAAGCCAACGCTTCAAATCTTTGTTTTTCAAATTTTGATCGGTGTAGTCCAATAAGGTACACTCCACCTCGAAGATCAGGTCCTAAGACCAAGTCCCTAGATCGAAGTAGCTCATTTACACCCAGAATGTCTTTGGCTTTGACATCAGGACAATCGCCTCCCACAACAATTACGCGCTCATACCCTTGTTGAAATACTTCTTGCACTGCGGAAGCTATTCGCTCACCAAAAGACTCCCCACGCTGCTTTACTTCATCGAAGTGATGAACATCAAGGCCGGTTTTTTTTACTGCCTTGAGTTTACGTATCAAAAAGGAATTAAAGAGTTGCCAATTCTGCGAATCGTCTTCAACTAGCGATTTCCTTTGAGCCTGCCGATGAGCAGATTCAGCGAAAAGAAGGACGGCTGTTTTGGAATGAACTTGCACCTAGGCTAAAATAGTAGATTAAATGACCGCTATTGACTAAGGTCTTCTAAATTTAGTTCGAAATGTCTGACAACAAACATTAATTTGCACTCCCATGTCGCTAAAAACATTTGTCAAGGTAAGCAACGTTACCAACCTGAGTGATGCAAGGTATTGTGCCGGAATGATGGTAGATGTCATTGGATTCAATGTAGACCCCACATCTTCCGAACGAATGAGTCCGGAAGATTTCAAAGAAATTACGGAGTGGGTAGCTGGCGTAAAATATGCCGGAGAATTCGAAGATAGTTCTAAGGACACCATTTGCGATGCACTCAATCACTATCCATTGGACTATATCCAAATAGCAGATTACAGTGCTGTCGAAACCGTACACCTGCTTGGCAAACCGATCATTTTCAAGCTATCGGTGGATAGCGCCGCAGAGCTACAAGCGTTGAAAGGAAAACTTAGTTATCTCGACGAACTGGTTGATCTTATCGTCATTCGATCGAACGATCCTGCATTGTATGACAGCATTGATTCGCAAATTGGCTACTACAATGGAAATGTCAAGCTGCTAAAAGGATATGGACTGACAGAAACAGAACATCTTTCCAAATATCCCGGATTAGAGTTGGAAGCAGAGAGGGAAGAACGGCCAGGTTTTAAGGATTATGGCGCGGTCATGGATGTGCTTGAGGCCATTGAAGAAGACTGAACCGCTGCTAAGTCGATATAGAATTCAGTACCTTCCCCTTCTTCCGAGGTAAAGGCTATTTCGCCACCCATCAATTCTGTGTACTTTTTCACAATGGAAAGTCCTAATCCAACGGACTCCTCTCCTGCTGTTGGTTTTGCACTCATCGTGGCAAACTTGTTGAACACTTTCTTCTTGTCCTCTTCGGTAAAACCAGGGCCAAAATCCTTGATTGCGATCCTGATCCACTCCTGATGTCGCTTAATTTCAAATATCACTTTGGAACCCGGATTGCTAAACTTAAGGGCATTTAGCAGTAGGTTTTCGAGCACTTGAGCAAGGTAGAAACGATCGGCTTTTACCTTCAAGGGTTCTCCCTCTCGAAATATCAATTCGATGTCTTTCTGTTGAGCTTTGTCCTGGTTTTGGTAAATGATCTCTTGCACGACCAGCGATGGCGAGATGATTTCGAGTTGTAAGTTTCTGTCACCAGACTCAATTGCCTCTACATCAAGTATCTTGGAAATCATCGACTTAATACGGTTGGAACCATCATGAATGATGTCGGCCAATTTCTGACTGTTTTTGTCCAGGTTTTTATCTTCCCCAAGCATCAACGCACATCCTTGTATATTGGAGAGTGGAGATCTTAGGTCGTGGGCAAGAACTCGGATCAAGTCGTTCTTTTCTTCATTGAGTTTATTCAACTCTTCGTTTCGATCTTCAATAATCTCCTGCTGACTCATAAGGACCTTATTGGCTTGTGACTTGATTCGATAACTAATCAATAAAATAGTGCCAATGAAACCAACAATGAACAAAATAATTAGTAGCCTATCATTATTTTGATGCTGCTTTCTTTCCCTTGCAAGCGTATTGAGAAGCTCCTGGTATTGGATTTCCTTTTCTCGGTTAGATATGATGATTTCTTCATATAGACCAAACTCAGTAGACTTCATGATTTGATTGATTACCCCACCGATTTCTACACCAAAGTACTTCTCTGTGAAGTTCTTTTCATCCAGCTCAAATTGCAGACTATTGAAATACTCCTTTATGATGGGTTGCCAGTCGCTATCCTTCGGATAAATCATTCCAACGCCTTGAAGTCGAATCGGATAAAATAATTGTCTTTTGAGTTGAGCCAACTTTCTGAATGAAACTAAAAAATTGATCAGATCTACGTATCCAAAACCAGTAGGATTTGAAGCTATTTCATCTAGCAGCTCGCCTGTATTGCTGACGTACTGCACATTGTAGTTGATGCCCAACGCAGATTTCAGGTCTGCAAGCCCTTTTTCTAAGGTCGTGTTTGGGATGGTAATCGCTGACTTGTTATCCAAAAGTTCGCCAAGCTGTATTGATGTGTTAGCCAGTTTAAAGTCCTTGTTTGTAACAAGTACCTGGATGTCCGCCAGATACGGTGCGGTGAAGTTGACTCGTTCAGCACGTTCGTTGGTGATCGATATGGTTGAGAGGCCAAAGTCTCCATGTGAGCCCTCTTCTACCCGATCAAAAATCAGGTCGAAATCACCGACATTTTTCCATTCAACTTCTAATTCAACCGCATAGTTTTTTTCGAGATAGCCAGCGAAGGAATTTATTAAGTCTTCTTCGAACCTATCGATGATGTCTCGCGAATTTTGCGTTTCATCGTCATCAGGATAATAGTAGATAACCATTTTCCCCGTTTTATTCCTGCGTACTTCTTCCCAACTGTTACTGGCCAGGGTCCACGACGAAATCCAACAGAAAAAGAGAAGAAGAATGGTAAATCTCATTCAGAAGAAACGGATAGCTGGTTACATCTGTAATATCTTTGAAAGATAGCAAAAAACGAAAAGGAAGGACCTATTCTTATCCACATTTAGGAGGTCTAAGTTTTGACTACACAATGGAATCTTTTACTGCACTCGATTTTGAAACTGCTACCTGGTCACCTACCAGCATTTGCCAGGTGGGTATCGTCCGAATGGAGAATGGTGTAGAAACCGCTAAAGTCAATCGACTCATCCAACCCCCTAAGAATGCGTACTACCATAAGAACATTCAAATCCATGGCATTATACCCGAACAAACAAAGAATGAACCCCTGTTCGAAGAAGTTTGGTTTGACATTAGAAAATACATAGAAGACGAAGTGGTCGTGGCACATAATGCCGGTTTTGACATTAATTGTCTACGCAGCACGCTTGCATTCTACGATATTGCACAACCTCATATCGAAGTTCGCTGTACGCGTGTCATTTACAAAAGAGGCTTGGCCTATCTCAGCAAGAAGTACAAGATTCCCCTACAGCATCATGATGCATTGAGCGATGCCAATGCCTGTGCACAACTTTACCTTAAGCACCTGAAACGCCAGGAACTTCCACGTACAGGGTCTTTATTTTAATCAAAACTTCACTGGGTATTATTACAGTTATTATGAGTCAGCATATTCTTTCTTACAATAACTCCAAATATTATTCAGTTTTATGATCCTTTCTTTCCACAGCGTCGTATCATCGATGGACAGGCCATGAGTCGACGCGAAGTACGTGCCAATTATCACGAAAATATGATCCGAAAAGAAAGGAAAAGCCCCATCGACGAACGGTACATGATATCAAACCTCCCATTGTAGACCATCAACCCTTCACTTACCATTTGCCCAAGTCAGCAAGACAATAAAGCGATGATTTGTTTGAACCTAAAGTCCTTTACGCACAGGAGTCATTCCTGTGCGAGAGGAACTTTATTCATTGGACATGTCATTGATTTGGTGAATCACATCATCCAATTTTTTTACCGTCTCTTCCAGGTATCTGAAAATTCTTTCCGTGAATTCGGTCTTAAAATTGTGCGTTTTTAGCAAATCCACCAGACCAATAATGTTGGCTACTGGAGCTCGCAGGTCATGGGAATTTTTGAATGATATCTCCTTCAGAGCGGCAACTTTCTCAGCGAGTTGACGCTCAAGATCTACCGTATGAGATATGTCCTGAACGATGGTGGTGAACTTCGTTGGAATATGAGCTTGATTTCGTTCGAAAACGATGTCTCTCACCAGCAAATGGATGTACTCCCCAGTGGCTTTTCTGACGCGAAAGATCGACTCGACGATTTCTCCTTCATTGCTTTCCTGCAGCCTTCTCAATGCGTTTGCAGAAATCTCGATATCTTCAGGATGTACGATGCTTCTAAAATTATGATTACTCAACTGCTTAAGTTCCGTTGCCGAATAACCCAATAGCTCTTCGGCTTTACCACTTGAATAGATGATCTGATCATTCACCATGTCAATGGAACCAAAAGCTACAGGTGAGGCATAAATTAGCGATTTAACAAAGGCCAGGCTCATCTTAACAGTGAAAGCTAGTAAGAAAAATTAAAATCTAAACTTCATGTACTTAATAGTCTCTCCTTTGGTAGTCCAGATTTTTTCGTATTTGGTCTGAATACCGTAGTGATCTTCTAGCAGAGCAGAACGATACAAGTCAACTGTAAATTCATGCTCAAACACCTCAAAATCAGCCAAGACTTGAAGTGTGTATTCAAACAGCGCAGTATTATCCGTCTTAAACCTAAACCATCCATCGGCATGCAATATTTGCTGGTATTTCATTAAAAAAGACCGCGTCGTGAGCCGATGCTTCTCATTTCGATCTTTTGGCTGTGGATCAGGAAAGGTCAGCCATATCTCGTCTACTTCATCCGTTTCGAACAAATTTAAAATCTCGATAATGTGGGTTCGTAAAAACGCTACATTCGAAAGGTTGTTAGCTATTGCATGCTGGCTTGCACGCCAGATTCTATCCCCTTTGATATCAACACCTATAAAGTTTCGATCGGGAAATTTTCTTGCCAGGGCCAGCGTGTATTCGCCCCAGCCACATGCCAACTCGACTGTGAGTGGATTCGAATTCTGAAAGAACGAGGCCCAATTTCCTTTGACTTTTTCGTACCAAGGTTTACCTGGTTCGATTACATTTCTGCTGAGTTTATTTTGGGCAAATTTTTCTAACTTATTTATCTTACTCAAAGGTTCTATTCAGTCAATCAGTTTAAACGCCAAAGAAATGAAATTAACCGCAGTATTTGCGCTCCTTCTCGCGACAGTTTTTGCTAGTGCACAAGAATCCGAATCCGAAATAGCCCAGACCATAGATAAACTTCGCTATGCGTGGGATGACGAAGCAGTCTCGCTACAAACCTATGAAGGACTTGGCAAGTTCTGTGGGGAATCCGTCTACAGAAAGCGGATCATTCAGTTGTTAGATGATATTCATCATTATGATACACTCCTGTACGGGATCGTCACCCGAAAGTACAGCGCAAGTCAAGATGCGGAAGCCAAGGCAACGATAGATGATATTGAGACGCTGGAGGTAGAGTACACAACGAAGGCCTTTAAGCGGTTCGTTCACAAGGAGTGTAATACTTACAATGAGATTGAAAACAATCTAGGTGCCGCTAAAGGTGAAGCGTATGAGCAGGAGGTGAAAGCACTGGAAGAAGAGCTAAAAAAATATGTTTTGTCTATCACCAATCGAATTGACATTATTGATGAACATGTTCATCATTTGCATATTGGGGAGTGACCTAACGGACTTTACAGCTCATCCAGTTCGGCAACCACGAAAGTGCTGCCTGTGACCAAGATCGTGTCTGAAGATTGTGCTTTGTGTCTGGCTTGCTTCAATGCTTCGTTTACGTCTCTAAAACACTCTCCTTGTATTCCTTGCATGATTCCTTGAATAGCGAGTTCATTGACATCGAGTGATCTTGGCACCTGGGATTGGGTCCAATAGATGCTCGCCGATTTTGGAATTAGCGCAAGTATGGGCGTCAAATCCTTGTCTTTGACCGTACCAAAGATCACATGCAGCTTTGCATTGCCAGCAAGTTCTTGCAGGGATCGAAATACTTCTCGAAGACCTTCTGTGTTATGGCTCACATCTGCATAGACTGTTGGCCTATCTCCTATTTTCTGGAACCTTCCCTTGAAACCGGTGATCTTTTCCATTTTGATATACCCTTCTTTGATATTGGCGTTTGAAATCTGATCCCATCCAGCATCCCGCAGAACCCTGCAGAGTGCATTGACGGCCGCGTAATTTAGTCTCTTAAAATAGGGCAGCGAGGTAAGTTCTCCTAGCTGATTGGTAGTTTCAAAGACTAGCGAAGCATTTTCCCTTCTGGCTTTGTCTAAGAACACAGGAAAGGTTTCGGCATGATATTCACCAATAACAACAGGTGTGTTCCGTTTGATTATGCCTGCTTTTTCAGCTGCTATCTTTTCCAGCGTATCCCCTAACATATCCGTATGATCGTACCCAATGTTGGTAATTAAACACGCCTCCGGAGCAATGACATTGGTACTGTCCAACCGTCCTCCTAGTCCCGTTTCAATCACGGCAATATCTACTTGCTCCGATGCAAAATAATCAAAGGCCATGGCAACCGTGATCTCAAAGAATGAGGGTTGAATGTCTTCCAAAGCTTCTTGAATGCGGTCTACAAAGGAGACGACCCACTTTTCTCTGATTTCCACACCATTGATCTTAATCCGCTCTCTAAAGCTTTTGAGGTGTGGCGAGGTATACAACCCTGTCTTATATCCTGAAGTCTGCAAGATGGCTGCGATGCCATGTGCGCTCGTTCCTTTACCGTTCGTACCGGCAATGTGGACACTTTTGAACTTGCGATGTGGGTTACCAAGTACTTTCAGTAGCGCTATTGTATTGCTTAGGTCTTTTTTGTACGCAGATTTTCCATCCCTCTGGTACATGGGTAGGCGCTCGAAAAGAAATTTCAGCGTTTCCTCGTAGGTCATTGAGCCTTGATAATGAAGGTAATGGTACCTGTAGAAAGGGGTGCAGACTGATAATCCCCTGTTTTGCTAAACGTCAACTTCTGCACTTCAGCACGGTATTTCCGCTCCACTGCAGGTGACACAGTCGAGGTTAAGGTCTCAATTTTGACCAGGTATCCATCCTGATCCACTACAATTTTGTAAACGATTCTGCCTGTCTGATCAGAAGAATCGTCTGGTTTAGGGCTAAAATCCCACATCCATCCGGACAGGGATAAGCTAGCTCCTTCGCTTGCTCCCGTTGTGTTCCCCTGGCTACCGTACAGTGCCCTTTTATCAATTTCTTCATTTTGCTCCTCACCTGCTGTATTTTCATTACGTTCCCCGTCATCATCAGACGGAGCAGGTGGCATCACCGCTCGCTCATCTACTTGAGGTTCTTCTTGCTCTTGCGGTACTTCTTGGAGCTCCTCGACTACTTCTTCAGGTTCCGTCTCAGCGACAGCTTCCGCTTCTTCTACAGGTAAATCCTGTACTTCCTGGGTAACCACTTCTTCTTGTTCCGTAAGCTGTTCTGGCTGTGGAGTGGAAACTTCCTCCACAACCTCTTCTGCAATTTCTTCCTGTGGAAGCACTTCCTCACTTTCTACTTCTTCCTCCAGATTATTGGGTTGAGGGGCTGGAGCAGAAGCGCCGGCAGAGGAAGTGAACCCGAGTTCTATCCCGTACTCCGGAATTGGTGGAAAGGGCTCCCGCCAGGCAATTAGGAAGTAAAAAAGGACTAACAGCATCAATTGTACTCCGACGGATGTGACCCAGCCAATCCGCTTATTCTTTTCTTCTTGTTTATCCCTATTATCCATTTATTCCGGTTTCGCGGCTATGGAAACTTTAGCTTTCAACGACGTAGCAATACCTGCCACTTCAACCAAATGCTCTACAGGTACAGATGCATCACAATGCAAAACCACAATGCCTTCTGTTCCATTTAAACTTTGTTTGAGTTCGGATTCAAGTGAAGCTCTGCTTACTTGTGTATTGTTTACAAAATAGGTCAGGTTCTTGGTAATGGTCACGCTGATTTTTTGCATCACAATTTCTGATGACTTAGATGAGGGCAAATTCACTGGTAACCCTGAAGGTGTTATGAATGAGGCCGTTAGCATGAAGAAAATCAATAGTAGAAAAATGATATCCGTCATTGACGACATACTAAAACTTGCACTTACCTTGTGTTTTGACTTAAAATCCATTATTTCTTAGGCTCTTGCAATAAGTCAATAAAGTCAATAACGTTCGATTCCATGGTATGAATCACCTTACCAACCTTCGATACAAGATAATTGTACCCCAGATAGGACAGAATGCCCACGAAAAGTCCCGCTGCAGTTGTGATCATGGCTTCATAAATGCCTGCAGAAAGCAGTTTCGGACTGACTGCGCCTTCCTCTTGGGCTATGGCAATGAATGCTTGAATCATACCCGTGACCGTTCCTAGAAACCCGATCATTGGTGCAGCACCTGATATCGTGGCCATCAGGTTAAGGTTTTTTTCTAAGCGATAGATTTCTAGCTTTCCTACGTTTTCAATGCCTACTTCAATATTTTTCAGTGGATTACCAATTTTGCTCACGCCCTTTTCAATCATTCGTGCGACTGGTGTGTCGGTTTTACCACAGAGCATCAGCGCCCCTTGAATATCGCCACTTATGACCAATGATCGTATCTGGTCCTTAAAAGACTCAGGGGTCTTGGCTGCTGCACTGAGTGTGCGTGACCGTTCTACAAAGATGTAAATAGCCACCATCCATAGTAACAGTATGGGTATCATCATGTACCCTCCATTAAGAAGAAGTTCCAGGATTGAGATGGTCTCCTCTGTCTCAAGTTCCGTTACTACGGGGTCTTGTATCATATTGATTATCATCTGATTAAGCCGAATGTTTCAACAAAAAAATAAGCTCTTCATTCAGATGATCGAACGAAGAGCTTATTAAAAAATTACGATTTTGCTAATATTTTAATATCCAGATATCCTGACCAAACTCTCCTCGATAATTACCCACTTCATTTTGCGCCTGCCCAAGTGACCCATATCCTCTGATGGCAACTCGAGTGGTTATTGCGTTTCCGAAAGGAGGAATCACCGTCGGGCTGTTACCCGCTGACGCTAACTTATTGGCATGGTCCATGGCCAAGTCTTCGTCAACGAAACTTGCAATAATGATGTAGTAGTTATTGGTACGATCAGTAAGCTGTGTTACTTCTCCTGCTGCAGCGTTGACAGCTGTATTTTGTGCAGCCTGACTTGCTGGTCTGCTTTGCTTCTGACTGGCAGGTCTTTGCTGCGCCTGATTAGCTGGCTTGCTTGCAGCATTGCTAGGCTGTGTCGCTGCAGGCTTCTTTTCAGCTGGCTTAGGCTTGGGTTTAGGCTTAACCACCTTCTCCGCAACCGGCTGCTCCTCATCACCTCCTGACAAACTAGGTGCAAAAAACCAGAACAATGTGCCAAGAGCAGCAAATATGACAACACCTATGATCACAATTCGAGTGAACTTCCCTTTGGACCCTCCTTCCTCTGAATCTTCGGCAGCTGCACCTGCAGTGGTTTCTCCACCACCAAAGTCACCCGCATCATCAAAGTCGCTTAGGTCATCACCACCATTACTCATTAAATCACCCTCGAAATCCTTGAAATCTTCATCATCGAGGGAATCTTCCTCCATGATGGAGTCATCAAGGGTATCATCCCCTTCGAAATCTACATCACTGAAATCACTATCGGAGAGTTCGTCCGAATCTGCAGACTTTGGCTCCTCCTCATCAAATTCATCGAAACTAAAATCATCTCCCACGTCACCATCACCGAAGTCGTCACCTACGCTATCGTCAGATGAAGCGGGAGCCTCTTCTGGCTCAGGTTCTGCAACAGGTTCTTCTTCAGAAGAAGCATCGTCGGAACTTTCTTCCCCAAAATCATCATCTAATCCCCCAAAATCGTCGCTTTCGAAGTCATCGGAACCTGAGTCGGCATCCGCTGAAAAATCGTCCCCTAAATCAAAATCATCATCGTCATCATCATCCAGGGCATCGAAATCTAGTTCTGGTAGGCCGAAATCCTCGTCATCGCCGAAAAAATCGTCATCTTCTGGGTCATTATTTTGATCGTCTTTCGCCATATTGTTTGTTTTGACCGAACCAAGATATAAATAATTTAATTATTAGGAAATATTAGGCTCA
>CAZQJU010000092.1:0-10468 GCA_964593185.1 uncultured Roseivirgaceae bacterium
ACTTCAAGGACTTGCGTGTGTATCCGAATCCGACGGATGATTACATCAGGGTTAGGTACAGACACTTGAAGTCAGGAGATGTACAAGGAGAGTTGGTAGACTTGAGTGGTAAGGTGAAGTGGTCGGCGGAGTTGGCGAATGGCTACGAAGGCAAGCTCGATATAGACATCAGGGACCTGGAGGCAGGGATTTACCTGCTAAGATTCTATGACCGCAACAGCCGCAATGAAAACGTAGTGACCTATCGTGTGGTGGTGAGGTGATTAAATTACTCTTGTTAGGTAGAACTTTTTCTTCAACTTTTCGCCATCTCTGAGGATACGAATCTTGATTTTTTTTCCGTCACGAGATCTTAAAAGAAAGAAAATTTCTGAAAGCCTGTGTGTTCGCAGGCTTTTTCCATTAATCAGTTGAATAATATCACCTGGTTGAATATCAGCTTTTGCGGCAGGACTGTTTTTATCTACGCTGATTACCATCAACGTATCCAAGTTCTCCCCTTCTGCATTGATGGTAAGTCCACTCATGTTGTATTCAAAATTCTTCTTGTATTCATCTCCTTTTTTGAGATAGACCTGCTTCTTTTGATAATCGAATGTTACTTCAAAACGAGTAAGTAGGTCCCCACCAAAGGTTCCTATTCGTGCACCTCTTTTGATGACTTTATTGTAAGCACCTTCAAAAGGAGCAGATACGAGCATTGCGCCAAAAGAAAAACATTCGATATGCACAGAATCCATTCTTCCCATGTATCCTGGAATATCCCCTGCAATTCCCCTACCTAATCTAGTAACAATTTTTTTGTCAGGAAGGCTTATTCCATCCACAAACTGGTAGTCCAACAAGGCAGCATGACTGGCTCCAGTATCTACCATAATATCTAAATCTGTTACCTCTTCCCCTTGCCTTATTGTAGCTTCAATAAAGGGTTTGCTTTGCTGTATTTTAAGTGGAACCGCAACCTGCTTTTTGCTCTTTCTATACCGTTTAGGATCGTACAATGTCAATAATTTGTCGTCATAATTGACTTCCACTACAAAGCGGCTGAATATATCATACCCTATAATTCCGTGCACATCATCTCCGATATTTTGCGAAAGCTTCAAATAGTCATCCTTTAAAACCAGTAGGTTCATATTGTAACCAATAATGCCTCCAGGCAGAGAAAATGTAGCTTGATTAGCAACATACGCCTCAACAGAGTCAATTACCCCAGGGCCAGCAATCGTGATTTCTCTCAGATAGTTTACTTCCAGAAGATCTGCATAGATTTTCTCAGTAAGGATTGCAGTTTCTACACCTGTATCTAAAATGAACTTTAGGGTGAGAAATCGATTGATAGTGACTGGAATGACAATAAGATTATTGTGTCTTTCAAAGGGGATCTCGATTTTCTTCCGGTCATTAGGCATCTTGAAGCCAAATTCTCGCTGCCCTTTTGCTTGGGAGCAAAGACAGGAATTTATCATAAGTATGAACACAACCAGATTCACAATCGGGTTTCTCATAAGTTGGTAGCTAATGTTGATTATACTCATGAAAACAACAGGGAGAAAAACTTACCCTTACATCAGGAGTAGAATTTAATCAAAGAGATGTTGAATATCGCTTTGAGATAGGCTTTTTACAAAACTTTCTTCCACGGAAATAAGGTCTGTTGCAAGCTTTTGCTTGTGTTCTTGCAGCTTGACGATTTTCTCCTCAATGGTGTCCTTGGTCACGAACTTGTATGCAAAAACCTTTTTTGTTTGGCCAATTCGATGGGCACGATCTATTGCTTGGGTTTCTACTGCGGGGTTCCACCAGGGGTCTAGCAGAAACACATAATCTGCTTTGGTCAGATTTAATCCGGTGCCACCAGCTTTAAGCGATATTAGAAATACAGAAACCGAATCATCGGTCTGAAATCTTTCTACCTGGCTTTGACGATCTTTTGTGGTACCGTCAAGGTATGCAAATTCAATATGTTGCGATTCGAGATAGTCTGAAACAATTTTTAGATGCTTAACAAATTGGGAAAACACCAGCACTTTGTGCCCCTTGGAGATGGAGTTCTCAAGCATATAGGTAAACTCTTCAAGCTTACCCGATGTGCTTTCATACGTCGGATCAATCATCTTTGGATGATTGGCAATTTGTCTTAACTGGGTCAACCCTTGAAGCAAGATCATATGCGATTTGGCAACTCCATCCGTTTCGATTACATCCATAATTTTACTTCTGAAGGCATTCTTTTCTTCTTCGTAGATGGCCTTCTGTTCTTCAGTCATGGAACAGTATCGCACATTGACAACCTTTTCAGGCAAATCAGCAGCCACTTGACCTTTTTCCCGTCTGAGAAGGAAAGGTTTGATGATGGCATTTAATTTCTTGGTCTTTAAAGCATCTTGTTTCTTTTCAATCGGGATCAAATACTCCTTCTTGAAATAATTTTCATTTCCGAGAAGTCCGGGGTTAAGAAAGCTCATCTGTGACCAAAGGTCCAGTGTGCTATTTTCAATAGGTGTGCCCGTGATGATGAGTCTTCTTCTAGACTTAAGTTTTCGTACCTTCTTTGATATCAGTGAATCGGGATTTTTGATTGCTTGGGACTCATCCAGGATGACATAATTGAAATAAAACTCAGAAAGGATTTCGGTATCGATACGAGTAGTTCCATAACTAGTAATTACCAAATCATAGTTGGCAAATTGCTTACTGCACTTCTTTCGGTTGATTCCAGTGTAGTTTAAGATCTTCAATTTTGGCGTAAACTTTTTGGCCTCCATTTCCCAGTTGTAGAGCAGGGAAGTGGGCATGACCAACAGATTGGTTGATCCCGGATTTTCGTTCTGTTGGTGCTGTAGCAGCGCCAAGGCCTGTATCGTTTTTCCGAGCCCCATGTCGTCAGCCAAACAACCGCCAAAGTTGTAGTGTTCCAGGAATCTTAGCCAGTTATAGCCGGCCAATTGATAAGCCCTGAGGCTACCTGTAAATTCACAGGGGGACTTGTACTCTTCAATTCTATCAAAGGATAGCAGTTTTTCCAGTTTTCGATCCATGGTCACCCTGGCAAGGTCACCATCCTTCAATTCTTGAATAAGGGAAACATGTATTTTGTTTAGCGTGATGTTGTCATCTACTTGGCTGGAAAAAGCAAACAGATCCTTGTACCTAGTGATCCAGGACTCGGGGATAACACCAATCTCACCATTTGGAAGTTTGATTTCCGTGGTGCCTTTTAAGATACAATTTCGAATTTCAGTGAATGGGATTTCAAAATCACCAAATTTTATTTTGGCCTTTAGATCAAACCAATCTACACCTTCACGCACTTCCAGGTCGATACTAGACTCGCCGACGAAAAACTTCTTACCGTTTTGGTTTTGCCGAATAACAAACTGGCTAAGAAAATCTTGATGCGCGCTCAACCAGTCAAATGCTTTCTCCTTGGATAACGTAATTCTGGAGTTTCTTAGCTGAAGGCCTTTTTCTGCTAATTGGTCTATCAACACTTTTTCCCCCTCTTGGTCTCTGGTTATTCGGTGGAACGTGTATGTATTGTTTATCTGCTCCAGTGAGACACTCACTTTGCTGAGCTTATCTGCATTGAAATTGTACTTCTCGTAGTCAAAGGATAACTCGATGAGTATTTTACCGCTTCCCACATCGGAAGTGTTCGTGTTCCCTTGATCAAAAAGGGACACCGGGGCACTGGACTGTAGTTCGCTAATGGTAAATTTTGGGGTAGGTTTTGATTTGTGCGTCACGATGTCAAATCCCTTTGCATAAACATCGAAATCTGCGATCAACGGAGCAATGAACTTTTGATAGTAGGTTTGCTCCATTTCTTGTGGGATAAGAATGAACTTCTTCCTTAGAAAAGGCTTAAGTTTTCCACCGCTAACTGGTTTATTGAAGGTAAACACTCGATCATTTGCTACCAACCAAGCAGGTTCACTGCACAACAGGTAACTCCCATTGTTTAGAAATTCCACCTTCTCATTCTCTAATTTGATGGTCGGGAAATAATGCGTATTATCTTCATTTTTTCTGAAATGAAACAGAACGGAGGCTTTCTCTTCAACGATTTCGAGCTCTTTCCAGGTAGGCTCACCGTCTTTTCCCATTTCGAAAAGCCTCTTGCCTTGGATCAGTGAAAGAATTTGAGATCTTCTCCTTTCTACGTAAGCAGTGATCTCTTTTTGTAGCAGGGGGTCCCCAACCGATTTATCAAAGGTCTTTACAAAAAATTCTTCCGGTTTTTGTCGCTTCTTCTGGAATTTGTTTGCCACCTGATCTTGTTGCATCTCGTCCATAAATTTGATGATCTTATAATCATTGGCATCAAGTCCTGCATCGAATTCTTTTGCGTTTTTTGATGAGATGTTTTGATGGGAAAATGTAAGTGTTCCTTTCTCGCTCAGTTGAACCACAAAGGATTCAAATAGGAATCCCATGTACTCATGGTCGTACAACGAGTAAATTAATTGAAAGGGCTTGTCAGGTGAGACGTTCACGAAATTATTCCGGCAAATAAACTTCGAAACTAGGCAATTTTAGAGGAATTGCCATGGGCTAACGTGATCTGGAAGTTTTTTTATTGTAATGTTTTTAGTGAGAAAGACTGACTTGCTTTGGTAGCCGGTTGTATAGAGGCCAAGAGGGTGATAAGAACGATGGCAAAAACAGAAATCAGGACATCTCCGAAGGCAATCTTGATTGGATAGCTATCATTTACTGCAGACTGCATCCCCATGGTAATGATCCCGAACTCTTGCTGAAGCAAGCTGAAACCCAGCCCAAAAAACAATCCAAGACCTGCGCCGGAAAAAGCGACGATGCAACCTTCAATCAGGAAGATGTTGCGAACCAATTTTTTTGAGGCACCTTGAGAAAAAAGGACTGAAATATCTTTCTTCTTTTCGATGACGAGCATGGTTAGGGAAAAGAAAATGTTAATGGAAGCAATTGCGATGATGGACGTCAGTATGATAAAAACCAAAAGCTTCTCGATGCGAAGGACTTTAAACAAATCTGAATGCAGCTCCTCGCCGAGTCTAACCGAATAACCGCTCCCCAGTAGCTTTGCTATTTCTTCTTTGGCGGAATTTGGGTCAGCAGTGTCCTCTAAGTAGATTTCATAGGCCGTCAACTTATCTTCATAGTTCAATAGTTGTGCCGCCCACTCCAGGGGGACGAATATGTAGTTTTCATCATAGTACTTTTCAATGGCAAAAACTCCTCCGGGGAGAATATTGAGCACTTGATACATGCGTTCAGGGTTCATTACGCCAGGAGCTATTTCACGCGGATAATAAATCTGTAACGTATAAAAATCATTCTGCAGACTGATTGAAAGATCGTATTGAATACCCCGACCAATTAATGCATAACCGATACTATCTCTTACAAGTGGAAATTCTCCAATCACCATCGATTTTTTGATGCCACTGTACTCATCAAATGCACGGCTGACGCCCTTCATTCGCACCACTCGCTGGGACTGCTTGTATCTTAGCAACACATTGTCTTCGATTACTTCCGAGACCGCAAGAACGCCTTCCAGTTCTTCAATGGCTACTTTTTGTGTTGGAACGTGTTCGAATGATTTTCCCCTGGTAGGTGTAATGATAAGATCGGGATCGAAGTTACCGTACATGTTTTTTAGCAGCTCTCCAACACCGTTAAAAAAGGAAAGTGCGATAATCAAACAAGCGGTACCTATGGCAACAACGACCATGGAAATCAGGGAGATCAGGTTGATAAAATTCTTCTTTTTCTTCGAGAGAAAGTACCTTTTTGCTATGAAGAGGGAGAGGTTCATTCCTCCGCAGGGGGGATGTTTAGGTTATCAATAATCTGGTCCAGTTTGGAAGCTTTTTCCTCAGTGTCGTCATGAAAAAATGCCAGTTCCGGGACAATTCTGACCCGATTACCAATCTTGTTCCCTAGCTTGAGACGAATCTCACTCTTGATCGAATTTAAATGATCAAATACGATCTTGGATTGATCGATTGGAAAAATACTAAGATAGATTCTAGCCAAACTTAGATCGGGTGATACGGAAACCCCTGTCACAGTACCTAAATTTGATTTAAAGTAGTGCCCTGGATCTCTCTGAAAGATTTCAGCAAGGTCTTTTTGAAGCTGCTTTCCGTACTTTATTTGTCTTTTTGATTCCATCGTGAACTGCAAATATCCGCATTAAATAGAGAAGTGAAGGTTGTGATTATCTAATTTCGGGTTTCCATAGCTAAAACCACTTTGATTCCTTGTTACGATTCTTTCGAATAAACGACCCGTACCGGCTATTATTTATTTTCGTCATCCTTATCGTCGTTCGGATAGTTCAGGAACACTTTATTGTAGGTACATCCTATTTTGAGTTAAAATGGCTTCTTCTTGGTGAATGGTTGGGACGTGGCTATACCATGTACGACCAGACCTATGATTATACCGGACCCCTTGCTGTAATGGTGTTCAAGATCCTGAATAATCTTTTCGGCAGAAGCCCGATGGCCGGAGAGGTTCTGAGTTCTTTAATAATCATCATCCAGGCTGGGATCTTCAATGCCTTACTACTCAAGAACAAAGTCTATGACGAGAATGGCTACCTCCCGGCCCTTCTCTACGTTCTTCTTGCGTTAGCTGTTCCTGATTTTAAGGCCCTATCTCCCCAACTGATGAGTGCGACATTTGTCCTTCTGGCATTGCGAAATGTCTTTCGCAGGATTGGCAATCAGGTTACGGATGAGCTTTTCCTTACCAGTGGGATTTTCATTGGGCTTGCAGCGATGCTTTATTTGCCGTCAGCCGTTTTTTTCTTAGTATTTCTCTTCTCTTTGGTACTCTTCTCCTCTGCTATCTTACGAAGACTCCTGCTGTATTTCTTCGGCTTTCTTCTCGTTTTTGTTGCTTGTGGGCTTTATTTCTATGTAGTGGACTCTTTTCAAGTGTTTTTAGAGAGGGCGATCTACAAAGGCATTTTACTTGATTCCGAGACTTCGTTTTCGTTTTTTAAGCTGATCCGCTTATCAGTTCCTTTTCTTGTGATCCTATTGCTTTCTGTGATACAGAAGTTGGGCTCCATCCGAATGACCAATTTTCAGCAGAAAGTAGATCAAGTTATGTGGATTTTGTTCCTTGGAGGGATTTCAACCGTATTGCTATCAAATGAACGAGGCGGTCATGAATTGATCTTTGTTGTTCCTGTTGTAGCTTACTTCTGGACGTACTACATCATTCTTCTGAGGAGAATGTTGTTTAAAGCCATCATGCCTGCGCTCCTTGTTTTTGGTCTCTTGATTTTTTCTATGCTGGCCTATAAACATTGGACCGATGCACTTTTAATAGGCTCGGGCGAAACAAACGATAACACTTTGGTCTTAGGAGAGCGTTTGGAATCCTACAGCTTGAGTACCGTTTCTTCTCCGTTTTTTAACAACACGATTGGTTTGGAGGTGCTTTCGGAACTGAACAATTACCAGGAAGCTGAAAGTTTTTACCTGCTTTTCTTAGAAATTGACCCAAGAGTGGTTTCCGATGAAATGGAAATTATGCCACAGCTTATGCAGCGATTTCCTTACATCGAGTCCAATTATCTAAAAGAAGGTTCTTCTACATATCGAAAGATTAGCAACTAATCTTATCTACTCTACGCTGATGTCTTCCACCCTCGAACCCAGTGGAGATGAAGATCTTGACAAGCAATTCAGCATATTCGTAGGCGATGAATCGTGCTGGTAAACAAATGACGTTTGCATTGTTATGTTGGCGAGCCAACGCGGCGAGTTCACTGGTCCAACACAGGGCTGCTCTGATGTTTGCATGCTTATTGGCTGTTATTGCTACACCGTTGCCGCTCCCACAGATCAGTACTCCAAGTTCATTTTCTCCGTTCTCGATGGATGTTGCCAAAGGATGTACATGATCAGGGTAGTCCACTGAGTCGTCTGACCCCGGGCCGAAGTCAATCACATCGTGTTCTTGTTCTTCGAGGAACTTTAGTAGTCGCTCCTTGTACTGAAATCCTGCGTGATCGCCGCCTATTGCTATTTTCATCGGGCTAGTGCTTTTTCTTTTTTGGCTTCTTTTTTCTCAATCCGCTTCGCAATGAAGATGCTCAGCTGATAAAGCGACATCAAAGGTAATGCGATTAAAATTTGACTGAATGGGTCAGGCGGCGTAATCATTGCTCCTAAAACCAGGATTACGATGATTGCATGCTTACGATATTTCTTCATGAGCGATGAACTAATCAATCCTGCCTTGGTGAGGAAAAAAACAATGACCGGCAACTGAAATAGTAAACCACTACCAAGCACGATCATCGTTACGGTAGAGATGTAAGAAGATAGATCGAACAGATTTTGCAGCTCACCGGATATCTCATAACTCGCAAAAAACCGAACGGAAATCGGCGCAATGATGAAATAGCCGAACGTAACTCCCAGCGCAAACAGGAGACTTACTGAAAAGGTAGCTCCTCGTGAGGCTCTTCGTTCCCTGGGATGCAAACCAGGTTTGATGAACCTCCATATCTCCCAGAAGAGGTACGGGAAGCCAACAACAAGGCCTGCAACAAAGGATACAATTACATGTGTCATGAATTGGCTGCTCAACTTTCGACTTACCAATTCAAAAGACAATTCATTTATACAGAGTGCCGGAGTTTTGATCAGTTCGGCCAGCTCGCACATTTTCCGGTAGGTCCAAAAATCGAGTTTTGATGGTCCCAGAATCACGGTATCAATGACAAAGCTCTTGGCAGCAAATGCTGCGATTGTAAAGATGACAATCGCAATGAGCGATCGAATAAGGTGCCATCGCAGCTCTTCTAGATGGTCCAAAAAGGACATCTCCTTTTCTTCTGGAATTTGATCTAAGGGCATTAAGCTTTAAACAATGGGATGTCCGACATCCATGATCGCACATCGTTCTTTACTGCCGAAATTTCTTCATCACTTTCATGATTGGTGAGCACCCGGTCGATTAGTTCAACAACACGTGACATATCGTCTTCCACAAGCCCGCGCGTAGTGATAGCAGGTGTCCCAACTCGCATTCCGGAAGTGACAAATGGGCTTTTGTCATCGAAAGGAACCATGTTTTTGTTCACTGTAATGTCGGCTTTAATCAAGGCATTCTCTGCATCTTTTCCTGTGATACCCTTGCTTCGAAGGTCTATCAACATGAGGTGATTGTCGGTTCCATTCGATATAACATCGTATCCTTTATCGACAAAAGCTTGCGCCATGACACCTGCATTTTTCTTTACTTGAAGGATATAGGACATGTATTCGTCGGTGAGCGCTTCTCCAAAAGCAATGGCTTTAGCTGCAATGATATGCTCCAATGGCCCTCCTTGCGTACCCGGAAAAACCCCGGAATCCAAAAGCGAACTCAGCTTTCTAACTACACCTTTTGGTGTTTTGATCCCCCATGGGTTTTCAATGTCGTCTCTTACCAGGATCAGACCTCCTCTCGGTCCACGTAATGTTTTGTGCGTGGTAGTGGTAACAATGTGGCAGTACTCCAACGGATCATTCAGTAAGCCTCGTGCAATCAGTCCGGAAGGGTGAGAAATGTCAGCCAGTAATATGGCACCAACTTCGTCAGCAATTGCTCTAAATCGTGCATAGTCCCAGTCCCTGCTGTAAGCAGATGCGCCACAGATGATCATTTTAGGCTGCTCCTTTTTAGCTGTTTGCTCTAATTGATCATAGTTGATAAGTCCGGAGTCCTTTTCTACTCCATAAAATGTCGCATTGTAATACTTTCCTGACATGTTTACTGGAGATCCGTGAGACAAGTGACCTCCGTGTGCAAGGTCAAAACCCAAGATGGTATCTCCCGTATTAAGGCAGGCAAGCATAACTGCTGCGTTTGCTTGCGCTCCCGAATGGGGCTGAACATTCGCCCAAGTTGCGCCAAAAAGCTCCTTAACCCTTTCTCTCGCCAAATCCTCTACTTCATCCACTACCTCACACCCTCCGTAGTATCGTTTTCCGGGAAGTCCTTCAGCATATTTGTTCGTTAACACGCTTCCCGCTGCTTCCTGAACTTGTGGAGACACGATATTTTCGGAAGCTATAAGCTCTATCCCTTCTACTTGCCTTCTGTGTTCGGCTTCAATTAGGTCGAATACTTTTTGATCTCTGTCCATGCGCGCAAAAATAAGCGGAATATTTCATGATAATGTGAAAATTTTAGTTGGGACCTTATCCTGCATAAGGATAAATTATGCACGTGTTTTTTGAACCTGTGCTGATTGATTTAAGGGACGATCCGCGTTATTTTTCACAATGCATTTTGAATTTGCTTACGAAAGGACTTCCACCTGAGGTGTGTGACTATCTTAGCAGTTCATGGCAAAACCAAAGACCCTATTTTATTGTCAGAATTGCGGCGCCGAATCTGCAAAATGGCTTGGAAGATGCCCTTCCTGTGGAGAGTGGAATACCTATGTAGAAGAGCCGGTTGCAAA
>CAZQJU010000092.1:10568-14940 GCA_964593185.1 uncultured Roseivirgaceae bacterium
GAGGAAAGCACGGAGCAGATTGGGATGCGGGCCAATCGAATTGGTCAACCTTCGGATCAATGCTACTTGTATGCCGAGACGAACCTCTCAGAGGTTTTGAAGTATGCCGATAAACTTCAGCCGGACCTACTGGTCATTGATTCAATTCAAACGCTTCATTCGGACCGTGTGGAATCTGCTGTCGGATCCATTTCCCAGGTAAAGGAATGCACTGGAGTCTTGATGAAATTTGCTAAACAGTCCAACGTTCCTGTTTTTCTGATTGGTCATGTAAACAAGGATGGCGCCATCGCCGGCCCCAAGGTGCTGGAGCACATGGTGGACACGGTCTTACAATTTGAGGGAGATCGGCATTTGTCCTATCGAATTTTGAGAACCACCAAAAATAGGTTTGGCTCCACGTCAGAGCTGGGCATGTTTGAGATGAGTTCAAATGGTATGCGCGAGGTGAGTAATCCTTCGGAGATCCTGATCTCTCCGCGTGAGCCCGGATTGAGCGGAATCGCTTTAGGAGCTACTTTGGAGGGCAACCGACCACTGATATTGGAAACCCAGGCACTGGTAAGCCCCACCAGCTATGGAAACCCGCAACGAAGCACCACTGGCTACGATCATAAGCGGCTCAATATGCTTTTGGCTGTGGTTGAGAAAAGGCTGGGAGTGCGACTAAGCAGCCAGGATGTGTTCTTGAATATTGCTGGGGGATTAAAGGTTCAGGATACCTCACTTGATCTAGCCATCTGCAGCGCTATTTTCTCATCTTTTGAAGATGTGCCGATCGGAGAGGACAAGTGCTTTGCCGGAGAGGTGGGACTTGGAGGAGAAATCCGACCCATTAGTAGGATCGAGCAACGCATCAACGAAGCAGAGAAGCTCGGATTTAAGGAAATTTATATTTCGAAACACAACCTGAAATCAGCTGATGGTAAGAAATTTAAAATCGAAATAAAGGCATTCTCGAAGCTAAGCGATGCTTTTCAGACGTTGTTTTAACGGCTATATTTCGATTTTCTTTTTGTTCATTTTACGATTCGTACCTTTTTTCAGCTTTCGTTCTTTTCTCCTCAGTTTTTTGTAGTCTTTTGGGAAATAAGGGTTTGAACCAGTAGCATCTTTTACGACGCGCCTTTTCCCGGTTGGAGATTGAATGCTTGGCCTGTCATCTTTTTGCTTCTTGATGATGGAGTAGATTCCCTCACGTTTCTTGGTTTTTACACTCTTGCCTAAGAAAACATCTGTGTCGATTCCCTTGGCACTAGTCTTGACACGTTCCCTTACGATGCCATTGTTGCCCCCCTCACTGTTCCTTCCGAAGATGAAATTCATTCCGACTCTAAAGTCAAATGCCTTGGCATCGGGCACAGAAAAACTGATGATTTGGTCGGCGGCCATATAAAATTGGACGGGTCCTCCATGGACTGCCAAAGCTGCGCCTACGTTTACAAATTGCTGAGGTAGTTTGGTAGCACTAACCGAGCCCACAAACACTTTTCCGATCTTTTGTGTGACTCCAACACCGTATAGCATCTTAAACTGGCGTTGGATATATCTGGCCCCTCCGGAGACGTAGATATCTGTGTTTTTTCCGTAATGGTATATCCAACTCGCATAGGCTTTGGTAGGTAACCATGAGTTGTATGGTTCAAAGCTATCTTCTGTTCGAAAGGCGTCAACAAGGGAATCTTCCAGCACCTGCCTGATGCTACCTACATCTTCTAATTCAACGCCACTATATCGAAAGGTAGTATCATTCAAGGTCTCACTAAGGATATCTTCTTTCCATCCAATAAATCCGACATCTAGCAGAGAGGCTGTTACTGTATAGTACCGGTTCAAATGATAGGTTGTGCCGATGTCAACAGCAACACCTAAATTCCTGTTGAACAAAAGGTGTGATCCCAGACTTCCTTCGTCACCGCTGTAGATATCCATTCCTGACGTCCGAAGCGCAAAATTTTCCCATTTTGCATCTAATTGAAAGGCCTCTCCGCTGGTGTTCAAGGTCGCGTCAAAATTATTTGGGGTGCTGAAATTAGCAAATCCTACCAACAGCTTACCTCGAATCCCGAAGTTCATTTGCTCAGTAACCGGCATGGCGACACCCAGGCCAATTTCACGAAAATGCGTTCCAATGAAGCCTGCATCAGACACATTTACATCCAGGCTGGTGAACTGCTCATTGCCGTTCCATAAGTAGCTGACCAGGTCTTTTGAGTATAAAAAATCTGCTTCGACGCGTTCGTTTGCCATCAGGCTAAGTGTGATCCCATTATCCAGCTTGTAGCCAAAATGGAGCAGGTTGATATTGGCATGAAAAGATGCGAAATTTTGTTTCTGAAGATTGGTAAGCGTTTTGTCAATGTCCACAATCGTGCTTCCTGCCTCTTTGGTGAATGTTTCGTTGTAGCTGGTCTTCGTGTTAACATTGAAATGGACCCCGGAAAGTGCCGGCAAGCCCAGGTACACTTTCCCATGTGGAATCAGCGAAGGGTTCAGGTAACTGTTTTGAAAGGTCGCATCACCAAGATGCAAGAACGAAACACTTGTCTGTGCATGTAGGCAGATGGAGAAGGCAAGCGATATGGTGATTAGAAGGGTTCTCATTTAAAACTCATAGTTGTACCTACCGCCAAGGCCTATTTTTATTTCCAAGGTATAGTCCGCAAGAATTTTCACAAAAATATCTCTGGAAGTTTGTGATACTGGTGTATTCAATGTCACAGTCATTTCAATACGGTCGCCATTTGCTAATGCATCGATCGCCTCCGGAGGAAGCGAAACATCGGCAGAGGCGCCACTAGGGTCAATAACAAAACCATTCACGTTGATAAATGGGGCAGCGAAAACCAAAACATCGGGAATCGAATAAACAGGTGCGTCCGTGCTATCCTGAATTTCCATGGAGAGACTGCCTGAAAACGGCAGTTCATTAAGCGTTACAATTCTGAGAAAAGCGGAATCAACGTCTTGCGTATCCAAGCCGCCATTTAGGTTAAAGGCGAAGGATTGCTGGTAGTCTTTTAGGCTAAGCTCAAGTGGAATTTCCACTTCAATCAATCCGTCTATTTCGTTATCAGGTTGGACAAAATTGGAGGCCGCAGCATCATAGTAATTTGATATGGCGGTGACCTCAAATACTAACCTGGAAGGAGAATTGGCCAACATTTGATTGATGTTGGAATTGCTTCTATTGATTTCAATGATTGACTGCCTGACTTCGCCAGGATTTTCAGAGGCCTCTATAATGGGTAAGGAGGTGGGTCCGATGATATCACCATCAAGTGCATTTTGCGTACCGTTTTCATCTTCACTTCTGATACCGGAAAAGTCCGTTGCCACAGGTAATCCAAAAGTATTGTCGAAGGTGAAACGAAAAACCGGATTCCCCAGGAAAAAACCGTCATCCCCTGAGTCATCAAAAAAGTCAATGTTAATTGCTTCGTTTCCTACCGTAATGCTGTCTTGGCCAAGTTTACCGTAGATCAGATCAAAATCCTGATTTCGGTAGGTGAACTCATAAGAAATGACCTCATTTCCGGTAAATGCCTGTCCGTCGGCAAGAATGAACTCAGCATCAAAGGTCAAGGAAAAAAGATTTTGGTCACCAATCAACCGCGTAAAATAACCAGCCAAATCCTGAGCAGGCGGATTGTCACTTCCTTGTCCATTTACAGTCCCGGTAAAAACCACAGGCTGACGTGTATCCTGCGTAATCGTATTTTCAAAAGTGATGGAGTAATTCAACGTTGCTACGGAGTTGGAAGTCACTGTTAGTGCCAACTCGCCTTGACTGTAGTACACAGAGTCCAACTCCTCCTCTCTTTGACTGTTATACGACTCAGAAAAGGCCCTAACAAAAGAGAAACTCAAAGGGCCACTTACTGGCGGGATATCAGAAATATCCAAGGTATCAGAACCTACAATGTCCTCGATGTCAACAAAATCGTCCTGCGCATTGTAGAGGATGGAATCCGTATAGTATAGCAGGAGCAGGGAGGTGGAATCTTCTTGTAATCCTGCAATGCTGTCGTTTTGCTCATCCAATAAGTCTCTGATTGAGTAAGTGGAGGAGCCCAATGGTACAGCAAAAGTTCCGGATACGGGTTGAATTTCCAGATTGTCAAAATCCAGGTCATTAATGTTGCATGCGAACAAGCCACAACATATCAGTAAGCACAACACATTTTTCTTCACCGTTGACAAATTGTTCTAAAGTTAAATCTTATTGAATAATATTCTCATTTCTTTGATTATACCCTGCTATGCCTTGAAGTCCTCCGGTATGTAATAGTACTATTCTAAGATTTTTTTCAAATTTATTCTTTTTCACCATATCCCAAACGCCAAAAAACGACTTTCCCGTATAAACAGG
>CAZQJU010000093.1:0-14901 GCA_964593185.1 uncultured Roseivirgaceae bacterium
ATGTTTCCAGCCTTTTCACTGGAAACAATTTCTACAAATAATCACCCTAATCGTTTATGTATGCTGATTGAAAATATCTTGTTTATGAACTTCGAAACCATAGCTGGCTGATTTCTTTTACAATATTAGGGCAATCCGATAAGCGCTGAGCAGGGGGTATTGTCCTATATTTAGATAAGCATTTTACTTATCTAGTAAGTGTGGTACTAAAAAAAGCGACTAACAAGTCGCTTTTTGGAGGCGCTGAGCGGATTCGAACCGCTGTAAAAGGTTTTGCAGACCTCTGCCTAGCCACTCGGCCACAGCGCCATCATTGCAAAAATAGAATAAAAGCAATCACGATTTGCACCGTGATTGCTTCAAAAGTTTACTCTTCTTCTTTCTTGGATTTTGCCTTCGGTGCTTTCTTAGCCTCAGGCTTATCGGCGTCTTCCATTTTGTCCTTCAGAGCAGATAGGGCATCAAGATCTCCAAGTGTTGATTTTTCAACTTCTTGATTAATCTTGTTTAGCGTATTACCCTTTTTGCCTGCTGCCTTCTTAGGAGCGGCTTTGGGCTGCTCTGCTTCTTGGCTCCAAACGGAAGTATGAGAAAGAACGATTCGCTTGTCGTCTTTGGAGAATTCCAACACCTTGAAATCAAGGGTTTCTCCTTCAGAAGCTCTGGCTCCATCTTCTTTCTTCAAATTTTTCAGGATTACAATTCCCTCCAATCCATATGGAAGCTCTACGGTAGCTGCCTTATCAGAAACTCCAGTGATGGTACACTTATGTACCGAACCTCTTGTAAATACCGTTTCAAATGTATCCCATGGATTTTCTTCCAAGTGCTTGTGGCTTAATGCAAGTCGTCTGTTTTCCACATCCAACTCCATTACTTTCACCTCAAGGTCTTCACCAACTTTTACAAACTCCGAAGGGTGTTTGATTTTCTTGGTCCAAGACAAATCTGAAACGTGAACGAGTCCATCGATACCTTCTTCCAATTCAATGAATAGACCGAAGTTGGTAAGGTTCCGAACGGTTCCTTTATGCTCTGCACCAACAGCGTATTTTGTCAATACATCTTGTTTGGTCCAAGGATCTTCTGTCAGTTGCTTAATTCCGCAAGACATTTTTCGTTCATCACGATCGATGGTCAAAACCACCGCTTCAATTTCATCGCCTACATTAAGGAAATCAGATGGATTACGTAAATGTTGAGACCATGACATCTCTGAAACGTGGATCAATCCTTCCACACCAGGTATGATTTCAAGGAATGCACCATAATCGGCTACATTCACAATCTTTCCTTTCACTTTGGATCCGAGATCGATTTCTTTGTCAAGTGAATCCCATGGATGATCCGTTAATTGCTTCATGCCAAGGGAGATTCGTTGCTTGTTGTCATCGAAATCAAGTACCACAACGTTGACTTTCTCATCAAGTGATAGCACTTCTTCCGGATGATTGATACGACCCCAGCTGATGTCGGTGATGTGAAGTAGTCCATCCACACCTCCAAGATCAATAAACACACCAAAGTTGGTCATGTTTTTGATCACACCTTCAAGTACCTGACCTTTTTCAAGGTTGTTAAGGATCTCTGCTTTCTGCTGCTCAATGTCCTTCTCGATCAGTACTTTGTGGGAAACAACTACGTTGTCGTTCGTGTAGTTGATCTTCACCACTTTTACTTCCATGGCCTTTCCAACAAAAATGTCGAAATCACGGATTGGCTTTACGTCAATTTGTGAACCAGGAAGAAAGGCTTCAACGCCATAGACGTCTACAATCAATCCTCCTTTTGTTCTTCTTTTAACAAAACCTTCAATTACTTCGTCGTGATCCAATGCGCCCTGAATAGATTCCCAGGCTTTAACAATTTTCGCTTTTCTTCTGGATAGAACCAGTTGTCCATTGGCATTTTCTTGCTCTTCGATGTAAACCTGCACCTCATCGCCAGCTTTCAAATCAGGTGTGTCTCTGAATTCAGACAACGCCACAAGGCCATCTGACTTGAAGCCAATATTTACGATCACTTCACGGTCGGTGATGCCCACTACCGTTCCATTGATCAGTTCTTTTTCGTTAATCTCGGTGAGCGTTTGCTCATAAAGCTGTTCCATTGCTTTACGATCTGCATCAGAATAGCCGTCATCAAAACCTGCTTCATTGTCAAAATCGAACTCTCCGACAGGTTCTTGATCAAAAACTGGATTGCTCTCTTTTGCTTTTGGCTCTTCTTTTACCTCTTCGACTGCTGGAGCTGCTTCTGCGACTACCTCCTCAACTGGAGCTTCTTCTACAGGGGCTGTTTCTTCAGCTGTAGTGTCTGCTGCTTCGACTTTTTCCTCGTCGGCAACAGGTGCTTCTGCAGGTTCTGCAGTGTCTTTTTCAGCCGTTGCTTCTTTTGCAGTGGTATTTTCTTCTTGTGCCTCCTCTTGAGGACTTTCTTGTTCTTCTACGTTGCTTGTTGCTTCGGTAGTTGTTTCAGCTTTTGCTTCTTTTTCTTCCGCCTTTGCTGTTTCTGCTTTTTTTGCCATATTAAAAAATGACTCCGGTTAATTACACTGTTTCGACGGGAGTCAGGATCGAACAGCTTTTTAGTTAACAATTCCTGAATAATCAGGTGCTCCACTCGGAACGGAGCGCAAATTTAGGAAAATTCAATTAAAATGTACACCTCTTACATTACTTCTCTGCCATATAGCGAAGACCTTTCTTGACAGGCTGAGACGTGTTTGAGACCTGCTTACATAATACGTAAGTTGGTGGAATCATCAAGGAACCAAATGCGAAAAACTTTTGTGCGGTACGATTTCTATATTGCTTAAAGATTAGCACATGCAGTAATGTAATTTTGAAAGGTACAGCTTTCGTAGTTGCCCGGTTTGTAAATTGCAGGAAAATGCCAAGCAGCGAAAGCCAAAGGTCACATGATTCGACTAGTACTGATAGCGATTAAAATAAGATTATGAAGAGATTTTTCGATACGAAACTACTTTTAGGTTACTGCTACTGTATTGCACTACTATTTTCTCAATGCAGTTTAAGGGAGTCGCCAAGTGGTGCAATTGTGGGTGATAAAGTGTTTCTAAGCTCCAAAGTTTACACTATGGATGATCAGAATCCGATGGCTGAAGGGGTGGTGATCAAAGCAGACACCATTCTATTTGTGGGTTCTTCCGAAGAAATAGCTGATTACGTGGGAGAGGAGACTGAAATTATTGATTTAGGCGAAAAGACAATAATACCTGGGCTTGTTGAAGGGCATGCACACATTATGGGCATCGGATACAACCTACTAAATGTAGATCTCAGGGAAGCTAAAAGCTATCAGGAAGTGATTGACATGGTGGCCGAACGAGCGGCAAATACCCCAAAAGGTACCTGGATCACCGGACGTGGCTGGCACCAGGACAAGTGGATCGAACAACCTGAAATGGTGTTTGGCTTTCCGACGCACGACTTACTTAGCGAGGCTGTTCCAGATCATCCCGTCTATTTGAAACATGCTAGTGGTCATGCAGCCTTGGCAAATCAAAAAGCGATGGATATTGCCAACATCACAAGTGGTAGCCCACAGCCAGAAGGAGGCGAGATATTCATGAGTATAACGGGTCAACCTACCGGAATATTCAATGAAACAGCGCAAGCACTTGTCAATCAGGTAATCCCTGAAGCTACGAAAGAAAGTGATGAGCAAGCGCTTCGGCTGGCGTTAGCACAATGCTTCAAGTATGGCATTACCGGGTTTCATCAAGCCGGTTCAGGAGGAGACCACATTCAGCTTTACAAAGAATTTGCGGAACGCAACGAGTTGAAACTTCGTCTCTACGTGATGTTAAATGGGAGGGATGCGGATTTGCTAGATACCTATTTCAAGAACGGGATTGAAGAAAACCTGTACAACAACCAACTTACCGTGAGAGCAGTAAAGCTGTATGCAGATGGGGCACTCGGTTCGAGAGGTGCTTGGCTGTTGGAGGAGTATAGTGACGCTCCAGGGGTACATGGTCACAACGTCATGCCAATGGATGCCATCAAGGACGTAACCACGCGCGCCTATAAAGCGGGCTTTCAAGTGTGCATCCACGCCATTGGGGATCGGGCAAATCGGGAAGTATTGGATATTTATGAGGAGACCTTTAAACTGTACCCGGAGAATGCTCCCAAGGAACCGAGGTTTCGAATTGAGCACGCACAGCACTTCCACCCTGACGACATCCCACGTTTTGCGGAGATGAACGTTATTCCTGCCATGCAAGCTGTTCACATGTCGTCGGATCGGCCCTGGGCAATTGAACGACTTGGTGCTAAACGCATTGAGTGGGGAGCCTACATGTGGCAGTCGTTGTTGAAGAGTGGAGCCCGGATCGTGAATGGCACCGATGCACCTGTTGAGCCTGTCACGCCAATTGCGAGTCTTTACGCTTCCATCAGTCGTAAGACACTGCTGGGAACACCAGACAATGGTTATGAGCCAGATGAAAAAATGAGTCGAGAGCAAGCGCTTAGGTCCTATACGTTAGACGCTGCTTATGGTGCCTTTCGAGAGGATCAGAAGGGGAGTCTGGAAGTGGGAAAATGGGCAGACCTTACCGTACTTAACAAAGATATAATGACCGTTGAAGAGCAAGAAATCTTGGATACGGAGGTTGAAATGACCGTAATAGGCGGCGAGATTGTGTACACAAAGTAAGATTCAATTAAAAAAGTAGTTTAGTCTTGATTGTTCAGCGCAACGTATCTCTTAAACCGTATAACTCCTTTGGCTTAGAGGTAAATGCAGGCTTCCTGGGTGTTGTCGAGTGCATCGAAGACTTGGATGAAGTCTATTTGTCTGGTCGCTTTAGATCACAAAAGAAGATGATTCTCGGGGGAGGATCCAATGTCTTATTTACTCGTGGTTTTACGGGGATTGTAGCAAAAAATGAGATCAAAGGGTTACACATTCTCAGTGAAGATGAAAATGAAGTGCTGGTATCCGTGGGTGCAGGTGAGAACTGGCATCAGTTTGTTTTGTGGTGCGTGGAAAGAGGATTTGGGGGCGTTGAAAATCTCGCCTTGATCCCTGGGACAGTAGGGGCAGCACCAATGCAAAATATTGGGGCGTATGGGGTAGAATTAAAGGAGGTATTTCATTCGTTGGAGGCTTACGAGATAAAGTCTGGTAAGATTATCAAGTTCTACAAAGAGGACTGCAAATTCGGTTATCGGTTCTCCGTTTTTAAGGGAGAGCTGAAAGATCAATTCGTCATTACCAAAGTCAATTTCAAACTAAGTAAAAAACCGGAATTCAATACTTCCTACGGCGACATTCGGATTACGTTGGACCGCATGAATGTCGATCTTAGTTTGGAAAGCGTAAGTCAAGCAGTCATTAATATCAGGCAGTCCAAACTTCCAGATCCTCTTGAAATAGGAAATGCAGGGAGTTTCTTCAAAAACCCGGTGATTGAAAAGCTTCATTATGAAGCACTGGAAGCTCAGTTTCCTGATATAAAGTCCTATCCGATGGATCCTAACAATGTAAAAGTACCTGCAGGCTGGTTGATAGAAAAAGCAGGTTGGAAAGGATACAAGGATGGCGAATTTGGGGTGCATGATCGTCAAGCATTGGTATTAGTCAATTTAGGTAACGCCAGAGGAAAGGACATTTATAAGCTGTCAAAGCAGATTCAAACGTCAATACAACAGAAGTTTGGCATTGAATTGGAAACCGAAGTGAACATCGTTTAGTACTCAGCAGAAAACCATTGGAGCATGGTAGAACCACAACCATCCATTGAACTATTTGGACTTATTTTTCACACACCTGTCACGGCCTTGACCGATGTCGCTGTAGCTATTATCTGCTACGAAGCCTATCGTAGGTTGTGTCGAATGGGGCATGGAGCGGAGGTACATCGGCTATTTCAGTTTTATTTCCTGACGATGAGTCTTGCTACACTATTAGGAGGCGTGATTGGTCATGCTTTGATGCATTATCTCCCATTTTACATGAAACTGCCGGGCTGGATCACCAGCATGTTTTCCGTGGCACTTTTAGAACGAGCAGTCATCCAATATGCCCGAAAGTATCTTAGTAGAAACGTCGGGACCTTTTTCTCGTGGCTAAATATTCTGGAGCTACTAACATTCATGATTTTGTCTTTCGTGACGCTCAATTTTCAATACGTTTTGATTCACGCCGCATATGGGATTGCGATCGTGGTAGGAGGGTTTTCAGTGTTTATTTATTTAAATGAACGATCTGTTGGGAGTAAGTACATGCTGATGGGGGTTGGAGCCTGTATTATTGGTGCTTCGTTTTTTCAGTTTCAGATCGGGTTAGATAAATGGTTCAATCATGTTGACATAAGTCATGTTTTTATGATGCTTGCCTCCGTGTTGTTTTTTCGTGGTAGCAAATATTTGATCCGTGCGAATGAGGGTCAAGATCTGTAGTAGTCGTGTAGTTCAAGAGGATGTGGTCCTACCTTACATCTCATTCACATGATTAATTCGGCGCATTAGCAAGATCTCCACTATACTTGTTTGAGCAAAGACTAACTAAGATCTTCTTTCTGGTGCTGTATCGTTTGAGCCTATGATCTACCAACCACTGTATATTCTTGCCTGCTTATTTTTCTTGATTTTCATAAGTGAATTCCTCTGCAAGCACACCTTTTTGAAGCACATCAGCAGTTCGTTGCTGGTTATCATTTTGGGAGCTGTTGTGGCCAACCTGGGCTTAATTCCATCAGCATCTGATGCTAGTCCCGTATATGAAGGGATTTTTAAGTTCATTGCACCAGCAAGCATATTCTTCTTGTTGCTCGGTGTAAACCTCAAAGAACTCAAAAAGGCAGGATTGCCCATGTTACTTTCCTTCTCCATTGGAAGTTTGGGTACCATGCTTGGCGTTGTAATTGCCTTGAATAGTATTGACTATGAGGCTGTTTTCGGAACAAATGCGGCAGCAATTGCAGGCATGATGACAGGAACCTACACAGGAGGCAGTGCCAATTTCAATGCAGTTGCGCTACACTATGAGGTCTTTAGGGAGGGGGCTGTTTATACCGGACTCGTGGTTGCAGATAACATCATCACGGCGGTTTGGATGGTTGTGACGTTGAGCATTCCGGTGTTTATGCAGAAAATCAGACCGCATAAGGAAGTACGTGTTATCAATTCCACCAAGAATGAAGTCGATCGTGAGGTCGAAAAGGTTTCACCACAGGAGTTAGCGCTATTGCTGCTACTTGGCGCTGCAACGTTGCTGATTTCCGAATGGCTGGAATCTCAATTATCCGATTGGGGGATCAACTTTCCGTCAATACTCATCCTAACCACCCTGGCGCTGGCGCTGGCTCAGTTTCGAAAAATACAAGCGTTGAACGGTGCTAAGCTTTTGGGTATGTTCTCAGTGTATCTTTTCCTGGCGGTTGTAGGTGCCTTTTGTGAAATCGGCGCATTGGCCAGTGTTGGGAACCATGCGGGCGATATATTTCTATTCACGTTTCTAATTGTTTTGGTTCACGGCATTTTTTCGGTTTTGATGGGGCTGGTCTTACGGTCGGACTGGTCGATTGTAGCCATTGCATCTCAGGCAAATATTGGAGGCGCGAGTACTGCCTTAGCTTTGGCAAAAAGTGTTGGCCGTAATGACCTCATTCTACCTGCAATCCTGGGGGGATCTTTAGGTGCTGGATTAGGTACTTATCTTGGGTTTTTAGTGGCAGGCTTTCTGTAATCGCTGGTTTTAGCCTCTTGTGAAAAAAAAGCCGATCCCTTCGGATCGGCTAATTTAGGTTGGAATTAAAAGCGTTTACTTATCCATCTCGAACGTCGTCTCAAGTGGATCTCTGTTTTTGACGTGCTTTTCTAGCCATGCATCCTGTTCCCAAAGCACATGCATGATACTTTCTTTGGCGCGATAGCCATGACTTTCTTTTGGGAGCATCACCAGACGCGCCGGGCCACCTAACCCTTTCAGCGCATTGAAATAACGCTCACTTTGCATTGGGTAAGTTCCTGAGTTATTGTCCGCCTCCCCGTGAATCAACAAGAGTGGTGTCTTCATTTTATCAGCATGCATGAAAGGGGACATGGTATAATACACTTCAGGCGCATCCCAATAGCTACGCTCTTCTCGCTGAAAACCGAAAGGTGTAAGTGTTCGATTGTATGCTCCACTTCGTGCAATTCCGGCCGCGAAAAGATTCGAGTGACTCAGTAAGTTGGCTACCATGAAAGCGCCATACGAGTGTCCCCCAACACCAACACGATTGCGGTCAATGTAGCCAAGTTTATCAACGGCGTCAATTCCTGCCTTTGCATTGGCTACCAGCTGTTTTCGGAAGCTGTCGTTTGGCTGCTCGTCGCCCTCTCCAATGATCGGAAAAGCAGCATCATCTAATACTACATATCCGCGGGTAACCCAATAGACAGGAGACCCATAGTACGGATAGACAAACTCATTGGGGTTGGTCGTATTTTGACCTGCACTTGACTTATCCTTGTACTCCACAGGATAGGCCCACATGATCATGGGCATTTTTTCCTTTTTTTCCTTGTCATAGCCCAAGGGCAAGTAGAGGGTGCCAGTCAATTCCACGCCATCCTCTCGCTTGTAGGTAATAACTTCCTTTTCCACATCCATCATTGCCTTAAAAGGATTTTCAAACTGTGTGATAGGCTTTAGGGCTGCTTTTTTCTTGATATTCCGTAAATAGTAGTTAGGATACTCGGTCGGGGACTCTAGTCTAATCAAAATTTCACCCTTACTCATGTCAACGGCAAACACAAGATCTTCCACTTTATCTGTATATGCTGATTGGTACAAACGACTGGTTTTTCCGCTCTCCAGGTTAATGTCATCTACAAAGGGAAACTGACCTTCGTCAGAAAAGCCATCACCCATCAGGTAGGCCTTCCCTTTGTCCATCGCGAGCACACTACGATTGAGTTTGTTCTTGGTGGTTACAAAATTTCCCGGGTCACTGTAGGCATCTTGATAGTTTCGGTCAAAAATGACTTTAGGCTCAATGGTATTGTCGGATGGATTGAAGACATAGGTTCGTGTATTTCGATTGTCAAACCAATAGTCGTATCCAATAGCCACGTCGTCGTCTCCCCAAGTCATATTATAAAATCGGTTCTTCATCTTTAGGAGAGATCTCGCTTCCCCTGTGAAGGGAGCTGGGAGTTCAAATGCTTCGTCGTGAAATTCAACGTCCGCGGCTGGGTCTCCACCATCTAAGGCCTGAGCCCATACGATCGTAGCTGGCTTGTCATTTCTCCAGCTAAAGCCTCTCGGCTTATCGGTCGTGGACATGAATCCCTTGGGTCTCACTTCGTCTACAGGCTTGTCTAAGAGCATTTTTACTTGGTTACCTTCCTGGTCAAAGATCGCGGTTTCAGAAGCAAACCGAGCGTATGGAACAAGGTACGAAAAAGGACGCTTTACCTTGGTTACCAATACATATTGACCATCTGGTGAGTAACTCATGCCTCGATACATTCCGGTATCCATCCATTTCGAGCTGCTGCCGTCCAGGTTAACTTGGAAAATTTCAGAACGTGCCAGTTGTTCGAAGTTCTTTTCGTCCACAGGATTTTTCAATAAGTCTTGATACGTACGGTTTTGTGCCTTCGCACCAGAGCTTTCGGTTACCGTAGGTCCGGTAGGCACGGCAGTTTGCGCATCGATCAGCGGCTCACGATCGGAAGGCAGCATTTTGACCAGCATGCTTTTGCTGTCCGCAGCCCAAACCATGGGCCTTCCGAGGTTGGCATTTGCGCCTGCATTCGTCAGTTTTTTTGCTGTACCTTCTTCAATAGTTAAAATCCAAACTTCCACACCGGAGGTGGTGGTGTGTGTGAAGGCCATCATGCGTTCATCAGGGGACCAACTGAAGTTGGCCAGGCGTGCGTTTTCAGGGAGATTGGTTACCTGTCTTGCATCGGTATCAAAAGCTTTCTTGACCTTTATATTGTTGTAAAAAGTGGTTCGGCTTCCAATATTGGTCACGGGATTGATCCGCAGACCTCCAAGTCGTAGCTCTTCTTCGGAAAGCTCGGCAATGGTCTTGTACGAATTGCGATACAGAAGTACTACATTTTCACCACTGTTGTCAATTCTGACCCATGGGGCTCTTGGTGCATCCGCAAGTTCTTTGATTTCCTTCGGAGGCTCTTTGTATGCTAATCCACCTTGCGCAATAGCGCCAAAAGTGATCATGAAAACGAAAAAGCCACTCAGTAAATTTTTCATAGTCTGTGCTGTTTATTTTGAGTAAAAGGTTAATTTAAATCATAAGAATAGGGATTGAAGAACCGCTCGTGTAAATTCAGATTTACTTCAAAAATGGATTTTATGTTTGTCGGATGAAGTTACTTCTGGTAGAGGACCAGGCAGAACTGGCGAACAGCGTCAAGGGTTACTTTTTGGCGGAAGGTGATGTCTGTGAAATTGCACCGACTTTCCAACGTGCTTCTGAGAAATTGTATGGATTTCAGTACGATATTGTCCTGCTGGATTTAATGCTTCCTGACGGGGACGGGCTATCGTTACTGACAGAAATGAAGAGCAACTGGCCGGACATGGGAGTCATCATTATTTCGGCAAAAAATGCATTGGATGATAAACTAAAAGGTCTAGAATTTGGAGCGGATGATTACTTGCCCAAGCCTTTTCACCTGGCAGAGCTCAATGCAAGGTGTAAAGCGATTTATCGCCGAAGAAAGGAAGGTGGCCAGAGAAGTCTACGATTCCATGAGATCGAAATCAATTTGGAATCCAGAGAAGCCAATGTGCATGGACATTTACTGGACTTGACTCGAAAGGAGTACGATCTGCTTCATTATATTCTTGTAAATCAGAGACGACTGCTCACAAAGCAAGCGATTGCAGAACACCTTTGGGGAGATTACATGGACACAACCGATTCATTTGATTTTGTGTACCAACACATCAAAAACGTTCGAAAGAAAATTGTGGAAGTAGGTGGGAAGGACTATATCAAGACCGTCTATGGAGTCGGCTACAAGTTAAAGGAGGAAGAATGAATTTGATCGCACGCATAACACTCCTTTTTGTTGTCGTATCGCTTCTGGTCTTCGGCATTGGTGGCGTCATTAGCTACCGCATCCTAATGCGTGAGGTAAAGTCTGAGCAGCAGCGCTTTTTGGAAGAGCGACTTACTCGAATGGAAGGATTGTTGGAACGGCGTAGGCCTACGGATACCATCCGATGGTCTAAGCTTATTGTTGTTCCGCTACAAAAACTTCAGGCAGAAGCTCGAACATTTTCTGATACCCTTGTGATGCATAGTCAACTAAACAGAATGGAGCCCCACCTGCGGCTTGATGCAATCAAGAATGTGGAAGGGAAGAGCTATTCTATCAGTTTGTATGACGTAATCATTGAAGAAGATGATATTCGAGATGGCATTACCGAATCGTTGACAACGATGTACCTCATCTTGTTGACTGCTGTGTTGGTTATTGGATTTGCTGCCTCGTATTTTATTCTTAGGCCTTTTAACTTAACGCTCGCTGAGATCAAGCGATTTTCTCTGCGAAATCCACATCAACGTACTTCGTTTCCGTCTTCGAGAGTCACTGAATTCAAGAAACTCAATTCTTTTTTGACGGAGATGACGGACAAGGTGAAGCGTGATTATCAGTCACTCAAGGAGTTTTCAGAAAATGCTTCCCACGAGTTTCAAACGCCTATTGCCATTGTTCAAAGTAAGTTGGAGGTGTTACTTGATGATGAAAGTCTCTCAGAGACGCAGATAGAGCAACTAAGCTCGATTCAAAATGCGGTCAGAAGGTTAAGCAACATGAGTAATTCGTTGGCGCTGCTGACCAAGATCGAGAACAATGAATTCATCAATGTTGAAAAGATCGATATCAATGCACTGCTTTCGTCGTTATTGGATGAGTTTAAGGAATTGCTGGATCTAAAGCAGCTGTCACTAAAAGCTAGCTTGGATCATGAAGTGCACTTAGAAGCCGATCAAGTACTGATTGAGTTGATGTTTACCAATTTGATGAACAATGCTATTCGCCATAACTGGGAAGGAGGACATATTGAGGTTAAGCTATTGCAAGACCAGGTAATGATCTCTAACTCAGGTCCAGGATTGAAGGGTGATCCCAAGGAGCTATTTCAACGATTTAAGAAATCGAATCAAAGTTCAGCTTCGATGGGACTAGGATTAGCCATTGTCAAGAAGATATGTGACTTCTACGCATATGAAATCAATTACGGGGAAGAGCAAGAAATCCATACCATTCACATCAGATTTGAACCGCTGACACAAAGCTGATCAAATCTTCAGAATTGCTTCAAATTCTGTACAAACATCCGTTATGATTGACCGTTTGATTTGCGTTATGAACGTAAAAGGACTACTACTCACATTGTGCTCATTGGCATCGCTCGTCAGCTATTCTCAAGCGCCAAAAGACGAGGCCGCTCCTGATTTTGCAATAAAAGGTAGGTTGGTGATCGAAGGTACAGTCAACCCGGTAGAATTTGCCACAGTAAGCGTATTCAACGCAGCAGATTCTTCTTTGTCCACAGGTGGACTAACTGACATTCAAGGTGTTTTCAATATCCCTGTGAAGCCAGGTAGCTATTTCCTACGTATCCAGTTCATGGGATTTGAAGAAGTGACCATCGCTGATGTCGTGGTCAATAGGCAGAATCGAATTTTTAATGTTGGAGATGTCGGAATCAAAGAGAACGAAACGTTCTTGGAAGAGGTAGTTGTGCAGACGGAACGAACAGAGATGGAGCTTACGCTTGATAAAAAGGTCTACAACATTGGAAAAGACCTCAGCAACCTTGGAGGTAGCGCATCCGATCTCCTGGCCAATCTTCCGTCGGTGGAAGTTGACGTGGAAGGGAATGTGTCCTTGAGGGGAAGTGAAAATGTGCAAATCCTGGTAGATGGGAAACCTTCGGGTCTCATTGGGTTGTCTGGCACCGGAGGACTTCAACAGTTACAGGGAAATCTTATTGAGCGCGTCGAGATCATCACGAATCCGTCCGCAAGATATGATGCTGAAGGCGGAGCAGGGATTATCAACATCATTTTAAAGAAAGACAAAGCGAGAGGATTCAACGGAAGCTTTCAAGTGCAAGGTGGCCTTCCTCAAAACAATGGGGCGAGCGTGAATGTCAACTATAGAACCGGCTGGATTAATTGGTTTGTCAACTACGGCGTCACTGCCAGAACGTCGCCTGGGCAAGGCTTTACGAATAACTTTTTCTTCCGTCCAGATAGTACCTATTATATAAATCAGGACAATGATCGGGAGCGCAAAAGTCTGTCGCAGAATGTTCGATTTGGTTCCGACATCTATTTTAATGAGAAGAATGTACTGACACTTTCAGCTTCTTACAGAGATGCGGACAGCGATAATACAACGCAAACGAATTACTTGTTTCTAGATCAAAACAGGGTACAGTTTTCAGATCGGCTAAGAATTGACAATGAAGAAGAAGTAGATATTAACTGGCAATATGAACTGAATTTCAATCGAGATTTTAAGCGGAAAGGGCAAGAGCTCTCCTTTACCATTCAGCGACAAGACAGTGAGGAGACCGAGATATCTGCTTTTGACGATGTGACCAATTTTACAAATGGAAGTTCTGTAGACCTTATTCAGCGGGCACGGAACGATAATGGAGAAGATAGACAATTAGTACAGCTAGACTACATCCATCCCTTCTCGAAAAAAGGTAAGTTAGAAGTTGGGATTCGATACAACGAACGGACCATCTTCAATAACTACATCGTGGAGTCAGATTCTGCAGCTACAGGTTTGGAAGCGAATTTTGAGGAAGTCACAGAACTGACCAACAGGTTTTCGTTTAATGAGCAGATCTATGCTGCTTACGGGATCCTGAGCAATCAGTACGAAAAACTGTCTTGGCAACTGGGTTTACGTACGGAACAAACAAGTTTAGATACCCAACTAATTCCTTTAAGTGCGGAAGATCAGGGGAGAGACGAGTATGAGCCTAAGCGGCAGGACTACTTTAGCTTTTTTCCAAGCGCCAACTTGACCTACAAGTACAGTGATATTTCTTCTGTTCAGTTGAGTTATAGTCGGCGAATCACACGACCAAGGTTCAGGAACCTAAATCCATTCATAACATACAGTAACCCATTGAGTCTTTTCACTGGGAATCCGGATCTTCAGCCCCAGTTTACAGATTCCTACGAAGCGGGAATTCTTCAAAATCGCAAGAACTCCAGTATATACATTGGGTTATACTATCGATATACCACAGATGTAGTGCAGCGAATTACGGAGCTGGATGGCGAAGGTATTACACGTAGACTTCCTGTGAATTTAGGTGTTCGAGATGATATCGGGATCGAGACCAATATCAATTATGACATCACCAAGAAGTTTCGCGTAACCAGTACGATGAATTTTTTCAATTCCCAGGTTGATGGAGGAGAAACGCTGTCGGCCGAGGCAACCACTGTTTCCACCCGATTAGGTACATTCTACCGAAATCGAAAACTATTTAACGCCCAATTATCCTGGTTCTACCGTGCACCTCAGAACACCCCTCAAGGTACTAGAAAGTCAATCCAGAGCCTAGATGTTGGACTTTCTAAAGATGTACTGAAGAACAATGGCACCATCTCGTTTAATGTTCGAGATCTTTTCAATACGAGAAAATTTCGTGGAGAAACAATTACCGAAACATTTACCACAGACTCCGAGTTTCAATGGAGAAGAGGCCCAAACGCCGTTCTTTCTTTTACCTACAGACTGAACCAAAAGAAGCAGCGATCAAATAGAGGAAGAGGCGGAAGCGACGGCGGTGGAGAAGATTTTGGTTTTTAAGATACTTTTTTAAGTAGTAGAGTTGTTGAGTTAGGCCCTCCGGTGGAGA
>CAZQJU010000094.1:0-14847 GCA_964593185.1 uncultured Roseivirgaceae bacterium
ACCCACGGTATACCCCAGCCACATCTGATAGCGGGTATTGCCTGGCTGCTCATCTAGAAAGGGCGCATTCGCAGGGTTGATTTCAGGGGTCCCCGTTTCATCCAGCTGGTTGGTAACATAGAAATTCACCGAAGGCCCCGACGTAATGGACAGTCGTTTGAAGAACTGATAACCTAAGTTCAAATTGAAACGAACAAGGTAATTGTTCTCATTTTCCTTTGGTGCGCCCTTGGCAAGGTTCAACCAGCGCAGTTCCGGATTCAAAAAAAACTTTTGTTGCTTTCGTGGAAACAACTTTGATCCAAATCCGACACCCAAGGTCCAATGATCTCCCGGATCAGTGCCGATCGATAGCACCGTATAAAACTTGTCCAGACCTGATCGAAAGGTAAATCGGTAAGGAACCACATCGTCTGATTCAATGCCGGGAGACAAAAGCCCGTTCTTTCTGACAATGTTTAGCAGACCAAATGGCATCCCTGACGCTACGGTATCAGCTACATTCACGACACTAAATTGCAGACCTCGCACTTCTTTCGCTTTATTAATGAACCCTGCCAACTGCATTCCATCCATCCTTCTTGAAGTATTGATAAATCCCGCCAACTGAAATCCTGAAACATCTTGGGTATGATTATCAAAACCAGCAATCTGCAGTCCTTGCATCTCCTTTGTTACATTGGTAAACCCTCCTAGTTGAAAACCATTCACACTGTCCTTCGCTACATTAATGAAACCCCCAAGCTGGGCCCCTTTGACATAATCGCTGGTGGTATTGATAAAACCACCCATTTGCAATCCATGTACTTCTCCACCAACGGTGTTACCAAAACCACCAATCTGGGCCCCCCGCACTTCTTCTCGTGCAATGTTGTAGACACCCCCTAACTCCAACCCCCTGACTCCATAACTGTATCCAGAGATAATGTTTAGAGAGAACTTATTCTTGATCTGACTGCTCATCTTTCGGTTCGTCCCCAAGGCAGGCACCAACGATATCTGTGCGAGTCGCGTATCCACCATGTTCACATTACGTGCATTCTTTATCACCTTATCGGACGTGAAAAATTTGGCAAGCCCATTCGAATAGATTTTCACCTTCTCTCGTATGGTTTTGCCCAGCTTGGACTTTTTTTCCTTTGTGAGCACGATTGGGGCTTCGAATTGGCGGAGATTGGTGATCTGAATAACGGTGTCCTTATAGTTCTCTTTGCTGATCAAAAAAGTAGCTACATCCGACCCTGTTTTGGCTTTTAGTTGAAAAGATCCAACATTGTCGGTCAGCGTAGACTCTAAACTATTGATCTCATAAATGGAAACGTCCTGAAGCTTTACGCCTGTAATCGCATCCGACACTCCTCCACTAATTCTATACGTGGTCTTCTGCTTTTTCACCACTTTCTTCTGTATGATCAGGTAATTGCTGATGGATTTTACCTCGTATCCAGGACCAATGATTTCGTCAAGCACGCTTTCCACTGATTCGTCGCGGAAGGATCGATCAACCGTCCGGTCTTTTGGCAAAATCTGAGGATTGAACGAAAGTTGTTTATCAGTGCTCTCATTCAATTTAGCTAACGCATCCAACAATGGTTCTTGTTGGAACTCTATCGAAATCTGTGAATCACTATTTTGAGCAAAAAGGTGGACCTGCAAGAGGATGCCCCAACACACCAAAAGTCTTTTACTCGCAACCATCTCCCTCTAAAACAATTTGATTATGGTCTTTTGATACTGTGAAATTCAAGGTACTGGACACGACCTCCAGTACATTGTCAAGCGACTCATTTTCGAATGTAACTGTCAACAGGCAATTTTCCGAAGCCCCTTTTACCGCTATAGAAGTACGATAGGCCTGATTGATCACCTTTGCTACCTCCTCCACAGCCGTTTGGTCGAATACCAACCTCCTTGTCTTCCAAAAAGTGGTCAATCCCGTCGCATCTTCTATCGTATTTGTAAGCTTCATCGATGTCCGGTCAATGGTAAGCGACTGACGTGCACTTACAATCTCGTGCTGATCCTGGTAGGAAACTAAGACTTTTCCTTCCTCCACGTCTATCAGTAGGTTGTCATCTACCTGGTTGATAAAAAATTGTGTGCCTAAAACCCGAACTTCCACATCCTCAACCTCGACAACAAAAGGTGCATCGGGATTGGCTGCAATGTCAAAATAGCCCTCCCCTTCCAATTGCACTCTACGCTCATTTTCTTCAAAGGTCTCAAGGTAATTCAGCTGGGATCCTTCGTTTAGCGTGACAATGGAGCCATCACTAAGTGACAGCGCTAATACCTGATTGGCTATCGCTACTTGTGGTTCAACAGATCGACTTTGGTAAAGATACAAACCCAAAACAGTGGAAAGTACGAGAGCAATACTTGCTGCGTAGGGAATGTAGTTGAACGACTTTCTTGCTTTTATCTGATGATCCTCTCGCAAACTCCTCCACGATTTATCGAGATGCAGATTTCCGGTTTGCTGATAGAAGGAAAGCCCTTTCATATCCAGGAAAAGCAAACGCAACTCTTGAAACATGCGCTCGTTCTGCTGACCTTCAGCTCGCCAGGCCTCTACATCAGCCATCTCAGAAGCTGAGAGCTCCTTCCTAAAGTACCTGTACAGTACCTCTTCGATTTCGATATCGTCTTGGTCCAAATTCACCTAGTAGTAAAGTATTGACACGTTCATAACATTTTACCCCGACAACCTGTGATCAAAAAAAGTACGGTCCCTGTGATCAGATACAAGATGTATGATCCTAAAACCTCCCGCATGACCTTCAAAGCTCTACTCATCTGCGTTTCCACGGTCTTTATAGAGACATCCAGCTCGGCTGCTATCTCATGGTATTTCTTATCCTGAAATCTGCTGAGTTCAAAAATTTGTCTTCTTTTTTCGGGCAGTTGCGCGAGTGCATCATTGACTTTTTCCTGAAGCTCATCCATCTCCATAAAATTCAACTGATGTACCCGCTCCTCACCACGTTCAGATTCATGACTTGCTACCACTTTTTGATGTCTTAGGTGGTTTAGGCAGGCATTTCTAACTGCGCCAAAGAGATAGGACTTCAAGTTCGTCCGTATATCCACCGTCTCGGATTTATCCCATAGCTTACCAAACATCTCCTGCACAATGTCCTCTGAAATCTCACTGTCTTCCACGTACTGATAGGCAAACCCGACAAGCGAAGCAAAATACTGCTTGTAGGCCATTTCAAATTGTACCGGATCACTAAGACTCGTCATGATGAGATACTAAGCTAGGAACTTAGTGGGCAAACCTAAGAACATACGATGATTTTGCTCATCAAATCTTAACCTGCCTTATAAACCCTGCCGCCGATCACCAAAGCGCCGGAGATGATCATTAGATTCTTAATGATGTACTGACCTTCCATGGTGGGAAGGAGAAAGTGATTTTGCTGAAAGGTAATTTCAGGAAGCAAGAAGAGCGGCATAAATGTTCCGCCCATTTGCAAGAACAAAAGACCAATGGCCAAGCGTGTGGTAGACTTGAAAAGAAAGGCGATGCCAATGACCACCTCCCACCAGCCGATTACTGAGAGCCAAGTTGCCGGCGAAAATAAGGGCAACCAGGAAACCGTCTTCAATACAAGTGGTTCCGCTGCTGAAAGTCCAAACGGCTTTAAAATTCCGAACCATATGAAAATGACGGCAAAAGAGATGCGAATTGCAACATACCCCCACTTATTCATGAGGTTTGAGATCCATCTGTCAAGATGATTCAGTCTATCCATGGTCTGTGGTGTCGTTCTTGGTGCAACACTGATTTTCGCAATTAAAATTTCAAACCAGGAAAAGGTAAGCATCAAGTTTGTAAATCAAAGGTAGCTCGCGAGCATTAAGCACAGAAGTTCAGCTTCCAAATCTTGTCTGAACTACTGGTTTACATGCATATTTACATTCATGAATCCTTTAACAACAATCTTGGTCATTGTTCTTTCCATTGGGTTTACCCAGGGATTTGTCTTTTCTTTTCTTCTTTGGAAAAGTGGGAAAAAGGATTTGGTAGCGAACAGGTTCAAGGCCTACCTCCTGCTTGTCATGTCCTACGGCTTATTAAATGAAGTACTCCTATTGTTTGGGATTGGCTATTTCGATACCTGGTACCATTTGACGCTAGACCTTAGCTGGTCATATGGCCCCCTACTGTTTCTTTATGTAAAGGCACAATCGATTGAGAAGTTTCGATTGTCCAGGAAGGATAATTGGATTTTCCTCCCCATCGTGATTCAAATAATATGCAGTATTTATGTTCGATCCCAAAACTTCTTCTGGGACAATACGCGGGAAAGCTTGACCTGGCTTGGATACTATGGCTATGTGTACTGGAGAAACTTCTCAACTGTACCAATTATCGCCAGTTTGCTCATTATTTTCTATTCCTACAGATCGATCCTTTTGCTCAATAGGCTCCATCCTTCGGAGGTCAATGCACAAAATCTCACCTGGGTGAAGAATTTGATCAAGTTGTTCGGATCCTATTACATTCTCGTCCTTCTTATTTTGGTGGTTGACCTGGTCATCTACATTACTACCGTAAGTACAGACTACTACTATTTCACAAGATTCTACCACTATCCGTTCTTTATCGGTATTGCTATCCTCTTGTATTGGTTCGGAATTTCAAATGTCATTCGGAAGGATCAGCGGGTCTTGATCAAAAGGAAGTCGCTCACTGCTGAGGAGAAAAGTTCGTTGGTAGAAATCTCCGAAAAGCTAAGCCTGTTAATGGATCAAGAAGAAGTCTTTAAAGACAGCACACTTACCTTGCAGTCACTTGCACAGCAATTGGACATCAAGCCTTACCTGCTTACCAAAACACTTAATGAGGTTATTCATAAGTCATTCAATGACTACGTAAATGAGTTAAGAGTAGAGAACCTAAAACAACTGGTAGGTGATTCGGATAACGATAAGTATACCTTACTTTCCCTTGCCTATGCATCAGGTTTCAACTCGAAATCTTCCTTCAATAGAGCGGTAAAAAAGCATTTAGGTATTGCTCCGAGCGAATTAAAAGCCCGATCCTGAAAGGTTCATTTTTCTAATTGAGACCAATAGTCTTTAAAAATCAGGTCTCAATTTTCTAAATGGAACCATTTGACTGTTGACCAATCAGATCATTGCAGAAACAAAATCAATAAAACTATGAAAGTAATTATCCTACTATTAAGCTGCTCTTTATTATCAGTTTGCATGGCCCATGGGCAAGAAAACCCTGAGGTACTGCTTGGAAAATGGAAGCTAGATATGAGCCCCCAAAATCCCAATGATGACAACTTCGCGATGATGGAGATCAAAAGCGTGAAGAACAATGAACTGAAAGGCACTTTTTATCGTCCAGGAGTAAAATTGCAAAACGGGCAACTAAACATGCAGACGGAAAGGTTATACGGCGCACTTGAGTCAGGCGACAATAGTGGAACCTACAACACTTCCTTTTACTTTGAGAACGGCAAATTGTATGGAATGACCCATGCGATAGACCGAGGTTTTCTAGCTGTATGGGTGGCCACCAAGGACGACTAAGTCGGATCGCGCTTTGTTATGAGAATCATGGTTCATGGTTCTCATAACTTTTTGAAAAAGCGTACAATCAATAGACCACTGCCTCATAGGCAACAGAAGAACTTCCACCTACTCTTCATCTAATCCGATGTAACTTTCCTTTTTGAATGTCTTTAATTTCCCAACTGTTCTTGAATAGAACTTCGCATTGACTTACCGTTCACTCATACGAATAGTTTAGTACCTTCAGGCCATGAAACGAATCGCGGTGTTTTGTGGGTCGAAACATGGGTCCAATCCAGCATACAAAGAGGCAGCTGAAGAACTTGGTGAGGCTTTGACCAAGCAAAATATTGAACTGGTTTACGGCGGTGGAGCCGTTGGCCTGATGGGCGTAATTGCCGATTCGGTACTCAACAATCACGGAAAAGTGACGGGTGTAATTCCGGAGAAACTGTACGAAATGGAAGTCGCGCACATGGGCCTCACCGAACTCTATCGCGTGAAAACCATGCATGAACGAAAAGCACTCATGGCTGATTTAGCTGATGGCTTCATTGCCTTGCCAGGAGGCATTGGGACCTTGGAAGAAATCATGGAAGTAATGACCTGGGCACAGATTGGCTACCATAACAAACCTTGCGGTTTTTTAAATACAGCAGGTTATTACGACGAGCTTTTTGAGTTCTTTGAACGTATGGACACGAATGGTTTTCTATACAATCCTATACACGAGCAGTGTATCGTCGAAGAAGAAGTAAAGGAGTTACTTCCACGAATGGTCACCTAAAAGTGATGCGTGATTGTAAGAAATGGACGCTTCCCTTATCTAACTGGAGTAAAAAATAGATCTTAGCTACCATGAAGAAAGTTAGTAGCGTACATGTAGTGCTTTACGTCATTGGATTCTTAACTGTCGCAACCGGGCTCTTCGCCTTATTTACAAACCCTTCTTCAGACAACTATCTCTATGCCCTATTTATAGGGGTCAGTTTGATCGGATCTGCTTATTACGATAGTAAAAACTCTTCAATAAAGTCCTCCTAAGCACATTGCGATAGTTGATATGTAGCACATAATTCCGTCAAACCTACTAAGCTGATTCACCTCCAAAATTTCAGGACTTGGCATGCTGATTTCTTGGATAAACGTGTTTTTGCTTACATCAGCGACTGAATGACGTAACATTTGTATATGGAATTTTTAGCAGAACTTTCGAGTAGAAACACTTCATTGTATGTATTTGGGTGGATGTGCATCGTAGCATCTCTGGTTATGCTGTTACTTATTTTGTCCTTCAATATCCAAGTACAGGGAATCAATGCGTTCATCAAACCACTGAAATTTTTCCTTTCTACCATCATATTCAGTTGGACCATGGCTTGGTTTCTTGGTTATTTGGAAGTGTCCTTTACCACTAAGGCCTACACTTGGACAGTCATCCTAGTCCTTTCTTTCGAACTTTTTTGGATTACGTACAAGGCCGCCCAGGGCGAACTTTCACACTTTAATGTTTCGTCGTCCTTCAATGCTTTTATGTTCAGCCTGATGGGAATAGCGATTAGCATCATGACGCTCTTTACGCTTTACATTGGCATACTCTTTTGGATGCGAGCATTCCCTCACTTACCCATAGCTTACCTGTGGGGAATCCGGTTGGGAATCATTTGCTTTGTCATATTTGCTTTTCAAGGAGGGATAATGGGCTCTCAACTAGCGCACACTGTCGGGGCACCGGATGGTGGTGCTGGCATCCCTCTACTTAATTGGAGTACAAAATTTGGTGATTATCGCATCGCTCATTTTGTGGGGATGCATGCGCTGCAAGTGCTCCCCTTGTTCGGATACTTTGTTTTGACCTCAACAAGGGGCATTGTCCTTTTCTCAGTGCTGTATTTTGCCCTTTGCATGGCTGTCTTTATCCAAGCTATGTTGAAGCTACCACTGTTACGATTATAACCAAACTTTCATTCCATATGCTAGTTGATAGACCATGACTAAGCATTTTATTATTGTAGGTGGAAGTTCGGGCATTGGACTTGAATTAACACGTCAGCTTTCGGCATCAAATCACCAAGTGACCGTTTTATCTCGTACCGCTGGTGAAGTATCGTCGCTCCCAAATGTCACCCACCTCGCACACGATGTGACAGTAGAAGCCATTCCGGCAATCGATGTGGATTCAATTGATGGGTTTGTATATTGTCCTGGAACCATCAACCTTAGGCCCTTTCATGGTCTAAAGACCCAGGATTTCCTTCATGACTTCGATGTGAACGTTATGGGTGGCGTAAAACTTCTGCAAGCCTATTTGAAGCAACTCAAAAAAGGAACCAATCCATCGGTTGTTTTTTTCAGTACCGTAGCTGTAAGCCAGGGCATGCCTTATCATTCTTCCATCGCTGTAAGCAAGGGAGCAATTGAAGGACTCACTCGATCACTGGCAGCAGAGCTATCCCCGAAGATTCGCGTTAACTGCATTGCTCCGTCGGTAACAGATACGCCATTAGCCAGCAGAATTTTGTCATCGGAGGAGAAAAAGACCGCGTCCGGCAATCGGCATGCGCTGCACAGAGTTGGGACAGCCGAAGAAGTGGCAAAACTGGCTAGTTTCTTGTTGTCAGAGGACAGCTCTTGGATGACCGGACAGGTTCTTGGTCTGGACGGTGGAATGTCTTCTGTCCGCACCCTTTAGGGATGAAAATCCTGCTCACAGGTTCAACGGGCTACATTGGAAGGAGGCTTCTACCACAGTTGGTAAACAGTGGCCATCACGTAGTTTGCCCCGTAAGGGATAAGAGAAGGTTCGACTTTGAAGACTTTAGTGAGGACTTTTTGAAAAACGTGACCGTCATTGAATGTGATTTCCTCCAAAAGAGTAACAGTGAGCGTTTACCAACTGACATAGATGCTGCCTACTATCTCATCCATTCACTGAATTCAAGTAGCAAGCAATTTCAAAATCTTGAAGAGACTTCCGCGCAACATTTCGTAGACTACATCAACTCCACAGAAGCCAAGCAGATCATTTACCTCGGCGGCATTGCCAATGATGCCGAACTATCAGATCACCTGGCTTCTCGTTTTAAGGTAGAGCATGTGCTGGCACAATCAACCACGGCGTTAACTGTGCTTAGATCTGCCATTATCATTGGCTCTGGTAGCGCTTCGTTTGAGATTATTCGCGACTTGGTAGAAAAGTTACCCGTCATGATCGCACCAAAATGGCTCAACAGTAAGTGTCAACCCATTGGCATCGCGAATGTGATTCACTACCTAATGGGTGTCCTGGGAAATGAGAAAGCGTATGATCAGCACTTTGATATTGGTGGAAAAGACATCCTAACCTATCGTGAGATGCTTCTGCAATTTGCGCAAGTCAGGGGATTAAAACGATCTATCCTGGTTGTCCCGGTTTTGACTATTCGCCTGTCCTCGCTTTGGCTCTACCTGGTTACATCCACGTCCTTTAGGCTGGCAAGAAACCTTGTCGAAAGCATGAAAAACGAGGTAATCGCACAGGACAACCGTATTCAGGAAGTTGTCGCGGTTGACCTGTTTAGCTACAAGAAGTCCCTGGAACGTACCTTCCAAAAAATCAATCAAAAGCAGATCATCTCCTCCTGGAAAGATGCATTTGCTGACCCTACTTTCAATCGCACGTTTCTGACAAAGCTGGAGGCTCCGGATCATGGTTGTTTCAAGGATGTTCAGTGCTTTTCCTTTACCAGAAATGCTGAAGAAGTACTTTCAAATATTTGGCAAATTGGTGGCAAAAGAGGTTGGTACTACGGAAATTGGCTTTGGGAGATTCGTGGCTTCCTGGACAAACTAGTGGGCGGGGTGGGCCTTCGCAGAGGCCGACGAAGTCCAAACGACCTCAAGGATGGAGATGCGCTGGACTTCTGGCGCGTACTTGAAGCCAACTCGAAAGCAAAGCGTCTGCTTCTTTATGCTGAGATGAAGCTTCCAGGAGAAGCGTGGCTTGAGTTTCACATTAGGTCGTCCGGCGTCGAAAGCCACCAACTCATTCAGACAGCTACCTTTAGACCATTGGGAATATGGGGGCGGGTGTATTGGTATCTAGTCCTTCCATTCCATGGTTTCATTTTCAAAAACATGGCCAAAAACCTTATCTCATATACCACATGACTACAGAAACCGTAACGTTATTCTGGTTCCGACGGGACTTCCGTCTGGAAGACAATGCAAGTCTTTTTCACGCATTGCAAGGTCCTTGCCCCGTGCAACCTGTCTTTATTTTTGATGTAGATATCCTGGACAAACTTCCGCAGAAGGACGCACGGGTGGCATTCATTCACGAAGAAGTTTCGCGACTGTCCCGCGAGCTCGAAGCAATGGGTAGCAGCTTAGACATTCGAATCGGCAGACCCTCCGAAGTCTGGGAAAATCTGGTGACCTCATACAATGTCCAAGAAGTGTGGGCAAACAGAGATTACGAACCGTATGCCCGTACCCGTGATAAGTTCATTTTTGAATTTCTGGCCACAAAAAAAATCCCTTTCAAAGCTAAGAAAGACCACGTCGTCTTCGAAAAAGACGAGGTTCTCAAAAAGGACGGTAAACCCTATACCGTGTACACCCCCTATAGCAGGATATGGAAGGCTCAACTTACCGAAGACCATCTCAAATCGTACCCCAGCGAAACGTCGGATAATTGGCACCAATCGGAGCCACTTCCAATTCCCACGCTCAGCGAAATCGGTTTTGAAGCACCAGAATTTGACTATCCCGATCGTACCGCAAATCCGAAAGTCATAAAAACCTATGACGAAACCAGAGATATTCCTTCCGTACGAGGTACCAGCCGATTGAGTCTACATTTGCGATTTGGCACGATCAGCATTCGGAAATTAGCGCGGGAAGCCAAGTCGCTGAATGAAAAATACCTTAACGAGTTGATCTGGAGAGACTTTTATCAGGCAATCCTTTGGCATTTTCCGCATGTTGTTGACGAAAACTTCAATCGTAAGTACGATGGTGTGCAATGGAGAAATGATGAAGCGGAATTTGAGAAATGGAAAAAAGGAAAAACCGGTTATCCTATTGTGGATGCAGGCATGCGAGAGCTCAATGCAACCGGGTTTATGCACAATCGTGTCCGGATGATCGTCGCAAGCTTCTTGACGAAACACTTACTGATCGATTGGCGATGGGGAGAGGCCTACTTCGCCGAGAAACTTCTAGATTTTGAGCTTGCAAGCAACAACGGAGGATGGCAATGGGCAGCAGGAACCGGTGTAGATGCCCAACCTTACTTCCGAATTTTCAATCCGTATTCTCAGACCGACAAGTATGATAAGGACCAGAAATACATTCGAAAGTGGATTCCTGAACTGGACACCACCCACTACCCAAAACCTATCGTTGACCATAAATTTGCCCGTGAACGATGTCTGGAAGTGTATAAGTCCGGTATGGCCTAGCCACATGCGACCTGACTAAGATCAATCGACGTGCTGTAGAACATCATAGTCCCTGCAATGGATTTGGTCAATCTTTATGATCAAACGTTGAATTATGGGACATGTCTTAGCTAAATCTGCTTCTAAAAAAGAAGTTCGCGCCGACTTTATCAAACACTTGCTCAATGACATTAAGTCAATGGAGTTCATGCTTGACAACTGTCTTTTTGAATCCGGCATCCACCGTATTGGAGCTGAACAAGAGTTTTGCCTCATTTCCAAAAACTGGCGTCCAGAAAAAAATGCTGAAAGCATTCTCAAAAGCGTAAAAGACCCGCATTTTACCACAGAGCTCGCGCGCTTTAACCTTGAAATAAATCTTGACCCAGTCTCACTGACCGAAAACTGCTTTAGTCACGTTCAAAAACAACTGGACAACTTGCTGCTTCAAGCTAAGCTGGAGGCGGAGAAAAGGGATACGATGCTCCTTCTTACAGGTATTTTACCTACCGTCGGCAAAGGTGAGTTAACGATGGAGCGCATCACGCCAAAACCCCGCTATTGGGCACTCAATGAAATGGTGAAAGAGCTTCGTGGCGGCGATTTTCAATTTCACATCAAGGGTGTAGATGAACTATTTGTTCAACATGACTCGGTACTCATGGAAGCATGCAACACCAGTTTCCAAATGCACCTGCAAGTAGATCCTGAAGACTTTGTAGACAACTACAATTGGGCCCAGGCTATTGCCGCTCCCGTACTCGGAATCAGTGCCAATTCACCCTTACTTCTTGGACGAGAGCTTTGGCATGAAACGCGAATTGCCCTCTTTCAGCAAAGCATCGACACAAGAACCTCCTCCTATGCGCTAAAAGATCAGTCTGCAAGGGTCAACTTTGGTTATGATTGGGAGCAAGGTACCGCGGTAGACATTTTCAAAAATGACATTGCACAACACAAGGTGATCTTATCCAGGTTCATTGAGGAGAACTCTTACGAGCAACTCCACCAAGGTATTATACCCAAGCTCAAAGCCCTTAACACCCATAATGGTACAATCTATCGATGGAATCGTCCATGTTACGGTGTGAGCAACGGAAAACCCCACCTTCGCATCGAAAACAGGTACATCCCTGCGGGTCCCACAGTGATTGATCAAATGGCCAATTTCGCCTTTTGGGTTGGCCTAATGACGGGAAGAAACAAAGACTACGATCTCATCGGAGACATGGATTTCAGGGACGTAAAATCCAATTTCATCAAAGTAGCAAGGACAGGAAAAGAGACCATCTTGAGATGGCGAGATCGAAAAGTCTCGGTTAAAGACTTGATCATCCGTGAGCTTTTGCCCATTGCGCATGAAGGCCTTGAAAAAGTACACATCAATAAAAAGACGATTGATCATCTCTTAGGAATTATTGAAGAACGTGCCCATGGGAGAACGGGGGCACAATGGATCATTGAAAACTATCGTGGGTTCAAAAAAAGCATGAAGCAAGATGACGCATTGCTCGCACTGACCAAAACCATGCATCAGTTTCAGCAAAAGAGGCATCCGGTTCATACATGGCCAAATGCCCCAAAACATACCAAAACGCATGAGTTTGCGACCCAAGTAGGTCATATAATGTCCACGAAACTATTTACGGTATATGAGGATGACTTGGCTGAGCTTGCCACGGAATTAATGACCTGGAAAAATATTCATCACGTACCGGTAGAGGACAAGCAGGGACAGATTAAAGGCATCCTAACCTGGAGTCACATGAAGAACTTTCAACATACCAGCAATGATGATCAGGATCTAATGGTCGCTGACATCATGACCAGCGAGGTGATTTTAGCACATCAAGAGATGCCTATTTCGGAAGCTATCAATATTATGAAAACGCATGAAATTGGATGCCTTCCGGTGGTTTATGATAAACACCTGATTGGAATTGTTACCATCAATGACATAATGAAGTACGATCATGGTCAACGTGCACAGCAAAGCGCTTGATGAAGTCATTGAGGTAGATCGCATTATTGGACATGTTGCTGGCAAGCAAAAAGGTGCAACCTTAATTTTTGTTGGCGGGATCCACGGCAATGAGCCCGCTGGTGTGTTTGCACTGAAGAAGGTCCTGGCGGATCTGGATCCCTCCGTCGTTCGTGGAGATATCTACGCACTCGCCGGAAATTTATCCGCCTTGGAAAAAGGCGTTCGCTATCACGAAACCGACCTGAACAGGCTTTGGACAACTGAGCAGCTGAACGACATCAGGGATGGTACTGAAGAAATCTTAGTGCAAGATCAGAAAGAACAGCTTGCACTGCACCTCCTTCTCAAACAAATCATGAACGTCAATAATGGCCCATTCTACTTTTTTGATATTCACACTACTTCAAGCGAAACACTCCCCTTCTTAACCATCAATGACAGCTTACTCAACAGGAATTTTACTGCTCAATATCCCCTCCCAATCATCCTGGGAATTGAGGAGTACCTTGATGGTCCACTCCTTAGTTTCGTCAATGAATTAGGTTACGTGGCATTTGGCTTCGAGGCTGGCCAACATGATACGATGACCTCGATTGAAACAAGCATCGCCTTCATCTACCTCTCTCTTGTCTTTACTGGCTGTATCACAGCAGCAGAGATCGACTTCCAGAGGTATCGCGATACGCTGGCGAAATCCGCTGGCGATGAAACGTACATTTATGAGATTGTTTCAAGATATGTGATCAAAAAAGACGACCACTTCAAAATGGAACCCGGTTTTCTCAACTTTCAGCGGGTCCAAAAAAATCAAGTCCTTGCCTATGTCAATGGGAAACCGCACACCGCACAATCAAATGCGCGTGTTTTTATGCCTCTCTATCAAAATCAAGGTAGCGATGGCTATTTTACCATTCAGAAAGTTTGGAAACCGTTTCTTCGTTTATCGGCAATGATCCGTAAATATCGGTTGGATCGTATCCTTGTCTGGCTGCCAGGAGTCCGTTGGACGGACAAGCACAGGTCTGGAATTCTAGTCAACAAACGTGTCGCCCGATTTTTTACCAAAGAAGTCTTCCATCTCTTTGGTTACCGAAGCATAAAAGTGCAAGAAAACCACTACCGTATGTATAATCGGGAAAGTAGAGCGCAAAATGCTATGTATCTGACTGCGGACTGGAACGTGTAGTTATTTCAAATTTTTAACGCTCCAAGCCCAAGCGATCAGCAGTGGGTGAATCACAACTAACCGTACCCAGCCTACCCAGCTCGGCACACATAAGCCACCGTCAATGCAGCTTCCAATCTGAATGAAGTAGATGTGCGATGGGATAAATGCAATGAGCATACATGCAATGCCAATAACTGCTTTACGTCGCTGACCTGGAAAGACGAGCGCAATTCCAAAAACAACTTCGATGACGCCCGAAAAGGCGTTGATAAAACCAGACCATTCCTGCAAATAATCAGGAATCAGTGGATGATAAAATTCAGGATTAATGAAGTGGTTTAACCCTGCAAAAATGTAAAAGAACGACTGGAGATAAAGGCTTATCTTCTTCATACCCACTGCACTTTACCTTTTCTGTAGGACTCCCGAAGTATTAAGAAAAATGGCACCCACCAGATGAAGTCATTGGTTATCAAGGTATAGAAGAACCCAAAAGGGACTTTTCCCGTCGCATAATTCATCACAAAGCCCAAGGGTCCAAAAATCTTCCCTAAAAAACCTACAGCCACAATTGGCCAGTGTGTGGTGGGATCTTGAGAAGCCCACCAGTACCCAAGTCCGTAGACACCTATTACCATACCCATTCCCTGCCATATCATCGTATGCATGGGAGGTTCCATCCCTACCAAGTTGAAGAAGTGGTTTGGTAAAAGCACAACCCAGGCACCCCATACTAG
>CAZQJU010000095.1:0-14679 GCA_964593185.1 uncultured Roseivirgaceae bacterium
TGATTGCCCTCAGGCTCAGAAAAAAATTGAAACAAAACATTTATTGATCACCAATAGTCACTTTTTCGCTTTTGTATACTACTTGCTTAACGTAGTGGAAAATTCAAAAAATCGTAAGGCCGTGGTCTGTACATGAAAACACAACTAATTAATCTTTTATGCGAATATTTTACACCCTCCTCCTACTATCTCTTTTTTCTTGTCAAAGCAAGGATTCTCAACCAATAGTTAAGATTCGAGTTCCTGCTGAGTTCGAACCACAGGAAGCTATTTGGCTAGGTTACAAAACCTTTGAGAACTATGATGATCCGGGTGATACGGTCACTTTAGAAATGATCAGAGCCATCCATCCTTATGTGGATCTGAAGCTGATCATCGAAAATGACACAATTGTGGGTGATGTCTTAGGCGATTTATTCAAAGAGGGCATCGACACTTCAAACATTGAATTGGTCTTTCAAGAAGGCACTGATGTTTGGTATCGAGACCCAGGACCCATCTTCGCAGTTGAAAGTGGTAAAAAACTGAAGGTCATTGATTTCAAATACACCGGCTATGCCAACGTACCTCCGGACTCTATTGAGGATTGGGCGAAGGGACATGAAGCCCTTGACCGGGACATTGCACAGCGCCTGGGTATTGACACCGTCAACTCTATCGTCGCTTTGGAAGGTGGAGCCTTTGAAACCAACGGACAGGGTGTCCTAATTCAGACAGAAACGATCACGTTGAAAAGAAACCCGCACCTCACCAGGGAGGAGATTGAAGCAGATTTCAAAAAATGTTGTGGCATAGCGAAAGTGATCTGGATGCCCTACGGTGTAATCGATGATCCGGATAACTTCAACCGGGTCTATGATAACATTTACGGTATTGGAACCGGAGGCCATACAGATGAATATGTTCGCTTCGCCAACGACTCTACCATCCTTCTTACCTGGGTTAGTGAAGAAGAAAGAGCGGAACATCCCATCAAGCAGCAGAATTATGAGCGGATGAATACCAATTATGACATCCTCTCCAAAGCTACCGATGTAAACGGACGTCCCTTCACGATCATCAAAGTTCCACACCCTGATCCACGCACAGACCTGAATGTAATACAAGAAAGCTGGTTTGAATACCCCAAATGGAAAGAAAAGTTTGAACGGTTCAATATCAAACCTGGAGATTCAGTCTATTGGTCCTATGCGAAAAGCTACATGAACTACCTCCTCACCAACGAAGTTGCCATAATCCCTCAGTATGGAGATGAAAATGGTCCGATGAATGAGAAAGATCAGCAAGTAAGGACAATCTTCCAACAGCTCTATCCCAACCGAAAAATTGTCGGTTTGAATCCGCTCTACTTCAACGACGGTGGCGGCGGCATGCATTGCCGTTTCCAAACACAGCCAAAAATCGATCAACTTAATTAATCTTCAGGTTTCTACTCGCCACTGTCCATCCTGCTATTCGTTGCAAGCTTAGTTTTGGTGTTGTTGGTTTGCTAGTACTTATTTCCACGATTCAAAAAATCAACGTGGTAAACAATTTGATTATGAAAGGATACTTGATCTTCCTGGCAGCCACATTTCCATCACTATTATTTCGCTTGCTAGCTATGGGTCGGTTGTCTCCCGGGATGGGTCGCATGAAGCAGTAGCTAACAGGCATGGTCACCCTGTAACTGCTATCTTTATCAGATGAATAGCCTATCCAACGTCTACAGATTCAAGATTATCGCCACAGTCCTGTTCTGGTGTATCCCACTGTTAGTTTTCCCAGAAAAGTTGTCAGCCTTTGGCTTTCCAAAGCATGAAACCTACCTATTTGTTCGCCTTTTAGGTTGGGCATACCTGGCTTTATGTGTCGGCTACTTCGATGGCTTACGTGCCTCCATGAAAGGCATCAAACTTATGGGCCCCATTTATGTGGGTCTCGTGAGCAATGGTGGAGCATGCCTGATCCTACTTTACTACGCCATCTGCGGGGCTTGGGAAGGTTGGGAAATCGCGCTCCAGGTCATTGGTTGGGGATCCATTGGTGCTACCTTTCTTATTACGTTGGGTTTGTATGTTTTTGGAATACGAGGAGCGTCCGAGAGAACACACTAGCAAACTGGCATGCTGCCAGGCGACTCATCTCACCAGGAGCTTGGTGTATTACGCTATTCTCTTTGCAGTTGGACTTTGCGATTCCATACTCCCTCTTGCCGTACACAACTAGATCAACTACTTTTATCGAACCCATGGACCCTAACCTAGTGAATGCTAAAATGGTCAAAACTTAACCCACATGAAAAAAGTAGTTTTAGGCGTACTCGCAGTCGGATTCGTTTTTCTTGCATTCTTCTTGTACCAGTTGGGACAGCGACCCGACCGGGAATACCCTTCCTTTCCGCTTTCTCCTGAAAAGAATGCGACGAGTGTGAACGACAGCATCCCACTAAGAGATGTAGTGGTCGCTGGAAACAATTGGGATGGTGTAATCACCATTTTCGACCCTACCACCTATGAGATCATCAAGAAGATCAGTGCGATGCCCGACCGTGAGGAACGATTTGAGGAAATCTATTCGGGCTTTAAGCGAAGACTCGCTGCAGGTTTTATTCGGGAATTCATTGGAGAGGGCAATGATCAGTTGGTTGACGACATGTTTACCTCCAATGACGGAAGATACATCTATGCGTCCAGACCCAGTTTTGCCGATGTCGTAGCGCTAGATGTCAACTCTGGAGAAGTTGTATGGCGTACTCCGGTCGATGGTTTACGGGCAGATCATTCCGCCATCTCCCCAGATGGAAAAGTGTTTTTGGTTTCGGCCTCTACTGCACGGAAAGTCCACGCCATTGATGTGGAGACTGGCAAAATTGTCGGAGAATTTGAATCAGGAGATCAGCCGCACGAGAATACCTACTCCGAGGATGGAAAGCGTATCTACCATGCCAGCATTGGAAAAGTATTTGTCTCCTCCCCCAGTCTGGATTTTCTCAAAGGAGATCGTTGGTTTCAAATTGTGGATGCGAAGACCTATGAGATCATTCGTCGCGTGGACATCAAGGAACGTTTAGAAGCAGCGGGGTATGAAATGATGGACAGAGCAATCCGCCCCATGGCCATCACCAGCGACGAGAAGTTTGCTTACTTGCAAGTATCACTCTTTCACGGCTTTTTCGAATACGACATCGAAAATGACAAAATCACCCGAAAGTTGGACTTACCGATTCCGGAGGCAAATCAAGACCTTGCGCCAGGAGACCATTTGCTCAACTCGGGACATCACGGCATAGCCATCAGCGGCAATGACAGTACCCTCTGTGTCGCAGGCACCATGGACGGTTACATTGCCATGGTAGACAGAGCCACCTTTGAATACGACATCATTCCTCTTTCGGATGATCCCAGGGAAGCAAAGCCCTACTGGGCTACCTCAAGCAAAGACGGTACTAAAGCTTACGTCTCCATCAGTGGCCTGGATAAAGTTACAGTCGTCGATTACGCAAGCAGGAAAATAGTAGCTGAGGTGCCCGTAGGACACCATCCTCAACGCGTTCGAAATGGGCAGTTGAGACTGAAGTAGCATCAACGCATTGGCTGAAAACAGGCACCACAGCCCTCGTAAAAGCATGTTACATATCTGATAGTTTTTGGGAGATCCGTGCCATTGCTGTTTAAGCATGAGATCTACTTTCACAATCAATAGCTGGAATACGGTGCCCTGAAATACGGTGTCATCGGTACTAGGCACTCTTAGAAACCATAACAGGTAACATCGGATAACATGAAAACCTTGAATCTAAACGCGATTCGTCGCAATTCCCTTCACAAGCTAAAGAGCTCCCTTTTACCGGGAGCAATGCTTTTTTTCTTCATCTTGCAATCAAACGTTGCTCAGGCCCAATCAGCCGATGAAACACTTGAGCAAGACCGTGACATGATCTTCGAAGCGCTCGATAACTTCGTCAAAGGGTGGATGGCAAAAGATGCCAGCCTGTTAGCTAATGACTACGCCTACAATATACAGTGGGTCAATCCCGAAGGAAAGATGGTTTACACCAAAGACAAACTTCAAGCGTATTTTGAAGCATCATTTGCAGCGAATCCCGACTTCAGTCCGCCATTTCCTTCCCTCTCTCATCAGATTACGTACCTCGATGAAAAAATGGGCATTGTTCAATCGATGGAGACCGCTAAAGGAGTGAAAAAGTTTCATTTAAGGGTATTCTACAAGGAGGGCAACGCCTGGAAGATCATGAACCATATGACCTCTAAAAGTCACCCCTACTAGCCAAGTCCCAAAACGTACTTTTTCAACTAAAGATGTCATAATATGAAGCAGGTAATAAAAACAATACTCCTTTCATACGTCATTTGCTTATCCGTTAAAAAGACGGAAGCTCAATTCACCTACCCTCCCGAATGGGAACCGCATCAGGCAATCTGGATGAGCATTAACGACCAATGGGGCGATAAAGAGACCGCTTCGTGGCAGATAGAAGCACGTCTACAACTGGCAAATGCGTTGCAAGACTACACGTCGGTAAAGATTTTGACTAACAAGGATTCTTTGGCAAGAGCCATCGTGAGTAATCTCTATGAAATGGGTGCAGATACTACACAAATCACAACCATAACTCACCCCTTACCCAATTATTTTATCAGGGATACGGGCCCCATCTTTCTAACCAATGGGTCGCAGCTCAAAGTGGCCAATTGGAAATGGAAGTGCCTCAATCATTGGTGCGACTCCATCAACAATCTGAGAGGGACCATCGATGATAGCTTAGCTGCTCGATTCAACTATCCGATGCAAACCAGCACAATCAATTACGAAGGGGGTGCCATTGTTGTGAACAACCACTCCGCCTTATCTATCATGGACTTTGCACTTGATCAGAATGAGGGGAACCTTGCTATTGAAGAGATCGAGAAGGAGATTTTGAATCTTTATGGAAAGAAGCAAATGATCTGGCTAGAAGGTATCCCTTTGATGGATCGAAATGGATATAAAGTAGGAAAGTTCTTTGGTCAAGGTGCCGATGGGCATGCTGATGCCTTTGTACGATTCGCCAACGACAGCACACTGCTGGTGACTACTATCTCGGAGGAAGACAAAAACAAAAACCTGATCGCCAAACATGACTACGGAATCTTCCAGGGCTACCTTCAGCAACTTAAAGAAAAGCGAAGAGCAAATGGCAAACCTTTTCACATTGTAGAAATTCCATCGCCCGACCTCTCCTATCATCAGTATCCCATGCCCGCAGCGGAGAATTGGGATATGCTCGAGCAATACGAGGCCACGCAGTATTTCACTAAGGAAGATACCGTCTTCATGGTCCCCACGATGGGATATGCCAACTACCTGTTGACGAACGGAGCAGTTTTTGTCGCCAAATATTGGGAAGAAGGTATGCCCGAAAAGGAAAAGTTGAAGGACGAAGCAATGGTCAAGATCTTGAAAACTTATTTTCCCGACCGAGAGGTTGTTGGGCTGAAAGCGAAAGATATAAACTGGTTTGGCGGGGGCATCCACTGCGCGACCCAACAGGAACCTAAAATCAATTAACATCTTTTTAACCTTCCAAAATCATGAGAAACCTCTTTATCCCCTTCATGCTATTTGCCTGTATTTTCACCAGCAGGGCACAGATGATCGATGAGATCGAGCATTTTTACACTGGTCCCATCATTGATATGCACGTGCACGCCTATGCGGAAGGGAATCCCTTTTTTAGATTCCCTCAGCATCCTAAGACGTTGCGAGGTGAGACCTATCCCAGCGTACAAACTGCGGAAGAACTCAAACAACAGACATTAGCTGTATTCAAAAAACACAACATCGTCAAAGCTGTTGTAAGCGATGGCGTCCTGTGGGATGATGGTACGTTTGGCGATATCCTGCTGCACGGAAGAAGAAACATGTCCCCAGACAGCCTGAGAGCAGCCTACGCAAATCAGAAATTCGACGTCTTGGGAGAACTTGCCCCTTTTTACGGGGGAAAGCTCGCAACTGACTCTTCCCTGGCTCCGCTTTTTAAGGTCGCGGAAGAGCTAGGCGTACCCGCCGGTATCCATGTATTTCCGGGAGGTCCGAATTGGGCACACAGCCGATTTCCAGGCATGTACCCATTGATGCGGACAAAAAATGCGGATCCAAAACAGCTTCAGGAAGTACTGCTTAACTATCCAAAAATGAAACTTTACATCATGCACGGAGGCTGGCCGTACGTCGACGATGTCAAGGCATTGCTGTACATGCACGCTCAGCTATACGTAGATGTGGCGGTACTGAACTGGATTTTGCCTAAAGAGGAATTTTATGCTTACCTCAAAGAATTAATCACCGCTGGCTTTGGCGATAAAATCATGTTTGGAAGTGATCAAATGATCTGGCCACAGTTGATCGAAGAAGGCATCAACACGATCAACGAAGCTGACTTTCTGTCCCTGGCACAAAAAGAAGATATTTTTTATGACAATGCGGCCACGTTTCTAGGTTTTAGTGAGGAAGAGATCAATCAACATAAAAAGAAAAACCCATGATAAGGCACATTGCAACCGCACTCCTATGCTGGTTTTTTATCGTGATTAGTTACGGCCAACAGGCGGACCTACTCATCCAGAATCTCTACCATACGAGTCTAATGATCTCGATGGAAGGGAAACACCCCGCAAAAACCTACGGAGATCACTTTGTGGATGGAGTCAACGTCCATTATGTGAAGGATGAAGGTAGCATCGAACCCATCGTAGCTCAGACCGTAAAAGATGAGGCTGTTGCCATCAAAGTGATGATTGAGGATGGTCCAATGCCGCCATTTGTGACGCGCATCCCCGAAAAGTACATCTCGTTGCTGTCTAAAGAAGCACATGCCGCCGGGCTCGACTTTTTTGCCCACGTGAGCGACATCGATGAAGTGAGAACAGCAGTCGACAATCAAGCGAATGCCTTAATGCACTTCATGGGTGTACAGATCGATTGGGAAAAGGATCTGGAGGCGATGCAAAAAGTTGTAGATCAAAACATTTCATGGGTCTCTACTGCCATGATCGGGAAATCCTTTTTCCACCCTCTCAATACAGACTGGCTGGAAAATGAACATTACAGGGTATTCAGCGAAGAACAGAAAAGCTATTTTGCCGATCAAGATGGATCAATGAAAGCAACTTCAACAGCCGTTCTCGAAAACATGTTTGGTGGTGCTGAGATTCCTCCGGAAGTGATGTTAAAACCTATCATGGAGGACATCAAGAGATTATACGACATGGGTGTCAACGTTGTGGTCGGAACAGATCTAGGAGGAAGACCTTACATCATGCCTGGCTACAGTTTTCACGAGGAAATGGAATTGTTCCAATTGGGAGGATTTGCGCCAGCAGAAATTATCAAGTGTGCAACACTCAACGCGGCAAAAATGCTTAAAGTCGATGAGCAATTTGGGTCGATTGAAGAGGGAAAGGTGGCTGACTTTGTGCTACTGAATGAAAACCCTATGGTAGACATCAAAAACACTCTCAGCATTGCTCAAGTATTCAAAAGAGGGCTGTCGCAAAAACGTATCACAACTATAGAAAATGAAAAAAGGTAAGAAAAAATCTCCCTGGATTGGCTGCTTGTTTTACCTGCTACTCGTTGGTCCCGCGTTCTTGTTGACGCGCTGGGAAGTAGCCACTTCCATTGCCGTGCTGATCACCGCATTAATGATTATGTACGGAGGCATCGAACATGAAATCAAAAAGATGCGAAAGTTGAAACGTACGGTTCGGACGGTCATTAGCAATGCACCAGCATTTGGCTACATCAAGTTGATTGCCAAGGTAAAGCCATCAGTGACTAACGTAACTACTTACCTTTCGGATAAGCCTGCCGCCTATCGATGGATCAGTCTTCAGTACGCCTACACAAATGAGAAGCGGGAAGCGGACGGATCTTCGCGCTACGAAAGTGGGTGGTCTTCCTTCTTTGACGAGGAAACAGATGTAAAGTCCTTGGAAATTTATGATGGGACAGGCAGTTGTTTGGTAGGACTACACCATGCGCACTACTATATCAATACCAACGAAAAAGCAGTGACCTCAGTAGAACTATTGCACTTAATAAAAGACAAAAAACTGAATCAGGTTCCCTTAGACAAGATCACTGAAGATCAGAAGTTTAAAGTGGTAGAACGATGGATTGAACCCGAGCAAGCCATTACATTTTACGGAACGATGAACAAGCTTCCGCTGGACCAGGTTCCGGTCGACATCATCAAGGCTGCCGACAAAGCCTTAAAGTATGGTCCGGACGACGATACCCGGAAGAGGGATCGGAAAAGACTGTTGCATGAGGAGGACTGGCAAAAACTTCAAGAGCAAGCAAGTCTGCGTGGTGAAGACACGCTGAACATTCTGACAGCAGACTATACCAACACCGCGGAAAATGAACTAGTGCTCAATGCGAAGGATAACAAGGCACTTACCCGTAATAGCTACATCGCCATTGGTGCTTATCTAATTGGTGCAGGCATCATACTTTTAACTTGGTACGGATTCGTCAACTCCCAGTACCCGGCCTTCTTTGAACACTTCCGCTAATCAAGCTAAATCACGCAATTTCTCCTGAAACAGCGTCGTTAACCTTCGGCTTACGGGCCCAACTTTTCCACTCCCGATGGATTTGCCATCCACTTCTACGATCGGGCATACTTCCTTGAGGGTACTGGAGATAAAAACCTCATCCGCAGTAAGTAGATCATCTACCTGAATATCGGCTTCCACAGTCGGAAGAATGTCAGGTGCCAATTCCAAAAGGTGCTTTCGCGTAATCCCGGCCAAAATATTCTTGGAAGGTGTAATCAGCTGGCCTTCCTTCACGATAAACACGTTACTCCGCGAAGCCTCAGTGACTACATCATTGCTATGATACAAGACATCCACGGCACCGGCCATGATGCGCTTTCGATGTAGCAGATTACTGGTAAAGTAGTTGGTTGATTTAATGAGTGGGTATTCTCTAAGGTACTTATGCAGAATCACACTTGCATACCCTGGGGCTTTATGACTGGATAGATCATTGTTCAAAATGTAAAAAAGTGGCGAGAGCTTGGCATCACTTTCTGATCCATCTCCCAACAAAACCAATTTGAATCCACTATTGGGTAATTTGTTCCAGTCCTTAAGCGTATCCAGGGCATCACGAATTTCATCCTGGCTGATCATTTCCGAGAGCCCCATGAATTTCTGTGATTTTTCAAAGCGATCAAGGTGGTCCTGCAAAAAACAAAACTTCCCATTTCGCATCCTGAAAAAGTCAAATACGCCAAAACCTCGCAACGTTCCTAACCCACCCAGCGCAAGGGAGGCTTTTGACTCTTCTACCACGCTTCCCTGAAAATAGCAGTACTTCTTTTGACTCATATGAATGATAAAAACATTTGGACTTAGGAGATATTTTTATTAGCCTTATTGTAGCCCCACGCAAAGAAAAATTTCTTCACTTTAAAAGTAATAGTTTGCTGTTTAACCAATACAATTCAAGTGATCACTTTGATGAGATGTTTGACGCGGAGGGAAACTGTAGATCCTCCAATCAACCTTTGTTCGATCATCTCAATTCGTTTCAAAAGAACAAGTTAAAGCAACTTCAATATACCACGGAGAAAGCTCAAATATCCATGGGGATGACCTTTAATGTGTATTCAGATAACAAGGGAATCGAGCGCATCCTTCATCTGGATCTCATTCCAAGGGTATTGAGTGCCGAAGAATGGAATGTTCTGGAATCGGGGCTAAAGCAACGGATTGAAGCCATTAATCTTTTTATTCATGACTTATACCACGATCAGAAAATCTTAAAGGACCAAATCGTGCCGAAAGAGGTCATATTGAGTAGTTCTGACTTTCTTAAGCAATGCATTGGTCTCAAACCACCTAAAGGGATTTGGTGCCACATAACCGGTAGCGACATAGTAAGAGGAAAAGACGGGGAATTCTACGTATTGGAAGACAACCTCCGTTGCCCTTCCGGAGTATCGTACATGCTCGAAAACCGTGAAATCATTAAACATACCCTACCTTCTCTTTTCAACACGCTTGGTGTTCGCCCGGTTGCAGATTATCCCGGGAAATTGCTCAACATGTTGGAACATCTTTCAGATAAGGAAGATCCCACAGTTGCTGTCCTGACCCCAGGTGTGTACAACTCGGCGTACTTCGAGCACTCCTACCTTGCATTACAAATGGGTGTGGAACTCATTACCGGTCAGGATCTTCTTGTTCAAAACAAGAAGGTGTATATGCAGTCCACCAAAGGATTAAAGCAAGTAGACGTCATTTACCGCAGAATTGATGATACGTTCCTGGATCCATTGACGTTCAACAAAAACTCGATGCTAGGAGTGCCAGGTATATATGAGGCCTACAAAGCGGGTAACGTTGCGCTAGCCAACGCTCCCGGAACCGGCGTGGCGGACGATAAAGCCGTGTATGCGTACATTCCGCGGGTAATCAAGTACTACCTGGATCAGGAGCCTATCTTAAAAAACGTGCCTACCTACATCTGTTCCGAAAGGGATTCTTTGAACTATGTCGTAGAAAACATTGCAGAGTTGGTGGTAAAAGAAACCAATGCGGCTGGCGGTTATGGTATGATGATCGGTCCAAAAGTCAAGAAAGCAGAGCATGAGAAGTTCAAGAAGCTCGTTAAAGCAAATCCCAGAAACTACATCGCACAACCGACCTTGTCGCTCTCTACGGTTCCAACCCTGACAAAAAAAGGAATACAACCCCGGCACGTAGACCTGCGGCCGTACATCCTCTACGGAAACTCCATTGAAGTTATTCCTGGAGCACTATCGCGTGTTGCATTGGTGGAAGGCTCGCTGGTCGTAAACTCTTCTCAGGGAGGTGGTAGTAAGGACACCTGGGTATTATTTGATAAGTAAGAAACTATGTTAAGCAGAGTAGCAAATACACTTTTTTGGTTGGGACGGTACCTCGAGCGTGCCGAGAACTATTCCAGATTTATCGATGTCAATTTTAATCTTTGCATGGACCTGCCTCCCGGCATGAAAGAGCAGTGGGATCCGTTAATCTCTGCCACCGGTGATCGGGACCAGTACATAGCTGCAAATCAGCATGATTTCAGTCGTCAAAAGGCCATCTTTTTTCTTGCTTTTGATGAAACCAACCTGAACTCCATCATCAGTACCGTAGCCCAGGCACGTGAAAATTCACGAATGGTTAGGGAAACCATTCCAAAAGAATCCTGGGAATCACTGAACGACTTACACCATTATGTAAGAAATGCTAAAAAGCGTAAAGTGTGGCAGAAAGAAGATCCCCATGCCTTCTTTGAGTATGTAAAAAATCAGATCCACACGCTAAATGGAATTGCCAGCAGCAATGCACCAAGAACGCAAGCGTGGTACTTTACTAAAATCGGGAAACAGATTGAACGTGCCGATAAAACCTCCCGGGTTCTGGATGTAAAATACCATTACCTCCTTCCTTCCGTAGATGAAGTAGGCTCCCCGCTTGACTTTCTGCACTGGACTGCCTTGCTTAAATCGGTGAGTGCCTTCAATGCCTACAAGTACCTCTATCAAAAAATTCAGCCGGATCACATTGTTGAGTACTTAATTCTTAATCGGTACTTCCCAAGATCCATTTTCTTTTGTCTGGTCGAAGTCGAATCAGCCTTGCGAGAGATTTCCGGATCTAGAAGAGGTTATTCCAATCCGGCAGAAAAAGCCATTGGCGCTTTACGATCAAAGCTTGAGTACTCTGATGTCAACAGTATTTTGGAACACGGCCTTCACGAATTTTTGAATGAAGTGCAGATTGGATTGAATGACATTTCAACTGCGATCCATGAGCAATATTTCAAGATTCAACCTAATTTCACGCCTCAATCTCAACATCAGGAATGACCTACTGCATCGGCATGCTCAACAAAGAAGGAATTGTGGGAATCGCAGATACCCGAATTACTTCAGGAAACGACACCACCGTCGCCAAGAAAATCTACTCTGTGCAGCGTAATAAGCATGCGTTCTTCATCATGACGTCCGGACTTCGGTCGGTTCGGGACAAAGCCATTACCTACTTCGGTGAAGTCATTGACTCGGAGGATCGTCAGTTTAAAAAACTCTATCATGCCGTCAACAAATTTGGAGAGCAAGTCAAAAGAGTATCTAGAGAGGACCGAGATGAACTTGAAAAATCAGCGTTGAATTTTAATCTTCATGCCATCGTCGGTGGACAGTTGGAGGAAGATAGCGAACCCGAATTATTTCTACTGTATCCTCAGGGAAACTGGATTCGAGTTGGCAAAGGAACTCCGTATGTGATCATAGGAAATAGTGGTTTCGGAACGCCAGTACTGAAACGCTCTTACAGCTATGATTCCTCCATGGAATTCAGCCTTAAGAGTGGCTTTCTTTCTTTTGATGCTACACGAATTTCCGCCAACGACGTAGACTACCCCATCGATACGATCATCCTTCGAAAGGATGAATTCACACTGAAGGAGAAACGCTTCGAGGAAAAGGACCTTGGACATATTTCAGATTTTTGGAATTCTAAATTGAGAGATGCCATCGGAAATCTACCTACCGGTGCATTGGAACTGTCACTTGACCAGCCATCTGTCAATGAAGTTGTGTGATGCTGCTTGAAATCCGTCATCGAACACGCTATCGCTACGAAAAGCCCATTACGTTAGAACCTCAGCATTTTTACTTCCATCCCCTATCACGAGCTTACTTTGAAATCCAGCATTTTGAACTTGATTCCAATCCCCAACCCAGCCTTGTCTCGCAGCGAATTGACCTCGAAAGCAACTCGTACCTTCAATGTTGGTATGAAAAAGAACTCGATGAGCTGGAACTAAATACCACACTGCGTATTGAAACGCATGCGTTTAACCCATTCGATTTTTTGGTGGAAAAAGGGCCAAAAACTGCAGAAACACTCGCCGAAACTCCATATAAACAACAACTCCCTCTCGCTTCTGAAGCAAAGGAATGGACCAACAGCATAGCAAAAGAACATGCGCAAACCACCTCACTCCTTTCAGCTCTTTGCGCTTCCATTCATACGCACTGGAAACATGAAGCTCGATACGACGACTCATTGCTGCAACCCAACACGTGCTTCACCCAGAAACAAGGCTCGTGCAGAGACCTTTCCTGGATGCTCATTGCAATGCTTAGGAGCTTGAATTTTCCTGCAAGGTTTGTAAGTGGCTATAGTTACAATCCTGAGTTGGGTGAAGGTCATGAACTGCATGCCTGGGTAGAAGTCTTTGTTGAAGGGGGTGGTTGGATCGGCTTGGACCCATCCAGTGGCCTTTTTACCACGGAATGCTACATCCCTGTGGCTGCAAGTTACCATCCTGCCAATACGCTACCTGTCCAAGGATCCTACAGAGGTGATGCAGTTTCAGCATTGGTAACATCTGTGCAAATCAAGACTTTTTAAGTTCCGTGAGAGTCGTCATCATCGGTGGTGGAGCTGCGGGCTTTTTTACGGCGATTAACATTGCGGAAAAGCACCCAGAAGCGCAGGTGCAACTCCTTGAGAAATCGACGAAACTGTTACAAAAAGTAAAAGTTTCTGGCGGAGGCCGCTGTAATGTCACCAATGCAAGATCTCTTCCAGGCGATCTCGTGCAATTTTACCCACGAGGCGCTAAAAAACTGTACTCTGTTCTAAAGAAGTTTGGCACCATGGAAATGGTGAATTGGCTAACGGAGCACGGTGTTTCCACAAAGACAGAAGAAGACCTACGTATGTTTCCCACGACGGACTCTTCGCAAACCATTATTAACTGTTTTCTGGATCTTTCCAGGAAACAGGGTGTCCAGATTCATACGGGGACTGCGTGCTCACAACTTGTACGTCGAGACGGCCTATGGATCGTCAAGACGAAGGAAGGGAGTTTCGAAGCAGACCGTGTTGTTTTTGCCACGGGTTCCGCAACGTCATCCTGGAAATTGTTAGAATCGCTGGGACTCCGAATATCCGAAGTTGTTCCGTCACTCTTCACGTTCAACATCAGTGACCCTCGCCTACAGCATTTACAAGGAATCAGTTTTGAAGGTACGACCCTGAAGGTTGCCGGCACGAAACTCATTGAGCAAGGGCCGCTCCTCATTACCCATCGTGGTCTAAGTGGGCCTGCTGTGTTAAAGTTATCAGCTTGGGGAGCCTATGAACTTCATGCTAAGCAGTATAAGTTCGAGGTTTTGATCAATTATCTTAACATAGATGCTATATCAGCACGAACTCAATTGACTGCTTACAAGGAAGCTAACCCGAAACGTAAAGTAGCCAAGTATCCACTTTTTGGACTTCCGCGGCGTTTCTGGGAACAAATGGTCCAATACGTTGGGATTACGCCTGAGCATCTCTACGGTGAGATCTCAAAAAAGCTGTTCAACAAATTGTTGGAAGAGCTCACCCAAGGAAGGTATCACGTCGATGGCAAAAGCAACTTCAAAGAAGAGTTTGTGACTGCAGGTGGAGTGGATTTATCTGAAATTGAGCTAGAGACATTTGAATGCAAACGGTTTCCCGGGCTCTATTTGGCCGGGGAAGTTTTGAACATTGATGCACTCACGGGCGGCTTTAACTTTCAAGCCTGCTGGAGTGCTGGGTGGATCATTTCTGAAAATATTACGCAGTAATTATCATCTGCTAATTTTTCGAA
>CAZQJU010000096.1:0-14380 GCA_964593185.1 uncultured Roseivirgaceae bacterium
TTCTTAACTAATGGGGCTGCAAATATATTCTTTATTATGCATGCATAATAAATTTCCTGCGGCATTTTACCCTTCATAAAGTGGATACAGCAACAAAAAATGGCGCATAAAAAAAGCCCCCAAAATGGGAGCTTCTCATCTCTTAGTCAATAAGGTGCTAGAGCATGATCGGAACACGCACCATGGTGTCATCCCACCCCATGATCATGTGTGCACCACCATCTACTGCTTCAAACACAATTGAAAAGGCCTCCAGCGTTTCTGCGGTCTTTGCTGTAGGTACCGATATCTTCGTAACCAGACTTTCATCCGGTTTGTAGGCATAATGTCCCCATCGATCATTGTCATTGCTGAAATGTACTTCCCAAGCAGACTCAGAAGGAATTGCATAGATGGTATATCTACCTGCTTTCACGGCAGCGTCTCCGATCTTTACGTCCTGTAAAAAGGTGATTTCAGTTGCTTCATTTGCGCCAACTCTCCATACTTCCCCATACTTCAAAAGCTCGCCGAAAATAACGCGTTCTTTCTTTTGTGGACGTGAATAGACCACCCTCATCACAGGTTGGTTAGCGGCTTTTTCTTCGTCCGTTTTGGCAAATGCTCTGAAAGCTGCTCTTGCTGGGAAGTAAGCTGCATCCATCGGACTTGCATCCAAGTCCGGAAAATCTTGCGCAGTCGCTGAGAAAACAAGCAATGCCACCGTACATAGGGTCAAAAAATTCTTCATAGGTTCTGTTTTGATTTGTTTAGTTCAAAAGTAGAACAGACGACCAGATTATTTGTTCATGGAATGTATAGAGATAAACAAGACTGTCGCCACCCTGATAATCGTTTGCGTGCAAATTTGCACCGAGTAAACCTCCCCAAAAGCCATGAGAACGACGGATTGCCGTTCTCCTCGTTTTAAGGTAATTTCATGTTAAATGAACCTGACCTTATGAAATACCTAACACACCTCTTCCTAGGTGCGATACTGATCGTGTCCTGCAGACCCACACCACCTTTGACTGTATTTGAAGTTACCCTGGGTGAGGCAACTACCGATCAGGCATTGGATGGTCGATTGCTGCTCCTTATCTCAGACGACGATTCCAATGAGCCAAGATTTCAGATCAATGATCGACCAACGACGCAGATCGTAAGCGGCCAAAATGTGGAAGCCATGGCTCCCGGATCGAAGGTGGTATTTGATGGCAAACCCTTCACCTATCCAATCAACTCATTGGCGAATCTTAAAGCGGGCGAGTATTGGGTGCAGGCCTTATTGCATACCTATGAGACGTTCAATCTGTCTACAGGACACACGGTGAAACTTCCAATGGATAACGGCGAAGGTCAGCAATGGAACCGATCACCAGGAAACATTTATAGTAAACCCGTAAAAGTCTCAATAGACCCGGCAAAGGGAAGTAAAATCAGCCTGACGATGGATCAAGTCATACCTCCTATTGAAGAGCCCAAAGACACCGAATGGGTTAAGCATATCAAGATGAAGAGTGAACTACTGAGTGAATTCTGGGGCAGAGATATGTATCTAGGAGCACATGTGCTGTTGCCAAAAGGATTTAGCGAACATCCCGAAGCCAAGTATCCACTGATGATCTTTCATGGGCACTTTCCCTACGATTTTGGCGGCTTTCGAACCACACCTCCGGACCCAGACTTAGCACCGGACTTTTCAGCTCGATTTAACGTAAAGGGCTACAACGTCATCCAGCAGCAAGAAGCCTACAATCAATACCTGCAATGGATAAGCGACGACTTTCCACGTTTTCTGATCATCAAAATTCAACATCCTACGCCGTACTATGATGATTCATATGCAGTAAATTCAGCAAACCAGGGACCCTACGGTGATGCCATTACCTATGAACTAATCCCACACATAGAGTCCATGTTCAGGGGGCAGGGAGAACCCTGGTCTCGGTTCTTGTACGGTGGCTCTACAGGAGGTTGGGAAGCTCTGGCAGTGCAGGTGAAGTACCCCGACGAGTACAACGGTTGCTTCGCCGCTTGTCCTGACCCTATCGACTTCAGAGCCTATTGCCTCACCAACATCTACGAGGATGAAAATGCCTATTACTATCCTGGTCAATTCAAGGAAGTACTCGTTCCAGGACACCGTGATTATTTAGGACACGTAGACGCAAGTCTTCGAGACATGAACTATCGAGAGCTGGCCCTTGGAGATAAATCTCGATCAGGGCAGCAATGGGATATATGGGAAGCCACGTACTCTCCACAAGGAGAGGATGGGTACCCCGTCCGGCTATGGGACAAACGTACCGGCAAAATAAATCCCGAAGTAGCCGAGTATTGGAAGGAAAACTACGACCTGCGGCATATCATGGAACGGGACTGGGCTACGCTAGGACCTAAGCTAGAGGGTAAAATCAACATTTACTGCGGCGACATGGACAATTACTACCTGAACAATGCTGTGTACTTAACTGAGGCTTTTTTGGAAAGCACTACGGCCCCCTATTACAATGGAGAGGTGGACTACGGAGATCGCGCAGAACACTGTTGGAATGGTGATCAGGATAACCCCAATCACATTTCGCGCCTGAGGTACAATACCATGTATGTGGATAAGATCATGCAACGCATACAGGAAAGTGCTCCGAAAGGAGCAGACTTGACCAGTTGGAGGTATTGACTATCGAAGCAAGCTCAACGAATTTTCACTAAAAGATAAAACCCCAATTCCTTTAAATGAAGCGTCTCTTAGCCACCTTCATACAAAAATGGCCTGAATACATCCTCGAAATCCTGGTGATCACCATAGGTATACTTGGCGCCTTTGCCTTAAATAGTTGGAATGAAGGAAGAAAAGAGCGCGAAGAAGAACGGCTTACCCTTGAACAATTGCGCGAAGACTTGGTGACTTCCAAATCCCAGTCAGAAGCGTTAATTGCTGATGAAATCAGAGCCCTCAAGATCTTACAAGCGGGACTGGGTGATGAAGAGCAACTAGACTCCTTGTTCAATGCAGGGAATATAAATGAAATCGCCGTTGAAATCTTTTGGGATTTTGAGCATGAATTACCTGTACTCAGGTTTTACGATGATCTCAAAAACTCGGGTAAATCAGCAATTATAAAGAATATAGCGATCAGAGAACAGCTCTCTACACTCCAACAGAACATCGATCGGTTGGATTACTTACTTGGAGATCGAAGAGCAGTTCACATTACCATAATAGATGCCATCGCAGAAAAGGACATTAATTTCCTTCCGATCTTGACAAGCCCTTACAAACCACTCAATACCGGTTTGCATTCAGATTACAAATTGCTTCTGCAGAATCAACGCATACGAAATCTGCTTGGAATAAAAATGCAGGTAACAAATGAAGTATTGACAAGCCGGATAAAGCTTAACAGTCAAATTCAGGCACTTATCAGTTCCATCGAAGAAGAACTCCAATGAGACGAATCTTTACCACCCTTTCAGAAAAATGGCCGGAATACCTTGTGGAAATTTTGGTGATCACAATTGGTATACTAGGAGCTTTTGCGTTGAACAACTGGAATGAATCCAAAACCAACGACAGGAAAAGATCAGAGTTAGCTCAAAGTCTCCTCACAGAGTTTACCAACAATTTGAGCCAATTAGATACGGTAATCCACTACAATCAGGTTGTTTTGGAAAGTGGACTTGAAATGCTCGACGTATATAGCGCAGGTCAAAAAGTCAGCCAGTCCAAGATTGACACACTCATTTCGAATCTAGCGTATCACTGGACGTTTGACCCTAAGAATGGCGCACTTCGGTCCGGCATCTCATCCGGAGATATCCATCTTATTTCCAGCAAAAAGTTACTAGAAAATCTCTTTGCATGGGAGGATGATGTGAAGGACGCCAAAGAAGATGAAGGCTTCTCCTACAAAATGAGAACAACCCTTTTTGAGGTATTGGAACGTAACTCCTCTCTTTACAATAGTGCACAAATCTGGTTTCCCGCACTTTTTGATCGCACTAGCTCACAGTCTCAAACTGTCGCATTAACTGATCCTGAATTGGAAAATAAATTAGTCAATAGAGTGCTTTGGGTAAATATTATCAACCGAGAATTGGTTCTGGTGCGATCCAAAAATTTGGAGATAATTCACCTACTTGAAGAAGAATTGAAAAACTCATGAAAAGAGCAAACCGACTTATTGGATAAGCTGCTCCGTCAAGTAGGCATGGGCAGTGCCTTTTACGTCAAAAAACCACTGCATCCCCGATGTCGTAAACACCAATGTATCTGACTGGAGATGGTCAAAATCCATTTCTAGAGCCACCTTTCCACCTGCTTTTGATTTGTTCAAGGCCGTCACAATCTTATGATCCAGGGAATCCAATACATGAGCCAAGGGAATTTGCGAATTCTCCTTCAAGAAAGCAGATAGACGGTCGCTGGCTACCCATTCTGCCAGATGGACCAGACTATTCTCACTGGTTATCTCATATTCTATTTCGTCTATCACCAAACTATGATCTGACCCTAGCAGTGGATATGCGTACGCATCAATGGTAGCTTCCAGATCTCCGATCACATCAAATCTTAGGTGAAGTTTTTCCCTTGCTGTACCGGTTTCGAAATTCATCAACGTAATTGAAGCACCCTCGTAGGAAATTGTTGTTTGATCCAATTTCGATCGCAGCACTTCATTCATTTTATCATACGGAACATAGATATCCACATTTAAGTCCAAAGCATTCTCGGTGTCCTGCCGAAGCGATGTATTGGAGGGCATGACGTGCATCTGATGTTCGAGACCACTCAATGGCGTAATAAAAAGGTCAGATTCGGTATGCACGATGACCCGCAGGGTATCCTTCACATTCTTCGAAAAATACGCGGAGAATACAGTAGGCTCGCTGGTGAGCCAGATATCAATCGGCTTTTTCCCTACGCGATGGCTCTTACCGATCAAACTCCAGATTTTAGTGACTTGCTGCTTTAGGGGCACAATTTTTTGAAGTGCCGTACAGACCACCTCTTCAATCTGATTGGATTTTTCTGCAAGTTTCTTATCAACTTTTTTTTGCAGGTTGACTTTGATGCCTAAAACTTCAATGACAGGCGGTTCAATCCAATGAATTTTTTGAATGCGACAGTCTGCATCGAGGTTCCAGTCCTGGTCGATAGAGAGCTTAGTATTCATGTCTGCTCGGATCTTCAATGAGATGGGTTTATGTACCTTCAATCCCAAGAACTTCTTCTCCACTTCTGCACTCACTTTCATCGGAATGGACACATCCAAATTATTGCCGTATGAAGCCAAAAGTGCTTTTCCGATGGGCTCTATCTTCAGACTGATATACCCCTTTTTCTTAAGCTGAAGTGTATCCTCCACAAGTACAGGGGGTAAAGATCGATTGATCACTTTCGACAGATCGCGAATTGGAAAATCAAGGGGAAAAGTCAAGCTTGACGAGGAAGCATCTCCAACTTCATTTTTAAGCACGGTCTGGTCTGTAAGTTTATTGGAAGTGCTTTCGGACTTTTTTTGGCAAGACCAGCAAAGCAGCACAAAAATGAAAAGGTTCCGTCTCATGGGTGGTGGGTCACTGACTGAATTAAAAATAGCTAAAAGAAGGAAGATTTTCTGTTATCGTGAAATGTAGCTTGGCGTGAACTATTTCAAAAGCATATTTGTATGTACATACATATATGAAAAAGATACTCGCTTTCGGAGCCAGCAACAGTAAAACCTCCATTAATCGACAGCTCGCCCAGTGGGCAGCAAGCCAAGTAGTTGACGCTGAGCCTATTTTTCTGCATCTCAATGATTTTGAAATGCCGATCTACAGCATTGACCGTGAGAAAGAGCAGGGGTTTCCTCAACTCGCGAAAGACTTTGTCGAACTAATCAATAAAGCTGATGGGATCTTAATATCATTTGCGGAATACAATGGTTCCTTCACCTCCGCTTTTAAAAACATCTATGACTGGATTTCACGTATCGAAAAACCCGTATGGAAAAACAAACCCATGATGATTCTTGCAACTTCACCGGGTGAACGCGGCGGGGTCCGCATATTGTCTCATGTACAACAGTTATTCCCCAGCACCGGAGCCCAGCTAGCAGGTATATTTTCACTTCCTTCTTTCGCTAGCAACTTTGATGGCGGAATTACTGATGAAAGGTTACTAGCTGAGTTTCAAGAGCAGCTCGAGCTATTTCAACAAGCCTTGTATTAGCCTTTTCTATAGCTAGGATGCAGCACTTGCCAGGTATATTCAATCATGCCTCTAAATAGCATACCCTTTGATTTTTTTTCGGTAAGGACAAAAACAGACAACCTTTTTTAAGGTTTGTGCATTTAAAGTAAGTAAGGGGTTAAATACCGTTAAAATCATCCGGAATTCTTTATGAATCATGAAATTTGAATCAGTGAGAGCGGTGCTATTTGTATGTGTTTCCTGTATGTGCTTGGCCTTGTATGCGCAACGAGACTATGTCTATGGTAGCATACAGGATACCTCAAAGATCTCCATGAGCGATGTGTATGTACGAAACACTACTGCCGGTTCTATCACTTCCTCAAATGAGCAGGGGGTCTTCAAGATTCCTGCCATGTCAGGAGATAGTCTACTCATTTCGTTCATTGGATATGAGGATATCAACGTGAAAGTGGACTCCATTTGGCTGCAAAAGGGGACCTCAACATTTACGATGCAACCCAAAACCACCTTTTTAGACGAGGTCACCATTACTAAATTCCCAGCGTACGAGCAGTTCAAAGAGCAAATCTTATCTACCAATGCAGTAGATACCACCTTGCAGGTCTACGGTGTACCGAGGGTGGTCATAACGCGTGAAGATCGTCTAAATGCATCGCTTAAATCCAGAGGCCCTATCTCAATTTTGCATAACACCTTTAGCAAACGAGCCAAGGAACAGAAAAAATTGAGAAGCGTCCTTCAAAATCAGGGGAACCGAGATTTAGCGAGAACAAAGTTTACCCGGGACTGGGTGGCCGAACATACAAAGCTGGAAGGAGATCAGCTCACAAGCTTCATCGCCTTTTGCAATTTTTCAGAAAACTATCTTTCCATCACTCCGGAATATGTTATTCATGAGGACATGATGGCCCTACTACCTAAATTTTTGGAAGAGATTGAAGTGGAAAAAGGGTAACTACTTCTGCCGAGTACTCCAGACTTCGTACATTGGTTCGCCCTTGCTGCTCTTGCCGGAGTGGTGCCACTTACCTTCTTTGATCTCAAAATCGAACTCCAAGCTGGCACCTACCCTATTGTCGTCTCGAGAGAAGAATTCAATATTTTCTGTGTACTTTCCATTTACCGTAGTGTAGGTTCCTCCTCCTGAACCCATAAATTGTTTCGTTTCGGTATTATAAGCAATCCACTGAAATCGCGTCCCGGACAAAATCTTCATTGTTTTCCTCGGTCGATCCGTTGATCGCTCACGAATCTCACCATCCCGCATCCGGCCCGAAATTAGCCAGGCTCCTGCCAAAGCCCCCGGATCACCTGCGTCGATTCTCGTCATCCAGATCTCCATGCCAACAATTCTTACCCGGTCATTTCCATCCCATTCAATGTCAAAAGAAATCTGATTGCCAACGTTGGAAGAATCTCTGGTGTCAAATTCGACGGTTTCGCTCACAGTATTACCCTCCAAGGACCAACTTCCTCCATTCGTAGCTATAAAGGCACCTGTATTGGCATCGTACCAGGTAGCTACCTGATATTTGTCTGTGATGATCACGCTGGTTTTTACTTCACGATCATTCTCTACTTCGGTCCACTCCCAAGCACCGACCAAATCTTGTCCGGTAAGGTTGAGACAATAGACACTCATCAAGGCAATAATTACTTTTCTCATTTATCTTCTTTTTCCTGGTTGGTAAATCTCTTCTGCGCGCGCTTCTATGTCCTCCCGGTAAAATGCTACTTCCTTGAATTCTCCATTGGCGTACATTTCGGCTTGATCATCAAAATGAGGAGAATTGGGATCACTACTTTGTCCTCCCGCAAGAATTGTTTTTGCTCGCAGCTTTTCACCGAACTCAACTGCTGCGACAAAGCTGTTACCCCGCGTCCCATAGATCTTTTTTACGTCGTGATTGCCCCTCATCCCATAAGCCGCCAGATGTCCCCATCGGGCGGTTGTCAAACCAACCGGAATACTGGGTTGGCTGTCGTCAAAGGAGGCATCGATGTCGCCAGATAGGCGCTGGAATCGGTTCACGTCTCCCCATGGAGTATTCCAAGATCCAAAATCTTCGTCTAGCCGGTCTAACGTTGACTCGAATACCTCTAGCCGCTTTTCGTTTGCTAGCTCAGTACCGAAGTAATTGAATCGGTCCATTCCTCTCAAACCTTCTGGACCGTCCACATTTTGGTAAAGATGCATTCCGTAAAAATGAGCCAACGTCATGGCCACAGAGGCTTTGTCGGTTTGCATATCCCAGTTTCGCAATAGCTCGATCGCCTCGGCAAGGCGTGCCGATTGTGCCGATTGATCAAAGGCTTCTACCAGTCCTGGAACTACCTTCTCAAAGCCGGGTAAGTAAGCATTGTAGCCAAGCTCAATCAGTCCGTCCAGCGTCAATTCCTCCGCTTCTGGAAGGAGTCTTGTTGCATTCACGCCACGAAAGTTCTCCGGAAAAGAAGTCATATAATACGGATAATCTTCCCTTTGAGGGCTGTTCTCGGCAGCCGCTGTGAACGGTGTGGAATTGCAGTTTTGGATCCAGCCATTGTCTGGGTTAATAACTGTGATAATCTCGTCCAAGGCGTGCAATCCTTGCCAATCTGTCGCAGGATTGCTTCCATCGACAGGTTTGCTGTAGTCAAATTGGATGTCTCGCTTCGGAATAAAATTCCCATGGTAGTACGCAATATTCCCTTCGGCATCAGCAAATACGGTATTATTGGAGGAGTTGGTTCGGATGTTCATCATCTCATGAAACTCTGCGTGATTTCTGTTTTTGCTGCGGGTATAGGACTGAGTCAGCGCGCTAACAGGCTTCCACATCAACGCTGTGGCGATCCATTTGTCCCCTGATTTGTGGGTGATCGGGCCATGGTGCGTTCTGTAAATAGGGAACGTCTTTTCTTTCATCGTATCTCCTTCTTTGTACTTCAGGGTAACCTCCTGTGTCTCCACTTTACGCTGCTCATCTCCATATTGGTAGTACCGACCGTCCTCTTTCTCCATGATGGTTTCTTCAAATTCATCGATGATGTCGGTCCCCGTAGAAGTGTGCATCCAGCCTGTGGTCTCATTGAAGCCTTGATAGACAAAGAACTGCCCCCACGTGACGGCACCGTACGCATTCAAACCTTCCTCACTAACCATGTGGACTTCCCCACGGAAATAAAAAGACGTGTGTGGGTTTATCAGCAGCATCGCGTTACCCGACGCGGTTAGCTCTCCGGAAATGGCAAAACCATTTGAACCTTGAGGCTCAGCGAGTGGATAATCGCCTTCAGACACTACTTCGGCAACTACTTGGTCCTCGTAAAAAGCTTTGATTTTTTTTGTGGAGACACGTTCGATGTCACCGCCGATTGAACCTTCTGTGAAATACATCGTCATCCAAGGCTCATAGGTTTGAATCACTGTTGGAATAACCTCTGGATGCGTATGCAGATAGTAGTTAATGCCATCTGCCCAGGCGATGCACAGCTTTTTTAGCCAGTCGGGAGCAGAACTGTAGGCTGCTCTGGCCTCGTCCTCCGTCATGTAAAGTCGTGCCCGTAAATCGCTATACAACGCTTCCTCTCCTTTCTCCTCCGCAAGCCGTCCAATGGCCCAGGTAAAGTTTCGTTCGACCCGACGAAAATCATCTTCACATTGGGCATAGAGTAAACCAAATACCGCATCAGCGTCGGTCTTCCCATAAATGTGTGGCACCCCAAAATCGTCCCGAATGATCTCAATGCCAGCGGCCTGTGCTTCCCAGCGCTCCAGCTTAGGGTCTGAGGATGGAGCACAGGCAACGACCGCAAAAATGAATAGGTATAAGGTGTTTTTCATTACAAGGTTGGTTTATTCAAATATCGGTAAATCATTTGTATCCAATCTCTTCTGAGAGGGCCACTTTGCTACGCATAAAATTACCTGCACCAAACCCAATCTCTTTTCCACGCGCATCCACCAGACTGGATTCTGCCACCCACAAATTTTGCGAAGCAAACTTCACTCTTCCTGTTGCGACGATGGTGCCTTTGTTGGCAGGGCGAATTAACTGAATATTGAAATTTGTGGTGAGCACAAATACGTCTTCTACTACAGAGTTCACCGCGAAAAAAGCAGCATCATCCAACAACTTGAAGTAGACCGAACCATGGATGGCACCTAGTGCATGGAAGTACTTTTCGTGAATTTCGAGGCTGATCGTGGCCTCCTCCTGCTTGATTTCCACCTTTGTGGTATCGTAGTATTGTTTATTGACATTGGCATTGAGATACATCCGCTCCAGTTTCCGGTAATGACCTGCATTCATTTGTTATCTTTTTTCGATTTGAAATTCAAAGCTGAGCGTCTGTTCGATGCGATCTCCAACCGGAAAGCTCTTTTCCATCCACTCGACATTCCCCTCGTAATCAATTCGCACCGCCGTTGAACAACAGGTGCCATAGTCCGGCGTTTGGATGCACATGGCAGACAGGGCTTTTTCTCGTTTGTAATCCAGCCCAGTGTTTGGAAGCGATTCATCCGGAGCAGGCTCGGTATCCTGCATTAAGAGAATTAGGTCCTCCAGTCCAAACTCTATTTGAATCAATTGATTTAAGGCTGATTTCGCTTTTTCTACTTTGGTCCAGGGTGTATCCAACAAGGCATTGCTTAGGCCATACAACCCAAAATTAAGCTCATACGTCTCCGAAGCATAGTTGCTTGCGTAGGCCATTTCCTCGTCTAGTACGATCAAGTTAAAACCATTGTATTGCTTTCCGATAGCATGGATCTTTTTTGTGTACGCTTCTGGTGTCTCCTGTCCTTTGAGAAAGTCCGTCGGAAGATCCCCTCTTGTCTTAGCATTGGGCATGATATTGCTTAGATCACGGTAATTGGTCACTGCGGCAAATCGACCATTTTTATTGATGCCCATCCAGGTTCCCATTGCTTCCAGGTCACGTCCTCCCAGTATGTTAGGCTGGTCTTCCCACCAATTGGATGTGCTTGTTGGGCGAACATAGAATTCGTCTCTGTTCGCGGCTAAAATGAACTTGTATGTCGGATGGCTATTGTAAGCAAATGTTATGAGGCACATTTGAAGTATTATTGGGCAATGAAAAAGGTTTGGGTCTATCTACTTGACTATCAAAGAAAGCATTTTGATTGGAAATTGTATGTCACCATCCTGCTTTTTGTAGCATGTTGTATTGCTGTCAACTATCGATTGGATTTTGAAGACAGCATCATCGATTCGTACCATGGTAGACCAATCAAGTGGCTATGGATGTTTCTTTTTCATGCATTCCCTTTTGTTTCAGTCTGTTTTATTCTCTATGCTTTTGGAAAGGAGCGGAGCTGGCTAAGCAGTGGGAACTTCTGGCTGAAGATTTTCATCGGGTTTGGGCTGCTGGCATTTGATCGTTCATTTTATGGATTTCGGATTTGGCTGGCCGACGTACCGCGTTTGGAACTTCATTTTATATTAAGATGTCTAAACTGGGCCTCCAGTCTCATTTTGGTGGTGATCCCGCTATTGATCATCTACCCGATTATCGAACGTGACGATGAGCGGAACTGGTACGGACTGAAATGGAAACGATTTGATGCGAAACCCTACTTATTTCTCTTATTGATTGCGTCGATTTTTATTGGCATTGGCTCATTTCTGTCAGAAATCAACGAGTACTACCCCAGATACCTAAAAGCCGGTGCCAATTTGTATTTGCGTGCAAACCCGGAAACACCCGAGTGGTGGCTCGTAACGATCTACGAACTTTCCTATGGCAGCAATTTCATTTCTGTGGAACTGATTTTTCGTGGATTCTTAATCTTTGCCTTTACACGTACACTAGGCAGTTATGCAGTTTTGCCCATGGTAGCAACATATGCCTTCCTCCATTTCGGTAAACCTGTGGGTGAGACCATCAGCTCCGTTTTCGGAGGGTATGTACTCGGAATCATCTCCCTGAATAGCCGCAACATTTGGGGCGGAATATTCATTCATCTAGGTGTGGCCTGGTTGATGGAGCTTTTTGGGTGGCTTCATCGATGATGTGCAGATTCTGGCGTAAATGGTCTAAATTTTGAACTCAATAAGTCGATTTATGAAACGGCAACATGTAAGAAGTGGAGCCAAGTAAACTAACAGCTTATGAAGAATCTTTTACTCATTCTTAGCACAATCACCGTACTGGCATGCTCCAGTGGGAAGAAGCAATTTGAACAAGGAAATTACGAATCGGCCGTCAGCAAGGCAGTCAATCGATTGCGCGACAGTCCTAATAACAAAAAGGCAAGGGAGACCTTGCGGCAAGCCTATCCTTTGGCCTCCAAAGTACACTTGGCGAACATTAAGCAGCTAAAAAATTCGTCTGAGCGATTTAAATGGGATGGCATTACCACATCATATGGTCGATTAAATGGGCTGTATGATCAGATTACAAGGTGTCCAGCCTGCTTAGAAGTAATTCCCAAAATCAAAAATTATCGCAATGAATACAATGATGCTGCCGTCCTGGCTGCAGAGGAACGTTACCTTGCCGGTAATGAAGAGCTAGAGAAAAAGGATCGAGCCTCTGCGAAGATTGCATTTGAACATTTTGAGCGTGTTCAATCGTTGCAGCGTAATTATAAGGATACCCCTCAGAAAATTGAAGAGGCGAGATTCTATGCCACCCTGCATGTGATCCTCGATCAGATACCGGTGCATTCACGATCGCTTGGGCTAAGTCACGAATTTTTTCAAAATCGCTTACAAGAAGAACTGGACCGAAGGGTAGACGAATTTGTTCGTTTCTACAGCCCTGCCGAAGCGAATCGTATGCAAATGGAACAGCCGGACCATGTCGTCGTTCTCCAATTTGATGACTTTGTGGTGGGACAAGTGTATGTAAAGGAGTCTTCGAGGACCGTCTCAAAAGACAGCGTAGTAGTGGGAACGACCACCGTGGACGATCAAACATACGACGTTTACGGAACGGTGGAAGCGGAGTACATCTCCTATACAAAATACATTGATTCGGGAGGATTGCTGGACATGCAGATCATCGATGCGCGCACAGATCGGGTCTTATTCCAACGAAAAATGCCCGGAGAGTTTAATTGGGTTTCGGAATGGGCGACTTACAAAGGAGACAAACGGGCACTAACCGATGAGGAGTTGGAACTCACGAATTACAACGAACCTCCACCTCCGGCTCCTCAGTTTTTGTTTGAGCAATTCTGTGATCCGATCTATTCGCAAGCGCTAGGGCATATTCGAAACTTTTACAGAGGCTATTGATGGCATGCCTGCCCTCTCTTGTTCTTTGGGATAGATTTGCTGCTTAAAATAGTCCCCCTTGGACCTCCTCAAGTTCAGGATAGTACTTCCTTTCCTGAATGCCTGGAACGTTCCCTTGATAGATCCTTTTAAGTTTTTTGTTCGCTTTGATGGGTTGACAGGGGTAGTAATCCAGGAGTCCATCAGCTAGTGGCTGAATGATGGCTTGCGCCTCTTCCTGTGTTCCGTGCAACCAGGTCTCGTCGTCTTTTTTATCCACGATAAAGATCATTCGTGAATCAGCTGAATAGGCAGGCTCATTGTGGATCCAGGCCATTTCCTTGTTTGCAGGTCCTGTTACCAACGTAACCGTATCAATAGGTATCCCATCTTTTGGATGTTCAAACGTTTGCCAAAGTCCCGCCACCAAAAAAGGCTCATGAGACTTAAGTTGAACATAGTATGGATAGGCAACACCATTTTTGTGATGATGATCGAAAAAACCGTCCAACATCACCAAACACCTCCTTTTCTCGGCTGATTGCTTGTAAAGGCTACGCGAGGAGAAGATCTTATCATTTCGGGCATTTAGGGTATTCATCGGCCTTCCGTTGATTTGAGGGGCGTAGACAAATGGAACAAAAGCCCAATGGTGCAGACGTATTTTGTCCGGTTGTTCATTGGTGATGACAGGAAGGTCAGGTTCATCAAACCCGTTCACATGGTACGTGGGTGGAAATTTCAGTTGTAGTTGATCCCATGAGGCTTTGTCACCATATCGGTTGGCATAGTGTTGAGCTCTTTTGGTCATGGTGGCGGCATCGTAGCACATGGTGTGGGTCTTTAAGATGTCTTTATAAACTTGATCTAAAGGTAAAAAAGAAAAGCCTTTGACGTCGTCAAAGGCTTTACAAGGTCGTCGGGATGAGAGGATTCGAACCTCCGACCTCCCGCACCCTAAGCGGGT
>CAZQJU010000097.1:0-14373 GCA_964593185.1 uncultured Roseivirgaceae bacterium
TACACTGTTTTACTTGTTGGCTGGAGGTTTCACGGTCTTCTTCTATTTTCTTGACAAGAAGTACCGTAAATCGCCCAAGGCAAAGTAACGCTTGTCACAAAAGCATTGAAAGGAAGTAGAGTACCAGCACGGTCAGCAGTGCAGTTACGCCTTGAAACAGCGTCAAAATGGAAAACCCTCGGTATCCCTGCTTGAGCGTCATACCGGAGAACTGTGTAACCACCCAAAAATACGAGTCATTGGCATGTGAAACCGTCATGGCACCAGCCCCAAAAGACATCACCAATAACGCCATTTGAAAGGAAGTGATTGAAGGCAAATTAAGTGCGATGGGAGCAATAATGGCACTGGCGATTACCAGTGCAGAGGTGCTGGAACCTTGAGCTGTTTTAAGCAGCGCAGCAAGACCGAAAGACACCATGACCAGGATTGGAAAAGAAACCAATGCCTCCCCGAGCGTATCAGACAACAGTCCTGCAAGATCAGTCCCCTTTAGCACGCTTCCAAAGGCGCCACCAGCTCCGGTGATTAAGATAATGGGACCTGCCTGACTTACTCCTTCTTTAAACAGTTCGCCTACTTCCTTTTTTGTCACAGATTTTATCTGCATCATGGCAAGGCAACACCCGATGAGTAGTGCAATGTTTGGATTTCCGACAAATAACAGCACATTGGCTATGGCCCATGAAACGTTGGCCAACTTTATCATTGATGCCATGGAGATGAGTAAGATGGGTGATAGAATTGGGACAACAGCCCATAAGAGGCTTTGATTTTGACTTGGACGCTCTTCCTCCTCTACTAAATCTAACTTAGCTTCAGAAGTCATTGATTTGCCCAGTCTTGCGGAAGCGACAGCACTTACAATTAGCACGGGAATACTCACCAGGATACCCGCCAATATCACCACACCGAGTTGGTCACTAATGGTCAAATTTCCCGCTACCGCCAGTGGGCCTGGTGTGGGAGGAATCAATGTGTGTGTGGTATAAAGTCCCGCAGCCAACGATAAGGAAAGTGGAATACTGTTGCTTTGATTCAACTTGGCAAGTCGCTGTACCAGCTTGGATAAAATGATAAAACCAGAATCACAAAACACCGGAATACTTACCACTGCTCCCAAGAACGAAACTGCTCCTAACAAATTTTTAGATCCGAACAACCTGATGATGTGGCTGGCAATCACGTTCAGTGCACCAGAACGTTCCACAAACACGCCCATGACCGTTCCAAGTACCACGATGATTCCAATTCCAGACAATATGCCACCAAACCCTGAGGTGATGAGTTCGATTACCTTACTTGCATCGATACCACTGGCAAAACCGACAAACAAGGAGCTGAGAATTAGTGCGAGAAATGGATGAATATGCAGTTTATTCGTCAGAAGGATTATGATGGCAATCGCCATCAATATGATCAATAGTAAAATTCCGAGTGCATTCACGTAGTTGAGCGTTACAAATCATCATAAATCTACCAAGAAGAAAAGAGGAACTTTAATTTTGTATAACGTTTAATTAACATAAAACATATTTCAACCATGCCTGTCTCATACGTTACGCATAAGAATCGAAAGATTCTCCATGTAGATTTTAAGGATATCAAGGAGAAAGAAAAAGTCCTTGATAATCTTGAAGAAATGGTCAAATTCTATAAATCTGCAACCGAAGATATCTACCTCCTCTTGGATGTGAGGGGTACGTTTACGGATCCGGAAGTGATGGACAAACTCAAGAATTATGGCAAATCTGTCTTTAAGGGAAAATCAAAAAAAAGAGCCGTTTTAGGGGTTTCAGGCATCAAAAGCATATTACTTAGAGCTTACAGCCTTTTTACCAACACCGACGTTGCCCCATTTGACGATATTGAGCAAGCAAAAGACTACTTGGCAGGTTAATCGGATTGCCAATACTCTTTCGTGTTTACATCCATGATCGTCAGCTTGCCATTGGTCCCTGCCCCAGTATCCAGATTCCAAGCATTGAACACGTTCATGGGCTCGGTGGTTTGCCAGTTCAGCGTAGGTGTATGACCTAAAAACACTTCTTTAAATACTTCTAAGGGTTTTGGTTTACGATCACTTTTTTTGCCTTCCAGAATACTAGTCCACAAGGTTCTGTCCTTTGTACAGATCGTTGGATCGGTTTCGTATTGCGGGCCATGAGGATGACGATAACCGCCATGAACATAGACCCTATTTGATGCATCCATGTAGTAGTCTTTTTGGAATGAATCGAAAAATGCTTGGTGTACGCTTAGGTCAATGTGTTTATTTTTTTGGTAGGACTGAATGGTAGCAAACCCTCCGTTTTCAATCCAAGCCGTTTTGACAGTGCCATGTACCAACCACTCGCGCGTCCAGGCATCGTGGTTACCACGTATGGCTACAAGTGATTGAATTTTTAGGAGCTCTTCAACAACCTCCGCAGTAAAGGAATGCCGATCTGAGACATCGCCGAGTTGAATGAGCTGATCCAATTCATGATCAAATTGGCTGCGCTCCAAACATTGTTTGAAGGCTTCAAGGTTGCCATGGATATCCCCCATTGCCAGGGTCCTGCCGGTCATTTGCTAGTCAAATGACAGGTGATGGATATGCTCATCGATGATATCAATTCGAAAGGTGATACTATTGACATACTTCTGGAGTTCTTTTTCAAATTGACGGATGTCTTTTTCGAATTGCCGTGTGGTCTCTTGATCAAATGAATCCTCAATAATCTTAAGTTGTGTACATTCATCCTGAATGAACTTCTTGAAGTTAATGGTGGAATACTCGGACTCAAGTCGTTCAATATCTTCCAGTGTGGCAGCAGCTTCTTTGTCTTTGCTAGTATCAAATTTCTGTTGTACAATAAAGTACAATGTAGTATCCCAATGGTGAATTTCGTCCAGTAATTCAATCGTTTCTGCTTGATAAGCAGCGTCCAGGCAGAATTCATGAATTCCTTGATATGTCTTTAAATTGATCGCCCCTTGATCCCATCGTACGGTCAGATCATCAATGACAGCAACAATGTTCTCCTGCTGTTGCGCTCCTACTGTCAAGGTAAAAAGGAAAAGCAGGGTATGTATACAATTTCTCATACGTTCAATTTATACAATATGAAACAGTTTTGATCACAAAGACCCGTGCCGAAGTACATCCCATTTGTCTTTGTTCTTTTCGAACATCGAACGGGTGAATGGACAAAGTGGCATTACTTTTCGTTCTTCTTCTCTTGTAATTCGGACCAATTCTTCAAAAAGTTGCTTTCCGACTCCCGTTCCTTCATACCCTTCATTTACCCCTGTGTGGTCAACAATAAGCAGCTGCCCCTCGTTGGCGACTGAATAGGTCATTTCACCCATTTCCTGTTGATCGTCTAATGCGACCAGCCGTCCTTTGGTTTCTGTTTCCTCTTTTATAATCTTCATGATACTGTACTTTTTCTAGTTATTTCCTTGTATGGTTGATCGCATGGTTTCGCTATCCCAGGAGGTATCATCTTCAGCCAAGATTCCTCGCTTTAGGTCGTCTTTAAGCAAAGCTTCCTGTTGGGCTATTTCCTCTCGTGCCTTAAAAATATATTCCTCGCTGTTTAGCACCTTATCTGCCAGTTTGCGCATGCTTTCCTCATCGTATTTCTTAAAATTCTGCGCCTGGCGAAGAATGGTGTACTTCCTGTGACCCAGAAAATGGAGTGCATCCCCTGCCATGCGAATGGAGGTATCTAACGACTCCCGATATATGTGCTGGACTCCCTGGTTCAGCAATTGATACGCATCTACTCTGCTCTTTGCTCGAATCATTAGATTGAGGTCTGGATATGCATCTCTTAAAAGTTCAACCATCTGAAGGGTCGAATCTGGGTCATCGATAGCCGAAATAAGTAAGTCTGCATCATTGACGCCTGCAGATTCTAGCAGATCTGACCGGGTAGCGTCACCATAGTATACCTCGAAGCCCATTTTCCTCAGAAGATCTACCCTGTTGGAGTCATGATCTAAAATAGTAGCATCTACTCCATTGGCTCTTAAAAACCGCCCTACGGTACTCCCAAAGTGACCGAAGCCAACCAGAATCACTTTATGTTTTTTGTCAATGGTATCCATTGGCTGATCGGCAACCTCCTTTGTGCCAATCCGTGGTAACACCAATCGTTCATTCACAATTGAAAGTAGCGGTGCCAAAGTCATGGAGATAGCGGTTATGACAAGGAACAGGTCTAACTGCTCCTTTGACAGTATCCCTAGTTGACTGGAAAAAGAGAGTAGCACAAATGCAAACTCTCCTACCTGCGCCAACCCTACTGCAATCAAGATTTTTTGATCGACATTGATGCGGAAAATTGACGCCACTACAAACAAAACAACCCCTTTAAGCAGGATCACTCCGAACACCAATGACGTTACTTCCATTGGACTATCGATGATTATTCCGAAGTTAATGGAAGCGCCCACTGCAATAAAAAACAAGCCAAGTAGCAGCCCTTTAAAGGGTTCTAAGTTGCTTTCCAGCTCATGCTTAAACTCACTAGTAGCTAAAACCACACCTCCCAGAAAGGCACCAAGTGCGGGGCTCAGGCCGACAAGCTCCATGAGGTACGCTATGGCGATCACAATCAGTAAGGCAGAGGCCGAGAAGAGTTCTCGCAACCTTGTATTTGCAACGACGCGTAGCAAAGGGACGAAAAAGTAACGTCCTGCAAGTACCACAATGACAACGGAAAGTAAAACGAAGACAGTTTGCAGACCTATGGGTAGATTCTCCAACAAGGAAGGATGACCCGCATCATGTCCATCCCCACTACCTGTCTCAACTACCGTACCCAACAAAGGGACAACCGCAAGCATCGGAATAACTATAATATCTTGAAAAAGCAAGATTGAGAAAGAGGAAGCGCCATACACAGTATCCATTAGATTCTTCTCTTTCAAGGTCTGTAGCACAATGGCTGTTGACGAAAGCGCAATGGCCATAGCGATCGTCAAACCTGATTTCCAAGGATACCCCAGTAACCAAAGTAAAGCAAAGCAAAGTAGGACAGTGATGACCACTTGAGATCCTCCCAGTCCCACAATCGTCTTCCTCATTTTCCAAAACGCTTTCGGCTCAATCTCCAGACCGATCAGAAAAAGCATCATGACCACACCGAACTCTGCAAAATGCAGAATGTCTTCACCTTCTTCCCCAATAAATCCTAAGATATATGGACCGATAAGAATCCCGGCCAGTAAGTACCCCAGAACCGAGCTAAGCCCCAGCCGCTTGGCAATCGGCACACAAACTATTGCAGCACTCAAATAGATCACTGCCTGAAATAAGAAGTTTCCGGTCATTCTGTTGCTATTTTGTCGAGTATGGGTAAATCGTTGAGAAACTGGCAGTTGTCACCGATAGGAATTTCAAGTTCATTTCCCTGCAAAGACTTCAGGAGTTCTTGATATTGCTGCACATGAGTGCTCACTTGCGTCTTGGTCAACTTATGCGTCCCCATAACGCCAAATGGAGGTAGGTATTCCATTCCACAAAGTCGGGCTGTTTGTTCAAAAGGACGTAGAAACTCACGAATTGTGTATTGGTTTTTGCCTTCTGCACAATAAACTTCTCTGGTGCCTCCGGCCGTAAGCACACTCAACGCTACTTTCCCATTCAGTGCATCTCCACCCGGTCCATAGGCCCAACCAAATTCCAACACAATATCGATCCATTGCTTGAGCAACGGAGGGCAGCTGTACCAATAAAACGGATGATGCCAAACCAAAACATCATGATGACTGAGCAAATCCTTTTCAATGTAGGTATCAATATTAAAATCAGGATAACGCTCATACAGATCATGAACGGTTACCCCTTCCATTTTCTCTATACCCTGTATGAGGGCCTTATTGGTTCGAGACTGCTCGTATCTCGGGTGGGCAAATAGTACCAGTATCTTTTTCACACAAAAAAGTTTGTATTGCTATGTGTAACAAAGAAATGGACTAAATGATTGAACTCACTACTCACACACTTAAAAAGTAATTAAAGCAGCTTAATTTGTGCCAATCGGTCGTGACCGCTGGAAAATAGCTCAAGTCAGGTGACTTTCACTTCAATGGGATAGCCTACTCGAACCCATTCGGATTTTGAGACTGCCATCGCCATGTATCGACGCACATGTCCTCCAATCCATATTGCGCTTCCCAGCCCATCTCTTCTTTAGATTTAGAGACGTCTGCAAAGGCTTCAGCGGCATCTCCTGCGCGACGATCCACGATTTCGTAGGGGACCTTTTTCCCACTCGCTTTTTCGAAAGCTTTTACCACATCAAGCACACTGTATCCCGTACCCGTTCCAAGATTGTACACAATCAAACCTGGATTTTCTGCTAATTTATCAATTGCTTTCAAGTGACCAAGTGCTAGGTCAACCACATGGATATAATCCCGGACGCCTGTCCCATCATGTGTTGGGTAATCACCTCCAAAAACTGATAGCTTCGCTCGCTTTCCAACGGCTACTTGCGAAATGTAAGGCATCAAGTTGTTGGGGATCCCATTAGGGTCCTCTCCAATTTGCCCACTTTTATGAGCACCAACAGGATTAAAATACCGTAAAAGTGCAATGTTTAAGGATGGATCGGCCAGCTGAACATCTTTTAGCAGGTGCTCAGTAAACAGCTTTGTTCTGCCGTAAGGATTTAATGCAGACGTTCTGGAGGTCTCCAGCAACGGAACTTCCTCTGGGTTTCCGTAGACCGTGCAAGAAGAGCTAAATACCAAATTTCTAATACCAAACTCCTTCATTAACTCACACAGATTAAGTGTACTGACAAGATTGTTTTGGTAGTACATTAGGGGTTCAGCAACTGATTCCCCAACTGCCTTGTGTGCGGCAAAATGAATTATCGCCTCAAACTTCTGCTCCTCAAATACTTTTCTTACTTCATTAATGTTCGTTAGGTCTACTTCGTAAAAAGTCGCCTGTTTCCCAGTGATTTCCTGTACTCTATTAAGTGAGTTGACTTTACTGTTGCTAAGGTTGTCAATAACGGTTACTTCTTTTCCGGCATTTAGAAGTTCTAAGACGGTATGGCTGCCTATAAACCCCGCTCCTCCAGTAACTAGTATGCTCATTTGTAACTAATTTACTGACATTGAGATAAAATCAATGTCTAATTGCTCTCAATAAGATTGATTAAATGGTCAGGAGAAGGTCTTTTAGCTTGTCATAGCTCCATGGCTTACTTACAAACTTATCAATCATTTTCTGTTCAATCGCCTCACTTACTTCACCCTCTTTGGTATAACCAGAAATAATGATCTTCTTCGGGTTTGAGGGGTATTCCATTCCCTGTAGCTCCTTCAAAAACTCTACTCCGGTCATTACTGGCATAAGTTGATCCGTCAAGATGAAATCCAAATCATTGCTAACTACATAGTCAATTGCTTCATGAGGCGAAGTAGTTGTATGAATGTCGAAGTCTTTCTTAAACATCTCTTTGAATAAGATAAGATTGATTTCTTCATCATCCAGGTAGATCAATGAAAGTCTTTCTGAACTCATTTATGTTGCGGTTGAATGTTCAAAGGTAACTCAATTTTGAATTCTGTTCCCTTACCAAAAACGGACTTAACGGCAATTTTTCCATTATGTTTTTCGATAATGCCATACGTTATCGAAAGACCTAGGCCTGTACCCTCACCAATTTTTTTCGTAGTATAGAACGGATCAAAAATCTTGTCAAGATCTTCTTTCTTTATACCAGTTCCATTGTCTCTGATGGTCACAATTACCTTGTCCTCCACAAAACCTGTCTTGATCGTCACAACGGAGTCTTTTTCGTTGCCGCATGCATCCATTGCATTCCCAATGAGATTAAGCAGCGCCTGGCCTACCTGACCAGGATAGCCATACATAGTAGGCAGGTCATCAGCAAGCACTTTTTCAACTCTTAAAGTAGGCCTGACTTTATTCTTTAATAGCAATAGTGCCACATCAATATCCTCATGAATATCGATTTCCGACATGCTCTCTTCCTGAGCTCGGGAGAAAGTCCTAAGACCTTTCACGACACTAATGGTACGCTCGGCTCCTACCTGAATACTGTTGATCATCGTATCCATGACCGATTCATAGGAATCATACTCAATTTCGTTCTTCTGGTCTATGATCTCTTTGACCTTAACCTTCAGATCAGCCTCATCCTCCTTCAGCGCTTTGATGTTGGCCATCATGGGCTTCATATCAGAGAACTTATTGTTTAGCACATGGATACCAGAATGCACGTAGTTGATCGCATTGTTGATTTCATGCGCAATCCCAGCGGTAAGCGTACCCAGCGAAGCCATCTTTTCAGACTGAATAAGCTGCTTCTGCGTGGACTGTAATTCATTCAACAACTCTTTGAGTTCTTCTTTCTGCTCGTTCAACTTCTGGGCATCTCTTTTTCTGGCCTGGTACGCGCGATAGGCAAATATGAGGGCACACACCAAAAAGACGAGAAAAGCAACCAATAGAATGAGAGTCTGTTCCTGGTTAGAAACATATTTAAACATTTGATCAAGCTCGGCTTCTTTCTCAGCGATTTCAGCATTTCTTTTCTCGATGAGCTTGTCCATCTGTTCCAACTCCAACTGACCCTGCTGCAGCGTATCTTGCTGAGCACGAATCTCTTGCCCCAGGCGAACTAGCTCTGCCTCACGATTGCGAAGGGCGATGGTAAGGCTGTCCAAAACCTTGCTTTGAAGTGCAAGTTGTTGTTTTCCAACTTCAATCTGCGTGGTTTGATCCGTCACGATCTTGAAGGCAACAGCCATGTTTAAATTCAGTGAATCTATGCGCTTTTGAACCGCTCTTGACCGTTCTTCCATGGCTCTTGCTGAATCACGAGTCTGCCGATACAGTGCGGCAACATTGATCTCTTGGCCTCCCAGATCAGAAAAACCTGTTCCCACCGAAAGACCTTGATTACTCATATTTGCCCGATTGTACTCAAAACCGATGCCGGATGGAGCATTAATCAGGTTCACCATGATGTACTGCTGATCTGTGGATTGCTCAGTGATGATTAGAATGGGTTTCCCTGTAATACGATTGATGATCGTTTGAAGCGTCCCATTGTACTGACCAGAGACATACAAGATCTCTAGTGTTTCGGGTATCGAAACATAACTACTGGAACTGATAGTGACCGGTTTTCCATTGATTTGTCTGCTCTCCGCAGCATCTCTAAATGCACTGGTAAGTGAGCGATCTTGCGAAATAACCTTGATGAGGTATTCGTCTGGTTGGGTTGGCCAAACGATGTTATTGGCTGCTGAAAACACTATGTCTACTTTTTGCTGGTCAACACCCTGCGCGGACACAGCAAAGCATGCAACGATGCATAAAATTGAGAAATAGTATTTCAAACCTTCTTTAAAACGCTTTAGTGATTTAGGCAAAACGATCTTATTCGAAAAAATCAAATATATAGCAAAGATTCTCATAGCATCTACCCTCTCGCTAAAGAAAGTACTTCTTCCAGATAAAAACCCCATTTTTTTCGATGGATTAATCATATGCTATCTGTGGAATGCATCTAACAAATTCCTTTTTTTCATCCGGCATCTTCCTTTTGTTCATCTTCTGATCTGCCCAAAACGGTAAGTCCAAACTTACCCAACTCAGTGAATTGGGTGTAGGGCTCTAGATCCTTTAGAATGGCAATTATTTTTTCTGCCCCAACGGCGACGCTGCTGATCATGGTTTCAATGACCGAGTCATAATCATCAAACTCAATTTTGCTGCTTTTTTCTGCAATAGCCCGTACCTTCATCTTCATTTTCAGCTGACTGTCCTCGGTACTGAGCTGCCTGACGTCATTCAACACTTCCCTCGTCTCCGCAAAGCGCTTCTCGATGACATGTGTTCCTGAAAACACATAGTTGATAGCGTTGGTAATTTCGTTGGCAAAGCTGTCTGTGAGGGACCCGACTACCATGAGCTTTTCACTCAATATCAATTGATCTTGCGTAGACCTCAACCGCTCCAGCAGCTCATCGAGTTCTTGCTTCTGTTCGTTCAACTTCTTGGCCGCCCTTTGCCTTGCATGGTATGCCTTGTAGGCTAAAACCAATGCCAGGATGAACAATAAAGCGAAAGCAACCAGGAAAATTAAAATTTCCAGCTGGTTGTCCAGAACCAACTTCAGGCGGGCAAGCTCAGCGTCCTTGTCTTCAATTACCTGTTCTGCACGGTCGATGCTCGCGGCTTGCTCTATTATCAACTGACGCCCCCACCGTATACTGTCTTTTTTGAGTGCAATTGCTTGGTTAATTTCATCCAATTGAACACCGCGTTCTGCAAGCAGTCTCAATACCTTATCCAAAGCCACTTTCTGACGAGCGATCTCTGCCTCCATTTCATTTGCCTGATTGTACAACGAACTCCCAAGCTTTACAGCCACGGCAGTTAACATATTTAGGGTATCCAGTTGACCAGCTCCAGAAAGTGATCTATCCTTCATGCTTCTGACCGAACTCTTTGCCTCTGCATAGAGCTCTGCAACATTGATTTCTTCGCCTCCTAAATCCCGAAACTCCGGCTTCAAACGTATTCCCTGATTCTGGATGTTTGCGCTCATGTATTGAAAAGAAAGACCATCTGGTAAATCGACCATATTGATCATCATATACTCCTGATCTGATGACCCTTCCGTGATGATCAGAATGGGCTTCCCCGCAATATCATCAATAACATCCTGCAACGTTTCACTGTAATCCTCTGTAACATACAATACCTGTAGGCCATCAGGAATGGAAACGTAGTTGCTAAAGCTGATCTTAATGGGCTTACCATTGATCTGGCGCTTATTGGCCATCGTGTTAAAGGCTGAAGCGAGTTCTCGATCTTGAGTAATCACCCGAACTACGTATTCACTTGGATCTCCTGGCCAATTAAGGCTATTCGTTAACAAATAAAGCCAACCTGCTTTCTGCCTTTCAATGTCTTGACCCACTGCGGCAAAGCAGTTCCAGAACATACAGATTACAATGATGCGTTTTAAGTTTTGCAAAACTCTGAGATAGTTGGGTGACTATTTACAAGACGAACGCCAAAGATATACTGAAAGATTGGCTATGCTATAGCTTTTTGCTATCAACCCAAAGAAAAAACTTTGGTCATCAGGCAATGTAAGAGAAACACTTTTGAAGGAAATTACTAAAAATATTAGTATTTTTATGTCCTCATGAGTTCCTTCATTCTACATATGGACCTGGACACTTTTTTTGTTTCCGTCGAGCGGAAAAGAGATAGCCAGTTAATCGGTAAGCCTATCCTCATTGGCGGTTCAAGTGACCGAGGGGTAGTGGCAGCCTGCAGCTACGAAGCGAGAAGGTTTGGCATACATTCAGCCATGCCCATGAAACTGGCAAAGCAACTCTGCCCAGAGGCAATAGTCATCAAAGGAAGCCATGTGGATTACACAAAGTTTTCGATGGAGGTATCTGAGATTATCAGAGAAAGCGTTCCAGTCTTTGAAAAGACCTCCATTGATGAGTTCTATGCTGACCTGACAGGAATGGATCGCTTCTTCGGGTGCTTCAAGCTAGCATCTGCATTACGTAACAAAGTGATTGATAACACGGGACTGCCTATCTCTTTTGGACTGTCGATTAACAAGACGGTATCTAAGGTGGCGACAGGAGAAGCGAAACCTAACAATAAAATATGGATCAAATCCGGAGGAGAGAAGTCATTTTTAGCTCCGCTATCAGTTCAAAAGATTCCCATGATCGGAGACAAAACGTATCAGACCCTCAGAGGTTTGGGTGTACGGAAGGTCTACACGCTCCAACAAATGCCAAAAGAAATGCTTGTTCAAATTTTCGGAAAAAATGGAGCTGCGATGTGGAACAAAGCCAATGGAATCGACTATGCACCTGTGGTTCCGTATTCTGAAAGAAAATCGATTTCGACGGAACAAACCTTTGACAAAGACACAACAGATATAACCCGTCTAAAAGCCATCATTTTGGCTATGACAGAACATCTGGCCTATCAATTAAGGGACGAAAACAAGCTCACCGCCTGCGTTGCAATCAAAATCCGCTACTCAGACTTCAATACCCATACGCAACAGATTCGCATCCCCTACACGTCGGCTGATCATGTGTTAATCCCAAAAGTTGCCGAGTTATTTGACAAGCTGTTTGACCGCCGATTACTAGTACGACTTGTGGGCGTCCGCTTCAGTAGCCTCGTTCACGGAAACTACCAGATCAATCTATTTGAGGACAATGAAGAGATCATTCATCTCTATCAAGAAATGGACTGGATCAAAAAAAAGCACGGAGATCGGTCTTTGGTTAGGGCCAAGGCGTTGGGGTTAAATGCGATCCGCACCTTCAATCCCTTTAAAGGCGATCTAAGGATATCGAATACATCATGATTTTTGATCATCTCGGCATTCTACTCTGCAGTAGACCACAAGGTCAGCGCTAAAAAACCGCCAATGTATTTGAATACTCACACATATTACAGCTTTAAATACGGTACACTCAGCGAAAAGGAACTCTTAGCCTCAGCGCAGCAATGTGGCGCGAGTGAACTAGTGTTGACGGACATCAATTCAACCTCAGGGTGCCTAAATTTTGTACGGCTAGCCCCTAAGTACAATATTCAACCCATCGTAGGTATTGATTTTCGAAACGGCGTCCATCAGCAATTCATTGGAATTGCCAGAAACAATGCTGGTTTTAGAGAACTGAATGAATTCCTTTCTGGTCATCTCTGTCGCAATGAAAAAATTCCCAAACAAGCACCCTCTTTCAAGAATGCATACGTCATCTATCCATTCTCACCTTCCTTAGATCAACGCCTAGGCCCAAATGAATTTGTCGGGATTCGACCTAAGGACATTTTCAAGCTTAAAGGAACAAAGTGGATTCATTGTACAGACAAGCTGGTCATTTTGCAAACGGTTTCATTCCAATCGGGTGAAAAGGATCATAAAATCCACTTCAATATGCATCGCTTGCTAAGAGCGATAGACACCAACCAGCTACTCAGTAGACTACCTAAGACAGAAGAAGGACAACCCAATGACATCATGTATCCGCTAGGAAAACTGTTTGCGTTTTACAAGGACCATCCTCAGCTTATTGTGAACACAAAAAACCTTCTGAAAGACTGCAGCATCGAATTCACTTTCAATGACCCTCTCGAACATCAAAACCTAAAAACCTATGGGCGATCCGAAGAAGATGATGTTCAAAAACTTACCCAACTCTGCTATGCAGGAATACCCTATCGGTATGGCCAGGAACCAAAGCCCGAGATTCTGGACCGGCTCTCCATGGAGCTCTCCATGATTAAAGAAAAGGGGTTCATCTCCTATTTTCTGATTAATTGGGATATCCTCAACTATGCCCGAAGCCAAGGGTACTATTACGTCGGAAGAGGCAGTGGCGCCAACAGTATTGTAGCCTATCTTTTGCGAATTACCGACGTAGATCCCATAGAACTGGACCTGTACTTTGAGCGCTTTATTAATCTCTTCCGTCAGAATCCGCCTGATTTTGATATTGACTTTTCTTGGAAAGACCGTGACGACATCACTCGGTACATTTTTGAACGCTTTGGAAAAAATGGAAACGTAGCACTTCTGGCGACCTTCAGTACTTTTCAGCACCGAGGGATCACACGCGAACTCGGGAAAGTGTTTGGTCTACCACCCCATGAGATTGAAAAAATTGGGCAGACACCTGAAAAGGACTTAGACCATATTGGCCAGCTGATTCACAGGTATGGCAAAAGGCTTCTCAATTTTCCAAGTCATCTGAGCATTCATGCGGGAGGCGTATTGATAGCAGATAAGCCGATACACCATTTTACGGCCACCTCTGTTCCACCAAAGGGTTATCCAATAACCCATTTCGACATGATAGTGGCTGAAGATGTGGGGCTTTTCAAATTTGACATACTTAGTCAACGTGGGCTAAGTAAAATTCGGGATGCTCTTGCCATTGTTCAACGAAACTGTCCGGATGAACCACAGATCGACATTCATAATTTCAACCAATTCAAGCAGGATCCTAAACTGAACAATAAACTGCGTCAAGCCGATGCCATTGGATGCTTCTACATCGAATCACCGGCGATGCGGATGCTTATGAAAAAACTTCAAGTCAACGAATATTTGGGCTTGGTTGCGGCAAGTTCCATCATTCGTCCAGGTGTGGCAAAGTCAGGAATGATGCGTGAGTATATTCTACGCTACAGGTATCCTGAAAGAAGGCTGGATGCACACCCGGTACTTCGCGAAATCATGCCAGATACGTATGGGGTCATGGTGTATCAGGAAGACGTGATCAAAGTGGCGCATTTATTTGCAAAGCTTGATCTTGGAGAAGCGGATA
>CAZQJU010000098.1:0-14310 GCA_964593185.1 uncultured Roseivirgaceae bacterium
TCAGGGACGGTCATACATGAAGAGCCTCGGAAAATTCGTTTTGTTTGTGGGTCAACTATTTGTTCGAAGGGAATCCTTTCGAACCTATGTTGAGCTTTTTTTTGATGAATGCATCAAGGTGGGATACAAGTCGATTTTCATTATTGTGATCATCTCTGCATTCATGGGTGCAGTAACTACCGTGCAGACGGCTTACAACCTAATTGCTCCATACATCGCCGATCCCATTGTGGCGCTGGTGGTGCGTGATATGACGTTATTGGAATTAGCGCCGACAATTATGGCCATCATTTATGCGGGCAAAGTGGGCTCCAACCTATCCAGTGAGTTGGGTACGATGCGAATCACCGAACAAATCGACGCGCTTGAAGTGATGGGGATTAATTCAGCCTCTTACCTGGCCCTTCCAAAGATTCTTGCTTCCGTTGTGATGTTTCCTGCGTTGGTTATCATTTCCAGCTTCATCTGTATTTATGGTGGATACATCACCGCTGAATTCACAAACGTTATTACGGGTGCTGATTACATCACCGGGATCCAAATGGACTTCAACCCTTTTCAGGTGAAATTTGCGATTATCAAGGCCCTGGTTTTTGGGTTTATTGTAGCTGCCATCAGCTCCTTTCGAGGGTTCTACGTCGAAGGCGGTGCCTTAGAGGTGGGAAAAGCATCTACTGGAGCGGTGACCAACAGTTGCATTGGTATCATTGTCGCAGATTTTCTACTCGCTTACTTACTAGCTCCTCTACTGACATTATGATCGAAGTAAGCAACATATCAAAGTCCTTTTCAGACAAGACGGTACTCCATGACATTTCCATTTTACTGGAACGTGGAAACGTGAACATGATCATCGGTGCGAGTGGTACCGGTAAAAGCGTATTGCTTAAATGCATGGTGGGGTTGGTAAAACCTGATACGGGTGACGTATCGTACGATGGACGAGAATTTACTCGCGCAAACAAAGAGACCCAAACCGAGGTTAGACGGGAGATGGGAATGTTATTTCAAGGTGGTGCGCTATTCGACAGTCAGACCGTAGAAGAAAATGTCATGTTTCCGCTGAATGTTCTGACGAAACAAGCCTACGACGAGAAGTTGGATCGTGTAAATTTTTGTCTTGAGCGCGTAGGTCTTGAAAATGTCAACAAGAAGATGCCATCTGAGATCTCGGGTGGAATGAAAAAAAGGGTAGGTATTGCACGGGCCATCGTCAATAAGCCCAACTACCTCTTTTGTGATGAGCCCAATTCAGGGCTTGATCCTCAAACGTCCATTCGAATTGACAATCTCATTAAAGACTTGACTGACGAATACAACATGACCACTGTCGTAGTTTCCCATGACATGAATTCTGTCCTTCAGGTTGGTGATTTCATTAACTACATGTTTGAAGGTCGGGTGCTCTGGAAAGGTACGAGTACAGACATAGGAGACTCCGATGTGAAAGAACTTAACGATTTTGTATTTGCTGGAAAGCTAATGAAAATGGCGAAGGGCAAGATGTAAATGCTTACTTCAATGAAAAATCTACGGTATATACTCATCATTTCCCTACTCACCACCGGGTGCTACAGCAAACTTAGTCTTGAGGGTTTTAACAAGGCAAAGTGGACAGACCAAAACACCAATTGTTCCAGTTATCGACTGGACATTGCAACGTACATAGTTGAAAATCAGACTGTCTTACTTGAAGGAACCCAAAATGAAATCGAAAGTCTTTTAGGGCAACCGGAAGAGCATGAGCTTTATCAACGCAACCAAAAGTACTTTCATTACCGTCTCAGCCCTCCTGACTCTTGCGCTTCCTACGAGGCATTGTCTTTTCTTTCCATCCGTTTCAACGCGATCGGGCGAGCCAATTTAGTTCAGGTAATGCTTCGAGAGCCGACTCAATAAGTGATTAGGCTTTTGACTGAAAGGTGCTCCCCCAGAAGAACTTCCTTGCCGTTAAGAAACGAGAGCTCTACCAGGAAGGAAAACCCAATCACCTTTCCCCCACTCATCTTGATCAATTCTGCCGCGGCTTTTGCAGTACCTCCAGTGGCAAGTAAATCATCGTGAACCAGCACGTTCATCCCCTTTTGCAAGGCGTCTTTGTGAATTTCGACTTCCGCACTGCCGTATTCAAGGTCATACGTGTACGAAAAAGTCTCGGCTGGTAGCTTTCCCTTTTTTCTGACGGGCACAAAAGGTACCTTCATTTCTTGTGCCATGGCATTTCCCCAAATAAATCCCCTTGATTCAATTCCTACCACTGCATCAATGGCGAGGTCCTCCCAGGCAACCGTTAGCGCTTTTGTAATTTCATGACTCAGTTGAACATTCTGAAGCAGCGGTGTAATGTCTTTAAATAGAATTCCTGGTTTTGGGAAGTCAGGCACATCACGGATATTCGCTTTAATTTTTTCGGTCAAACTCATTTAGGCACAGTATTTGAAATCCTAAGATAGAACTCAAAATCAACAGTCATGAAGAAAATAAAGTTACTTTTCGCATTTCTAATGGTCGCTACCATGGTTACTGCACAAAAACAGTCCAAAATTCAAAAGGTGCTCGGTTCCAAGCAAAAATGGACTGTCCTGGACGTAAAGAGTAAGACACCCTATTTTGAGATTGGTGAAAACTTCACCATCCGAATCGACGGGGGCTTCTATCATGACCGAAACAACTATGCCAAGCTTGGCGGAAACTGGACCTTAGACAAGAAGAAGATGATCCTAACGTACGATTCATTTACAGAGGAAAGACGTAGGATACCTTATGTATATACCATTAAAAAATGGGGCAAAAATGGCTTTATGTTGAAATACAGGAACAAATTCAACAAGAAAGAACGGGTCTATCTCAAGTAAATCGGTTCCTATTCGAATCTGAGCGATTCAATTGGATCTAATCTGGCTGCTTTACGCGCAGGAAGATAGCCAGATATTAATCCTACCCCTACGCCAATCAAAACCGCTATGAACATCCATAGCCACGGAACAATAAAATCTGACTTAAACAGCAATGTGGACGTGAGGTTTCCGATGGAGATGCCGAGGATGATCCCTCCGATGCCACCCATTTGACATATCACAATTGCCTCGATTAGAAATTGCTGCCGAATCTTGAGGGGTGTGGCGCCAAGGGCTTTGCGCACTCCTATCTCGCGAGTTCGTTCCGTCACAGAGACCAACATGATGTTCATAAGTCCTATCGATGCACCCAGCAGCGTTAGAAAGCCAATAACAAAGCCACCTATCTGCAAATTTCCTGTAATCTCACCAATTCGCTCAGCAAGGGATTTACTAGCTTGAAGTCGAAAGGAATCTTCTTCGCCTGGTCTATCCTGACGTATGGCTCTCATCAGACCTCTAGCAATTGCCATCGCATTTTCCATCTGCGTGGCATCCTGGACAGCGACGGCTATTTCGTAACCGAAATTACGTTCTGGGGCGATGATCCTCGCCGTCTGCATGGGAATAATAATGGTCCGATCAATGTTGGAGTTTCCACTTGCGCCCCCCTGCTCTGCAATGGTCCCCACAATTCTAAATTTAGATCCCAGCAACCCAATTTTCTTTCCAATGGGACTTTCGTCTTGAAACAACTCTTCGATTACATCATTTCCTACCAGGGCAACATAACTTCCATTGACACTTTCAGTTGCGGAAAATGGGCGCCCCTTATCTACATCGTATCCATCCACAATCAAATAATTCTCATCACCTCCACGGACGATTTGATTTGGGTTGGTGACTTGTGTTCCGTACTTTACTTCAGCCTGCCCGGTGATTACCGTGTAAATCGAAACGGTGCCGGGACCCTCGTATTTCTCTTTGAATTGAAGTAATTGATTGTACGTCACTTTCGGATACCTCTTTTGTTTCTTCCCTCCTGAGGATCCTCGGGAAGTTCGACGATCTTCAATGTCGAAGGTATTTGCGCCTAAACTTGAAAAACTTTTATCAATGGAATTTTGGATCCCGTCCACCGCGGTCAGAATCCCTACCAAAGAAGTAATGCCAATGGATATCAATAATGCGGTTAGGATCGTTCTGAGCTTGTTGGCCTTGATGGATTTAATGCCTTCCTTGATGTTCTCTCTTAGGTTCATAGATTAGGTTTAGAAACCACTAGGTTTTGATTAACGTTGTATTCACAAAAGTGATGCATATGCGGGGAATATTGTTACTGATTATTTTAAATATTGGCATTTCAGCCAAGGCGGCTTACATCATGATTCCGATGGATGAGACGCAAACGAACCATCTAAAAGCCTACGGGATTGCCTATTGGATCTTAACGAAAGATGTGAGTCTTGACTGGATGCTCAACTACAAAGGAGGAAGCTTCATGGTCAAGCATCTGCAGGTGTTTGAAAATGAATGCATCATCCGTGGCGTCTCGTATCAGGTGATTTCTGATGCTCAAGCCAATGACATCTTGAACGTAATTGCCAGCCCTTCCAGTAACATGGATGTGATGAAACTAGAAAAATTTCCAAAGATCGCGGTTTACTCTCCAAAGAGTAAGCAACCCTGGGACGATGCAGTAACATTGGTTTTGACCTATGCAGAGATTCCGTACGATGTAATTTTTGATGATGAGATTATGGGGGACAAACTTCCGCAATACGACTGGCTACATCTGCATCACGAAGATTTTACGGGTCAGTATGGTAAGTTCTACCGTGCATATCACCATTTTCCCTGGTACCAACAACAGCAAAGAGAATACGAACAGTCAGCTAAGAAACACGGATTTAGCAAAGTTTCGCAGCTCAAACTCGCGACAACGCAAAAAATCAAAGCTTATGTGGCTAGCGGTGGCTTTCTTTTTGCCATGTGTTCTGCTACCGATACCTACGACATAGCACTTGCATCTGAAGGAATCGACATTGTGGAAAACATGTATGACGGTGATCCGGCAGATCCAAGGGCACAGTCAAAGCTTGACTACTCAAAAACCATCGCCTTTGAAAACTTCACAATCGAACGGGATCCGATGCGCTACGAGTATTCGAATATCGATAACCAAGCCAACGAACGGGGACTCACGGAAAACAATGATTACTTCACACTTTTTGAGTTTTCTGCTAAATGGGACCCTATCCCAACCATGCTCACCCAAAACCACGAAAAGATTATCCATGGCTTCATGGGGCAAACGACCGGATTCAAAAAACAGTTGGTCAAAGGAGACGTCATCGTGATGGGACAGACACCTAGTATCACGGAAGCAAAGTACATTCATGGCGTCCTGGGTCGGGGCTTTTGGACCTTTTACGGTGGACATGATCCCGAAGATTATCAGCACTTTGTCAACGAACCCCCAACAGACCTCAACCTTCATCCCAATTCTCCGGGATACCGACTGATTCTTAACAATATCCTGTTTCCCGCTGCAAAAAAGAAGAAACAGAAAACCTGAACCTCGTCAAATTTCAATCTTTTCAATTAAACTACGAATATTTTCATTTTTTTCAATGCTTAGTTGAATAATTTATATCAATTTTGACCCCACACTACAATTTTACTAAGCAATGTGCGGAATCATTGGAATTTTTGAAATAGGAAAAGAAGGTGGAGATCTACGCTCCCAGGCACTAGAGCAGTCTCGCAAAATTCGACATCGCGGACCAGACTGGTCCGGCATTTACGAAGGGAAAAAAGCCCTGCTAGCGCACGAAAGGCTGGCCATTGTGGATCCTCAATCCGGGAGGCAGCCATTGTTTTCCCAAGATGAGAAAACCGTCCTAGCTGCTAATGGGGAAATCTACAACCATCGTGAATTGCGAAAGGAACTTAAGCACCCGTATGCGTTTAAAACAGAATCGGACTGTGAGATCATTTTAGCGCTTTACCAAGAAAACGGTAGCGATTTCCTCAATCGGCTTAACGGTATCTTTGGCTTCGCCTTGTACGATGAAAGTCAGGAATCTTATTTGATCGCTCGAGACCACATGGGCATCATTCCGCTGTATATGGGTTGGGATATCAAAGGACGACTGTACGTCGCATCCGAACTTAAAGCCCTGGAAGGCTATTGTAACAAGATCGAAGTATTCCCTCCGGGACACTATCTCACAAACGAGCAGACTGAACCCGTAAAATGGTACGACCCCAAATGGTCGTCTTACGAGCACGTTAAGCAGTCGGAGAATTCAACCATAGCGATGCTCAAAGAAAGTTTCGAGCAGTCTGTCAGAAGGCAATTGATGACCGACGTTCCTTACGGAGTCCTGTTATCCGGAGGACTGGACTCCTCCATTGTTTCTGCTTTAGCAAAAAAATATGCCTCTAAACGCGTGGAATCGGACGGACAAGAGAAGGCCTGGTGGCCGTCCTTGCATTCATTTGCCATTGGTTTGGAGGGCTCTCCGGATCTTATCGCTGCAAAGAAGGTAGCCGACCATATTGGCACGATCCATCATGAAGTGAACTTCACCATTCAGGAGGGACTGGATGCCTTGCAAGATGTTATCTACTATCTGGAGACCTACGACGTGACCACAATACGTGCATCAACACCAATGTACCTGCTCGCTCGTGTAATCAAATCCATGGGCATCAAAATGGTCTTGTCAGGAGAAGGTTCTGATGAGATTTTTGGTGGCTATCTGTACTTTCACAAGGCACCCAATGATCGAGAATTCCACGAAGAGACGATACGGAAGCTGGGCAAGTTGCATTTGTATGACTGCCTTCGCGCGAATAAATCCTTAGCTGCCTGGGGAGTGGAAGGACGCGTCCCATTCCTGGATAAAGAGTTTCTGGACGTGGCGATGATGGTCGATCCTCAGGAAAAGATGATTACGGGCGATCGAATCGAAAAGTGGGTATTGCGCAAAGCTTTTGAAGATTACCTACCGGAAGAGATCGCCTGGAGACAAAAAGAACAATTTTCGGATGGCGTTGGGTATGGTTGGATTGATGCACTAAAGGACTATACGTCCGTAGCAGTAAGTGATGAGCAGTTTGAGGCTGCCAAGTATCGGTTCCCGGTCAATACACCAAAGAGCAAAGAGGAGTACTTCTATCGAAACATCTTCCACGAACATTTTGAATCGGAGACTGCAGCCAAGTGCGTTCCTTCCGTAAAGTCTGTCGCGTGTAGCACTGCAGAGGCCCTCCTTTGGGATGAGTCTTTCCAAAATGCTGCCGACCCGTCGGGCAGAGCCGTTAAAAATGTACATGACTTTGCTTACAAGGAAGAAACAGAAAACGCTTAATGCATGCGATCTGACCGAGGTTTGAGATCACGCATGATCTCAGCCTCGGACTTTAAGAACTCCGTCCATCTGTTCTCTACGTACTCTGTGTCTTTGTACACTTTCGCTAAATCCAGAAAGTTGTGATAGTGACCGGCTTCGGAGACCATTAGATCGTAATAGAAGCGGGATAATTCCTGATCTTCAATATGCTTCCATAGCAATTTAAATCGCTCGCAGCTCCGAGCCTCAATGAGTGCATTCATAAGCAGCTTTTCAACCAACTGCTCCTCGCGGCTCCCTCCTTTCTTCAACAGGCCATTCAAACGTGCCACGTACTCATCTTTTCGTTGCTTCCCCAAGGAGTAACCTCTTCGCTTCAGGTGTTCTATTACCAACTCAAAATGCGACCATTCTTCGGCCACCACCGGCGTGAGTACTTTCACCAACTCTTCCTTGTCCGGAAACTGGACGATCAAGGATATACAAGAACTTGCGGCCTTCTGCTCACAATAAGCATGATCTACCAGAATATCCTCAATATTCTTTTCCGCAATGTTGACCCATCTGGGGTCTGTCGGTAATTCTAGTCCGAGTGTGGTCTTTGTCGCATTCATTAGTCAAAAAACATCCATCTTACGTTCACATCCAAAGCTCTGGGCTGTCCGGGATAAAAAGGTGAGGCTAAGTAGCCCCCATCATTGGGTTGGTCAATATGTGTCCATTTTACCGACAAGAAGAACTTATCCAAACGCATGTTTATAAAAAGATTAGCGGTGTAAAACCCCTCCAGCTCGTATTCGTCTTGCAAGTAAAACTGCTGCGTTTCCGGGGCGAAATTATTTGCAAAATACGCCGATCGTGCATGGGTGTCTAACCCCACCTCAAAAGGAACCAGGTCACTAAACCAATTTCCTCTCCAGAAGATCCTTCCATTGTAAAACAACTCTGGAACCCGAACCTGTGCTGCACCATCTCCGGCAACATTTGTGTAGTAAATCTGATTTTCCAGGTGCCAACCTTCCTCTTTGGCATTTAGAAACCGTAGATTGACGTGCCCCCCTAGTCGTGTCATCAAAAAAGTTCCGGTGTTCTGTACTGGTTGCCGATCCTGATCGAAATACAGATAGTTTTGATACGATGTCACATTGACCTCAGGCACTACCTCCAAAAACTTAAATCGAGCGCGGATATTTCCACCCAAGGTGTTCGTAAATGTTGGATCAAAGGAGTTACTCCATTCATGGTGATTCCCGAAGTAATTGTTGTAAACATAGGGCACTGCGTAGTTGGAAGTCCGATAGTATAGGTTTATTAAGTTGCTGGACAAGGTACCCTTGAAGTCATAACCGCCACCCAGAATGTACTGACCATCGGCAACGATGGAGAATTTATCTCTCCATTTGAACCTGGCATACCCTCCCACAAATTGTTCGAATGCCCGACCGGTTGGATCCAGAAAGTTGTAGGAAAAGTCTACCCACCGAAACTTCAAGTAGGCTCGGTAAAATACAGATGAAATGTCTCCTTTTATTCCTGCCTCGTTACTTAGTTCAGTGAAATTTGCTCGTTGATAGGTAGAGTCTTCATCAATAAAAAAATTGGTGTAAAAGTCCGTGTAGGAATTGTAAGTACTGCTGGAGGTTCCCGCAAAGTCTTCAAAACTGTGCTGCTCCGTGTGTCGGTCCAATATATTGTATATCTGGAACTGCTCGGCAAGTTGATAATCCTGATAGATGTGGATGCGGCGATCTTTGACATTGGTTTGAGCGTCCTCAAGTCGAAGTAGTGCGGTCTCAAATTGAAACAAATCTGTTCTCCGGTTTTCGCTGGTAAAGAACCGGGCACCTCCCAGCTCAACAGTATTGTGGTTGAGTTGGGTGTATTGGAACATGATCTGGTAGGGAATCTTTTCGTGCTTATAGTGGGTGTAAGCGGCGAAAGCAGCACTTTCTACCTGGCGATCCCCTTGCCCATCTCTTGCCAGCTGCTTATCCACGGTATGCACTTTGTAGTCGAAGCCAATGTTCCATCTTTTATCTACATTTCGAGAGAATCCGATGTCGATAATGTTTCGGTTGCCCCCTCCCAACAATCCAAACAACTCCAGAAAAGGTGATTTTGTATCGTAAAACCGGATATCCTCAGGCCTAAACGCAAAACGTGAATACGCTGAAAAGCCGGAAGAGCGACCGATTAGCTCGGCAGGTGTATGAAAGATCGGGAATTGTGCGGTGCCAATCACTCCCAGGTTTTGCAAAGTCCTGGCAGACTTATCTACAACAGACTGTCGTTCGAACAAGTAAATAGACGTATCTAAGGTCTGATAGTCACCGTCATTGTTCAAAATCTCAAGCTCCGTAATGAACTTGGTCGTCTTCGGACCATACACTTGCTTAGTAGAATCGTCTACAATTTGAGCAGATAGGGAAAAGACAAGAAATACCGTTATTACTGAAAATAAAGACCGCACGGGCAAATTTAATGATTGCTTTAATGACAAGTAGGTATTTATACACCATTTGCAAAAAGTATTCCTAACTTCAACCCTACGTAAAATTATCCTTAGTTAAATGCAGATTAAAGAGATCACGGACATGCTGGAACGATGGGCAAATCCATCGTTGCAAGAGTCCTACGATAATGCAGGTTTGCTCCTAGGCGACCGTAACGACGACTGCTCTGGTGCGCTCATCACTCTAGATGTCACGGAAGAGGTGGTCGATGAAGCTATTGCAAATGGTTTAGATCTGATCATTGCACACCATCCCCTTATTTTCAAGGGTCTCAAACGCCTGGGCAAAAAGCACTGGATTGATCGATGTGTCCGGAAGGCCATTCAACACGACATCGCCATCTATGCGATTCACACCAACCTTGACCATGTCCATACAGGTGTTAATCATAAGATCTGTGAACGCATTGGTTTGCAAAACCTAAAAGTACTCCAACCGAAAAACGCCACCTTAGCAAAACTCACTGTCTTTGTGCCAGAAGCCGATAAAGAACCCGTGCTTGACGCTTTGTTCAACGCAGGTGCCGGCAACATCGGCAATTACGACCATTGCAGTTTTCAAGTGGATGGTATGGGAAGCTTTCGGGGAAATGACCAATCAACCCCTGCTTTTGGAACGAAGGGATCAATCGAACACGTCAAAGAGGCACGTATTGAGGTGCTCATTCGTAAGCATGAGCTACGCCAAGTCCTCCATGCAATGAAAGCTGCACACCCCTACGAGGAAGTGGCGTACTACGTCTCAGAGCTGTTGAACAAAAATCAAGAAATTGGTGCCGGGATGATGGGTACCCTTCCGGCGGAAATGAGCCCTGACGCGTTTTTTGACCATCTCAAAAAATCCATGAACCTAAAGGTGATCAAAGCAACCTCCACTATCAAAGAGTCCATTCGAACGGTGGCTGTCTGCGGTGGCTCAGGGTCCTTTCTGTTGTCCACGGCCAAGGCAAAGAAAGCCGACGTGTTTATCACCGCCGATTTCAAGTATCATGAGTATTTTGAAGCAAACGGAGAGGTTATCATTGCGGATATTGGACATTATGAAAGTGAGGTGTACACTAAAGATTTACTTCACGATGAATTAAGTAAAACTTTCGCTAACTTTGCGTTTCATTTGTCGAAAGTAGACACAAATCCGATCAAATATCTATAAACACTGAATGGAAAATACAGTAGCTAAGAAGCTGGAAGCGCTAGTAAAACTTCAAGCAATAGATTCCAAAATTGATGAAGTCAAAAAAGTAAGAGGAGCCCTTCCAGAAGAGGTTCAAGATTTAGAGGATGAAATAGCGGGATACCAAACAAGGCTTGAGAAACAGCAAGAAGAAAAGAAAGAATTAGAGGATGCCATCGAGGCCAACAGATCTGCTATTAAAGATGCAGAGAAGCTGATCAAGAAGTACGAGGAGCAGCAAATGAATGTGCGCAACAATCGTGAATACGATGCGATCACCAAAGAGGTTGAGCTCCAGCAGCTTGAAATTCAGATCCTGGAAAAACGCATAAAAGAGGCCTACGAAAAAATCGAAGCAAAAGAAGCAGAGGCTGAAGAAACAAAAGCCCTACTAGGCGAAAGAGATAAAGACCTAAAAGGCAAAAAAGAAGAGCTGGAATCCATTGTTCAAGAATCGGAGGCGGACGAAGAAAAGATGGACAAAGAGCGGGCCAAGGCCACCAAGCAAGTGGAGGAGCGACTACTGAAGTCCTACGAAAAAGTACGAGCAAACATGCGAAATGGCCTAGCGGTGGTTCCTGTGAAAAGGGGCGCATGTGGCGGGTGTTTCAACGTTGTGCCGCCTCAAAAGCAAGCTGAGATTCGAGAGAAGAAGAAAATCATTGTATGTGAGCACTGTGGAAGAATTCTTTCTGATGTCGAAGATGTCATCGAGGAGGAAGTGAAGCCAAAAAGAAGAACCACACGAAAGAAGGCCACCACGGCAAAGAAATAATCGGAAAGCCTCCAACACGGAGGCTTTTTTTATTTTACCCCATCTTCAGGATTCCTTCCCTGAAACTGTCTGAAATACCCCTTGATTTCTTCTATTTCTGCTTCCATGTCACCAGAAGTGTAAAATGGCTTATCAATGAATATCGTCTTCGTTCGGTAATCAAAACCAATCTTGACAATTGGCACCTTTGCTTGATGAGCGATACGGTAGAAGCCCGTCTTCCATTCAGGCGCGTAACTGCGCGTACCTTCCGGTGTAATGGTCATGATAAAAGCCTCCTGCTCCTGATACAACTGAACAACCTGATCTACCATATTGGTTTTCTTTGATCGATCCACCGGTACTCCCCCAATGAACTTCAAAAACCAGCCGATAAACGGAATCTTGAAGAGTGAATTCTTGGCCAGAAAGTTCGGCCGAAAGCCGATGACATTTCGTGCTCCCCACCCAACGAAAAAATCCCAATTGCTCGTATGTGGCGCTACAATGATGACATACTTTGAAAGTGCAGGCTTGGTCCCGTCGACCTTCCAACCCGACAACTTGTATAATCCACCCAGAATGGTTGCTGCTACTGACATTTAAAACGATTTACCCTTTGCTTCTAACTTAGCCTTCAACGAACCTGCTTCCTTCGCAACATACTCATACTGCTTGATTTTGTTTTCAATAATACCAGCGTAAACAATCAACAGGTTGGTCAATTTCACTTTATCTACCTTCTCCATGTCCGGATTGGTTAAGTCAAGGTTATACATCAGCCATGGCAAAAGCTCGTTGATGTAGAAATCGATCTGGAACTTACCCCGAAGTTCGGCCTCCTGAACGTCAACCGTATGATACGTATTGATCGCCTGCTTTAATGCAAAGTCTTCAATTAGCTCCAGTTTTCCGGAAGACGAAAGTGAATTAAAGGTCGTAGAAGTAGGATCGTAATTGTTCAGCCCAATGGCACTTTCAAAATACACAATCAGACTGTCGTATTCCTTCGCCGCAAGGAATTGAATGACAGCCTGAATGTCTTCCACTTGTTTGATATTTAAGGGTATCTGATAGTCTACATAGGTAGCGCTGTCGGAAGCTAGCTCATCTATGAAGGAGACCACGATGGCTTCCAGATCCCGAGCCTTTTTACTCCGCTCTGCACTATCGTTGACCCAGAAGGCCAGTGATACACCGATGATTACGGACAATACATTGATGATGTGATCAACCCAATTGACCTGATTGCTCATTCGCCAAACACGCCCATGGAAGAAAACTTCTCAATTCGCTGACTGGATCTGTCCCCAGCATCCAATTTCTGAAGCTCTTTCAGATGCTTCAATATGGTTTTTTTCAACTCAGTAGCAGACGCATTCAAATCATTGTGTGCTCCTCCCAATGGCTCCTTGATGATTCCGTCGATCAGCTTGTTTTTGAGCATATCCTTTGCGGTGAGCTTGAGCGCTTCAGCAGCTTGCTCTTTGTAGTCCCAACTCCTCCACAGAATAGACGAACAAGACTCAGGTGAGATGACCGAGTACCACGTATTTTCCATCATCAGCACACGATCACCGATAGCAATCCCAAGGGCACCTCCGGAGGCACCTTCACCAATGATAATGCAGATGACCGGCACCTTCAGCATCATCATTTCTTTCAAATTTCTTGCAATGGCCTCCCCTTGTCCTCGTTCTTCGGCCTCAAGCCCAGGGAAAGCTCCGGGTGTATCAATGAGCGTCACAATGGGTTTGTTGAACTTTTCCGCCATTTTCATGAGCCTCAGTGCTTTGCGGTAGCCTTCAGGATTAGCCATCCCAAAATTTCGCATTTGACGCTGTTTAGTAGAGCGTCCTTTCTGTTGTCCAATGAACATGAACGTTTGGTTATCCACGGTTCCAAACCCTCCTACCATCGCCTTGTCGTCGGCGACTGTGCGATCGCCGTGCAACTCAATAAAATCTTCGGTGATTTCGTAAATGTAGTCTAATGCGTAAGGTCGATCAGGATGTCTTGATAGTTGTACTCTCTGCCACCTGGTAAGGTTAGAGAAGGTATCCTTTTTCAATTTTGTTATTTTATCTTCCAGCTGGCTTACTGCCTCAGAAACGTCCACATCACTTGTTTTGGCCAACTCTTTCATGTCGGCAAGCTTGGATTCCAGCTCAGCGATGGGCTTCTCAAAATCTAACTGCATAGGTGTAATGGGTTGTGGTACAAACTTACCATGAAAGGCTAAAAGAGGATAGGATAAATTCGAAATAAAATATTGTTTTCGTCATTGGTAAAATGCAATAAACGCTTACTTTTGCAATCGCTTTTAAAAAGCACGGTCCGGTAGTTCAGTTGGTTAGAATGCCTGCCTGTCACGCAGGAGGTCGCGGGTTCGAGTCCCGTCCGGACCGCAACTTAAAACTCGAAGAGCCTCTAGCACAATGTGTTAGAGGCTTTCTTTTTTATGTAGTTTTCGGTTTGGTTTTCGTTTAGAGCCTAATAGCCTTGATAGACTAAAAAGTCTCAACTCCAATCAAGAGGAATTAAGTATGATTCGTTTGATTTTCCCCTCCACCTTCTAAGCGTATGTACATTATCTAGGTTTTCCCATGCATAGCTACTGTAGCCTTCACTCTTAAGAACTACAGATGCGTTCTAACATGATTAGACCAGTC
>CAZQJU010000099.1:0-14233 GCA_964593185.1 uncultured Roseivirgaceae bacterium
GGAATACACCAACAGATTTACAGTCTGTCCTCGTTGGCCGCTTGAGTATCTCCCCTCAATTATGTTTAAAGAACTTTCCGGATTACTTCCGGAAAAAAGGACTGCAAAAGTATATGCTTTTTTGAACTAATCAAACTTCATTTTTAATGTATTTTTCTACAAAAAAAGGAATTGCAAATTTCAGCCGTGAGCAATCGACCATCGTCACTAGTGGATAAAGTTTTAAGTCCTGATTACAATGCATATTTTTGGGCAAACTTTGCTTAACCTCGATGCTTGAAATAACACTGAATAACGAGAAAACGGTCACACTAACTAGTTCAAGAGAAGGAATCTCCATCGATGGTCTCCCAGCTGCGCCTGAACTGGTCAAAAACACGGAGACCTCCTTCAAACTAATTGGTGAGAAGACCATCTTTGACGTGGAGGTGGTTGCTCAGGACGGGAAAGAACTAACCCTGTCGATCAACAACCAGGTCATCACGCTGAAAATAACTGACCACATTGACCAGGTATTAGAGAAGTTAGGCATGTACTCAGCGCAGTCCAATTTGGTTAAGGAAATCAAAGCCCCCATGCCAGGCGCTATTCTGGATGTCCTCGTGAAAGTTGGAGACCAGGTTCAAGCCAATGACCAGCTTCTAGTATTGGAAGCAATGAAAATGGAGAACGTCATCAAATCTCCCGGGGAAGGAGTGGTTGGTAAAATTCATGTTGAGACTAAAGAGAATGTAGAGAAGAATCAAGTCCTTATCTCATTCGAGTAATATAGACTACATAAACTTTATATTTGCTTGATTTTTTTAACCCTTGATTATGACGTATAAGAGAATTCTTCTCAAGCTAAGCGGTGAGGCTTTGATGGGAGAACAGCAACACGGAATAGATTCCAATCGACTCACCCAATATGCAACTGAAATCAAGGAGGTAGTTGATCAAGGGATTGAAGTAGCTGTAGTGATCGGTGGAGGCAATATTTTCAGAGGTGTTGAAGCAGAAGCGAGTGGGATTGATCGTGTGCAGGGAGATTACATGGGCATGCTTGCTACCGTCATCAATGCAATGGCGCTTCAAAGTATGTTCGAAAAACATGGTATGTACACCCGACTGATGGCAGGGCTAAAGATGGAGCAGGTATGTGAACCCTTCATTCGGAGAAGAGCCATTCGGCATTTAGAAAAAGGACGTGTTGTGATTTTTGGAGCAGGAATTGGCAATCCTTATTTTACCACAGATTCCACAGCAAGTCTACGAGCAGTAGAAATTGAGGCGGACGTTGTACTCAAGGGAACGAGAGTAGATGGCGTTTATACCGCTGATCCGGAAAAAGACCCAACGGCAAAAAAATACGATAAGCTCACTTTTCAAAAGGCTTACGAAAACAATTTGAATATTATGGATATGACTGCGTTTACGCTTTGTCAGGAGAATAACTTACCGATCATTGTTTTTGATATGAATGAAAAGGGAAATCTCAATAAGATCATTTCCGGCGAAAATGTTGGTACCTTAATACATTAACTATGGAAGAAATTGACATCTATCTAGAAACTGCACAAGAAATGATGCAGAAATCAATTGATCACACGCAATCTGCGTTTGCTAAGATCAGAGCAGGCAAAGCCATGCCAAGCATGGTTGAAGGTATAGACGTAGAGTACTATGGATCAATGACTCCACTAAATCAAGTTGCTGGTGTTACCACGCCTGATGCACGAACCATAAGCATCAAGCCTTGGGAAAAAACCATGCTCCAAGAAATAGAACGGGCTATTATCAACAGTGATTTAGGTTTTAATCCACAAAATGATGGTGAGCAGATCCGCATCAACATCCCACCACTCACTGAAGAACGTAGACTTCAATTGATGAAACAAGTGAAAAGTGAGGCAGAAAATGGAAAAATAAGCATACGAAATGCTAGAAAGGAAACAAACGATTCGTTGAAAAAGATAGAGGGCGTATCAGAAGATCTTATTAAGGATGCCGAGGACAGCGTCCAAAAGCTAACGGACAAGTATTCTGCTCAGATAGATTCACTCGTAGAAGCGAAGGAAAAGGATATCATGACTGTTTAGGAGCGATAAAACTCCTTGGATTGTATCAGGGCACTTACGGCGTCTGGAACCAAATACTTTACAGATTTACCCTCTCTGACAAGTTTTCGAATCAAGGTAGCCGAAATATCCACCTCAGGCGCTTCAATCATCTGGACGTGAGGATGATCTATTAATGCAGCTGACTTTGATCCTTTCCTTGGGTACACGATAAGCCTGAAATGTTTCAACAACTCATCTGCATTCTTCCACTTTGGAAATGACGTAAGATTATCTTCTCCAATTATCAGGTGGAACTTCTTGTCAGGATATTTTTCCTGTAGTACGGTTAAGGTATCGATTGTGTAACTTGGTTTTGGCATGCTAAACTCAATATCAATGGCCCTGAATTGGTAGTCATCGGAGATGGCTGTCCGGACGAGATCCAATCGATCAAATTCATGAAGTAGTCGCTTGTTCTTTTTAAAGGGATTTTGTGGACTCACAACGAACCAAACTTCTGAGACTGCAGTGGTCTCCCTAACAAGATTGGCGATAATCATATGACCTATATGAATCGGATTAAAAGATCCAAAAAAGAGCCCTACCTCCATCACTTTGAAATAAAGGATTCAACAATTTGCTTCGCACTAGCAATAGCCACATCCAAATCCTCATTTAATATTACCTGATCGAAGTTCACCTCTTCTTTCATTTCAGCTGCAGCTTTCTTGATTCGCATCTCCAGGGTTTCAGCATCTTCTGTACTCCTCTTTACCAATCGTTCACGTAGAGTCTCTACTGTTGACACTTTGACAAAAATGGAAAGTGCTTGATCACCAAGTGATTTCTTTAAATTCATCCCTCCTTTTACATCCACGTCAAAGATCACGTGTTTCCCTTCATTCCATATTCTTTCCACCTCTGATTTCAAGGTACCGTAAAATGTTTCGGCATATACCTCTTCCCATTCCAGTAAATCATCTTGTAAAATTTTATTGCGAAAATCACTCACGGACAGAAAGTAGTAGTCCCTTCCATCAACTTCAGTGGGTCTCTTAGGTCGTGTGGTAGCGGAGATGGAAAAACTTAGGGACGGAATTTCGGTTAAAAGTGTACGAACAATCGTCGTTTTCCCTGAGCCTGATGGAGCTGAAAATATGATGGCTTTGCCTTTCATCAGGCGAATTTACGCCCTTCATCCAATAATTTTATGACGAATCTCTGAAGCTAGTTCTTTGGGAATCGGTTTATGACAAACTTTCGTCTTAATGAGGTCTCGCAGCTGCCGCTCTATGTTATAGTGTGCAAAGCAAACCATGCATTTTTGGATATGGTCATTGAAATATGCCTCTTGTTCTTCAGTAGCCTCATTGTCAAGCATGAGGTTCAAGATCTTGAGGCATTTTTCAAAGTCCTTGCATTGGCAGTCGGGACAATTTGACATCACAAATTTGAGTTTCTTAGAAAAGAAGCAAAAGACTCAAAAAGTTCCCAATAAATCAATTGTATCCCATTGAATGGGCGTAGCTACCTAGCTTTTCCCTCATCAAATTCCTTGCACGATGCAATCGAGATCTCACAGTACCGATTGGGATATCCAGAATTTTAGCCATTTCCTCATAGGTAAACCCTTCAAGGTCACAGAGTATAATTACGGTCCTGAAATCTATTGCCAATGAATTCAAGGCATTGGTGATCTCATCTCCGATCATGTCTTTCGTGGCCTCGATTCTCAAGTCTACCGTTGCTTCACTGCGTGTGTCTTCAGAATTGTAATACTGTTCTACTTCTTGATAGTCGACCTTTGAAGGTTGTTTACTCTTCTTTCGGTAGTCATTGATGAAGCTATTTTTCAAAATTCTATACAACCACGCTTTTGCATTGGTCCCTTCGAGGAAAGAATTAATGAACCTGTATGCTTTCATATAAGTGTCTTGTACCAAGTCTTTGGCCTCATCTTCATCAAAAGTAAGGCGGTATGCGAAGTTGTACATCGAATCGATGTGTGGCATAAATTCATTTTCAAAAACATGAACTTTCTTGCTTTCAGAATATGAATTCTTGATGGGTGTATCTATTGCTTGTGTCATTGCTCTTCCAATTTACATGTACCTACACTAAAATACGGTGTGTATTTAAAATTGTTCTAAATAGGTTCAGCAATTACTATGCTTCCTGGGGGAAAGGAACCAAATTGTCAGGCTTATGTTCAGCAGCTGACAAATTCGCACTCAAAACAAAAAAGGGACACCAAATTTGGCATCCCTTTTCAAGTTCCTTTTGACAGCGTCAATTAATATCTATAGTACTCAGGCTTGAATGGTCCTTTGACTTCAACGCCTATGTACTCCGCTTGATCCGTTGAAAGTTCTTCAAGCTCCACACCAATTTTGGCTAAGTGCAAGGCCGCGACTTTTTCATCGAGATGCTTTGGCAACATATAAACGGCATTTTCATACTTATCATGATTCTGCCAAAGTTCAAGCTGTGCCAACGTTTGATTGGTAAATGAATTCGACATCACAAACGATGGATGCCCTGTAGCGCATCCTAAATTGACCAATCTACCCTCTGCAAGGACGATGATGTCATTTCCGTCCACGTTGTAGAGATCTACCTGAGGCTTTATTTCTACATGTGTATTACTGTAGTTGCTTTGAAGCCAAGCCATATCAATCTCATTATCGAAGTGGCCGATGTTGCAAACGATCGTTTTGTCCTTCATGGCTTTGAAGTGCTCTGCCTTGACAATGTCTTTATTTCCGGTTGCAGTTACAACAATGTCTGCACGTTTTACTGCATCTGCCATCTTCTTCACCTCAAATCCGTCCATCGCTGCTTGAAGCGCACAGATTGGATCAATTTCCGTGACAATTACTCGCACACCTGCTCCTCTCAAGGATGCTGCTGAACCTTTCCCTACATCTCCATACCCGGCAACGACTGCCACTTTGCCTGCCAACATGACATCTGTGGCCCGACGAATGGCATCAACTAAAGATTCTTTGCATCCGTACTTGTTGTCAAACTTGGATTTCGTAACTGAATCATTCACGTTGATTGCAGGCATTGGAAGTGTGCCTTTTTTCATTCGCTCGTATAGTCTGTGCACTCCGGTTGTGGTTTCCTCAGACAATCCTCGAATATTTTCCACCAACTCCGGGTACTTGTCCAGAACCATGTTCGTTAAGTCTCCCCCATCATCTAAGATCATGTTAAGTGGTTGATCTCCTTCAAACGCAAACAATGTCTGCTCTATGCACCAATCGAATTCTTCTTCATTCATTCCCTTCCATGCATAAACCGGTACACCAGACTTAGCAATTGCCGCAGCAGCGTGATCTTGCGTGGAGAAGATGTTACAAGATGACCAAGTCACTTCTGCTCCGAGCTCTACAAGTGTTTCAATCAATACTGCAGTCTGAATCGTCATGTGAAGGCATCCAGCGATTCTAGCTCCTTTGAGCGGCTTGTCCGCCCCATACTCATCTCGAAGCGCCATCAATCCTGGCATCTCAGCCTCTGCAAGTTCAATTTCTTTCCTGCCCCAGTCAGCGAGGGCAATGTCTTTTACTTTAAATTTTTCAGTGGTTACACTCATTTTCTATACTACTTAATTTCAATTTCTAGATCGGGCCGCAAAGGTAATACCTACCGACAAGAACAACATCCATGGTCGCCAAATCAATCGATGAACTGCACTTCTTTGACATCGAAAATCAATACGCCATCGTCCGTTTCTACTTTCAACCTTCCATATTCGTTTATTCCTCGGATCATACCCTCAAATGGAAGGCTATCGCTTCGAAACGTGTGAACCTCGTTTTTCCAAAACAGCAAATCATCGTAGTGTTGATCAATCAATTGAAAAGAACCTGCACTTAATTTTAAATACCACTTTTCAATTGCAGCAAGTAGGTCTTCCATGAACGAAAGCCGGTCAACAGGCTCACTCGATGGCTCTAACGCCTTTCTTACCGATATCCCTCTAATCGGCAGGTTATCCAATTGATTGAGATTAATACCGATCCCGACGACCGCATTGTCAATATTCTGACCCTTTATAGCACTTTCAATGAGAATTCCTGCCACTTTTTTACCCTCGATATAGACATCATTGGGCCATTTTAGTTTCAGCTTGGTTGGCTCCATGTATTCTCGGAGAACCTCAACGACAGCGATTCCTGTAATTAAATTTAAGTAGTGCTGTTGCTTAATCATCAGTCTCTTTGGTCTCAAAAGCAGCGATAGCAGCACATTTTTTCCAGGTTCATCGATCCAACTGTTTCCTCTCTGGCCCTTTCCGGCAACTTGATGATCCGTGTATATCACCGTTCCCTCAGGAAGAATCTCCTCTTTACTCAATAGAGACAATTCATCATTGGTGGAATGACATTGTGGCAGGAAAACGACCTTTTTACCTAAGAATATGGGTTTGGCAAAGATTTTATGCACTAGAAAAGGTGTAGATTTGAACCAAAATTAATTGTAAAGATTTAGTGAGTCAGCAGTCGGGTAAAGAAGTCACTTCGGATATACTGAGTAGTTGGATTGTGGAAGGTATGCTTGAGAAAAAAGCTTCCAATGTCGTATTGGTTGATTTACGCGATATCAAACATGCGATAGCAGACTACTTTGTGATATGTAGTGGAAATTCGGACACGCAAATAGATGCTATATCTGAGTCAATCGAAAAAGAAATTCATAAGCATTCGAGACAAAATCCCTGGAAAAGAGAAGGACAACAAAACAAAGAATGGGTGCTTCTTGATTATGTAGATGTTGTAGCTCATGTTTTTAATAAGGAGAAACGCAAGTTTTACGGGCTGGAAGAATTATGGGGTGATGCAAAAATCACCCAAGTAGATTCAAACTAAGTGGTTAAAAGCTCGTTAAGCACAAGAATTAAAATAATAGAAGGAATATAATGCCGGATAAAAAGAGAAAAGATTCACCCAGACCGAGGCCAGGTGTGCAGGGGTGGTTAGTAGGAGGACTATTAGCAGTGGTAATAGCCGTTACCCTGTTCTCGAACGACAGTGGTGTGGTCAATGACAAGCCATTTAGCTCGTTTGAAAAAATGGTGCGTTCGAATGACGTGAAGACCGTGGTCCTTGTCAAAAATCAAGATTTCATTGAGGTAACACTTAAGGACGAGGCGCTTAGCAATACCAAATACAAATTAGAACTGGACCAGAACAAAGGCTTTTTATCCACTGATTCAGGTCCGCATTACAAGTTTCAGATTGTAAGTGTTGAGAAATTTGCGAAGGACTTTGAGGAACTCAAAGGTGAATTACCTGAGGATCAACAATTTGATTATAAAATCGAAGAGCGAAGTGACTACACCAATATTCTTTTCAACTGGGGATTTTTGATCCTTCTCATATTTGGATTTTGGTTTTTAATGCGAAGGATGACAGGAGGCGGAGGTCCTGGGGGGCAAATATTTAATATTGGTAAATCAAGAGCTTCCTTGTTCGATGCAGAGAACAAAGTCAAAATAACGTTCGAAGATGCCGCTGGTTTGGAAGAGGCTAAAGAAGAAGTTCAGGAAATTGTCGAGTTTCTGAGGAATCCTGGAAAATTCACTAAGCTGGGTGGAAAAATCCCTAAGGGCGCATTGCTTGTAGGTCCTCCGGGAACAGGTAAGACATTGTTAGCCAAAGCAGTAGCAGGTGAAGCTGGTGTTCCTTTTTTCACCCTTTCCGGATCTGATTTTGTTGAAATGTTTGTCGGAGTGGGAGCTGCACGTGTGAGGGATCTCTTCAAGCAAGCGAAAGAGAAAGCTCCGTGTATTATCTTCATTGATGAGATTGATGCCATTGGTAGGTCTCGAGGAAGAGGTCAAATGCCAGGCTCAAATGATGAAAGAGAAAACACATTGAATTCCCTTCTCGTGGAAATGGATGGTTTTTCAACAGATGTGGGCGTAATTATCTTGGCTGCAACCAACCGACCAGATGTACTGGATTCTGCGTTGCTTCGACCAGGCAGATTTGATAGACAAATCAGCATCGATAAGCCAGACATCATTGGACGTGAGGCCATTTTCAAAGTCCACCTAAAGCCATTGCAGATTGCTAAAGATGTCGACGCTAGAAAACTAGCAGCACAAACGCCTGGATTTGCAGGCGCAGAGATAGCAAATGTGTGCAATGAATCGGCACTGATCGCTGCACGAAGAGATAAGAAGAAAGTGGACATGCATGATTTTCAAGACGCCATTGACCGAGTCATTGGTGGTCTAGAAAAGAAGAATAAGATCATCTCTCCTGAAGAGAAGAAGATCGTGGCTTACCACGAAGCTGGCCATGCCGTAGCGGGATGGTTCTTGGAACATGCTGATCCCTTGGTAAAGGTCAGCATCGTGCCTAGAGGAGTCGCTGCCCTGGGCTATGCTCAATACCTGCCAAAAGAGCAGTTCTTGTACCAAACTGAGCAACTCATGGATGAGATGTGCATGGCCCTTGGAGGAAGAGCTGCTGAAGAAATCATCTTTGGAAAAATATCTACTGGGGCTTTGAGCGATCTGGAACGAATTACAAAGTTGGCTTACAGCATTGTTACCGTCTACGGCATGAATGAAAAGATTGGAAACGTGTCATTTTACGACTCAAAGCAGTCAGATTATAATTTCACCAAGCCGTATTCGGATGCCACAGCTGAACTTATTGATAAAGAGGTGAAAGCACTCATCGATAAAGCATACAATCGCACAAAAGATCTGTTGATCAGTAAGAAAAATGAACTCGAAATTTTGGCCAAAGAGCTATTGGAACGAGAGATTATTTTCCAATCCGATCTTGAAGGACTAATTGGAAAGCGACCTTTCCAGACACCAACCACCTATCAGACGTACACCAACGGAACAACTGATAGTGAGCAGGGTCAGGAAGACGAGAAAGAAGAAAAAAAGACGAAAAAAGAAGTCGATACGCTGAAAAACGAAGTAAAGGAAGCAGTCGAAAAAGAAGAATCTACGACAGAAAAGTAGATGGCCGGATTGCGATCTGAATCGTTACCAAGCCCGTCTCCTGATAAAAAGGTTTACTTCGCAAGTGATTTTCATCTGGGTGCAGCTGCTGCAGACTCAAGCCATGAACATGAACTAAAAATCATACGTTGGCTTGACCACATCAAAAGCAATGCTGCAGCTATCTTTCTCGTTGGAGATGTGTTTGATTTTTGGTTTGAATACAAACATGTTGTTCCAAAAGGCTTCATCCGTTTTCAGGGAAAGTTGGCCGAGTTAGCAGATGCAGGTATTCCTATATACCTATTTACTGGAAACCATGATTTGTGGTACCGAAACTACTTTGCTGATGAACTTAACTTAGAGATTCATACGAAGCCAATCAGCATCAAAATTGGAGAGAAAATGTTCATGGTGGGTCATGGAGATGGCTTAGGAGAAGGTGATCATTTTTTTAAAGTGGTGAAAAAAGTATTTGTGTCCAAATTTCCTCAATGGGCCTTCAGGTGGATCCATCCGGATGTGGGCATTTCTATGGCTCGATTTTGGAGTCATTCTAGCAGAGAACGGAGCAAGGAACGGGACGAAAAGCACCTGGGTGAGGATGAAGTTCTGTTACGCTATTGCCGTGAAGTAGAACAGCAAAAACACCATGATTACTATGTTTTTGGTCACCGACATTTACCCATGGAAATGGGCGTTGCTAGGGAGGCGACGTACTTTAATTTGGGCGAATGGTTTCAAGCAAATTCGTATCTTGAGTTTAATGGCGAAAAAGCTTCACTACAGTATTTTAGCGATTAGTTTATCGTTTAATTGCCTGGGTCAATGGCATTTAAGCAACACCATTGAGTTACCTAAAACGCTGGCGGTATTCGCTACCGATAGTCAGCATAATCTGTATGTGGGGTTTCAGGATGGGAGCCTTGTAAAGTATGATGCGAGTGGTAAAGAAGTGCTAAACTTTGCACTTTCAAATCAGTCTCCGATTACGCTGGTTGATCCTCAATTCCAGCTCAAAACCTTCCTCTTCTATTTTGATAATCAGCTCATCACAATTTTAGACCGATTCAAAGGTGTACCCAAAAACTATCCAATCAACGAGTTCACGAACGGCATTGTGTCCATGGCGTGTCCTGCACCGGATGGAAGCTTTTGGATGGTGGAAAACAATCCAGTACTTCTCAAGAAAATCAATCCAAATAGCAAACAAGTAATTCTGGAAACTCAACCCGATTTGGGAAGTGAGATTCGATGCATGAGAACCCACCAGAACATTCTTTTGGTTTTGAGCGAAAGTCATCTGCACATCTTCGACCAATTTGGTGGCATGCTGACAAGGTTTGAAGTGGTATCCCATCATTTTTCCATTGACGAAGACGTGGTGCGTCTGGTCAATGGCAACAAGATCATGGATATTGATCCATTCAAGGGACGAATAATAGAAGAAGTGGAAAGTCTGGTACAAGATCCAACATTCTATGCATTGTTGGATTCCCGCCAGATTTATGTCAAAGGAAATCAGCTATTTCTATACGAACGGGAAGACTGATTACTTACCTCGATAGAGGTCTAGAACTCTTTTTCTTAGAACGATGGTATACTTCGCGTTAATGAGCTGTCCTTGTGCCCTATTCCTGTTGTTAAGGCTCTCTAAGTAGCTGTAGAAATCGGTGTTTCCAGCCTCAAAACGTTTTTTGATGAACTCAAACGTTTGATCTAAGGCTTCATAGTTTTCTTGTGCCGTCTGATAGGACGTTTGCGCTGCAACCAGGTCGAGGTAGTCTCGCTGTGTCGCGTTGGTCACATCTTGAACAGCCTGTTCCTCAGCAATCTGAGAATTCATAAAGTTGACCTTGGCATTGTCAATGCTATTTTGAGTCTGGTATCGACTAAAAATTGGAATTTGCACTGAAGCCCCCAAGTATTGATAATTGAAATTCTCTAATTGATTTAAAAAATCTCCTTCATTGTTGGTGGAAAACTGAGAACCATATCCAGCACCCAATCCAATCGAAGGATATCTATCTGATCTGGCTTGCGCCAACTGATATCTGCTGGCTTTTTTGCTTTCCACGGAGCTTTTCAGCTGAAATGAATTAGCGAGCACTTCCCGAAGCACTACATCATATGGATCAAACTCGATCAGTACATCCAAACTACTCGAATCAAGCGGTGTGATTGATACCGCGGAACCATCATTCATTTGTAGCAACTGAAGCAAAACCAAAAAGTCGCTCTGGTATTGATTTTCAAGGTTTACATTGTTTAAGCGCTCATTTGCCACTTGCGATTGGAAATTGTAGACGGACTCTAGATTTCCAACACCCACGGAAACTCTTTTCTTTTCTCTTTCGAACTGTGATTCCAGAAACTCCAGAAATTCCGTGGAGACACGAAGGTTTTCGATATCAACCAGCACATTTAAGTAGCTTCTTATCACGTTTGCCTTGGTTAAGAGCTTTGAATCCTCAAGCTGATAGAAGCTTGATTCGTACTCGTGAGATCTACGGTTCATGAGGTGATGACTGGCAAAGGCATTGAAGATGTTCATTCCTGAAGAGATTTCAGGATTTGATTGCTCTGTAGTCGTAGAAACAAACCTTCCGGAGGCATTATCGAAACGTGTTCCTTCAATGATTGTATAGCCGCCACCAAAATTTAGATCTGGGAAGAAATTGAAGAATGCCTGTCTTTTATTCGACTGAGCAGCTAACAAATTATTCTGATTTTGCTTAATCGTCAGGTTTCTTGTGACTGCTATATCAATGCATCTTTCAAGCGTTAAGACTTGGGTGGTGTCTTGCGCCGAAACGGCCGATAGCACAACAAAAAAGGCTCCGAAGATAAATTTTCGCATGATCAAAAGGTTTTGGTTTATCAGGTAGGTCTGACTACGTAAGTAGGAGAAAGTACCAGCCGGAAGCAGAAAATGCCATCCGGCCGGTATGAGTATGAAGAGAATTACACTAAAGCTTCTTTGGCATTGATGTTCTCAGATACAATCTGGCCATCAAATAAGTGGATTACTCGGTGAGAATACTCCGCATCTACAGGGGAGTGCGTCACCATGATTACAGTGGTTCCACTTTCGTTCAGTTCAGTCAAGAGATTCATTACTTCTTGCCCGTTTGCAGAATCCAAGTTTCCAGTAGGCTCATCCGCTAGAATTAGCTTAGGCCTGGCAACAACAGCTCTTGAGATTGCCACACGTTGTTGCTGACCACCTGATAGCTGCTGCGGGAAGTGGTTTCTTCTGTGCATGATTTTCATGTGCTCCATCACCTCTTCCACTCTTTTCTTTCGCTCTGAAGAAGAGTATTTAAGGTAGATCAAAGGAAGCTCAATGTTCTCAAACACAGTCAGCTCATCAATCAAATTAAAGCTCTGGAAGACGAAACCTATATTGGCTTTCCTCAAATCAGCTCTTTGACGCTCTTTGTATCCGGAGATCTCAAGGTCCGTAAAATGGAACTCTCCCTCCGATGGATTATCCAGCAAACCGATGATATTGAGCAAAGTGGATTTACCGCATCCAGATGGCCCCATAATCGCTACAAATTCTCCTTCCTTAATTTCCATGTTCACGCCCGCGAGTGCAGTTGTTTCAATCTCATCAGTGTAGTAGAATTTTTTTAGTCCTTTGGTTTTGATTAGTGCTTTAGCGTTTTCCATAATTATTTGAGTTTATTCTTTGAGTTCGAATTAGTTACTTTTTGTTTATTATTTGGTTACTTGATTACTAAAATATCTTTGTCTTCATATCCTCTGTAAGAAGAGACAATAACTTTCTCTCCAGGTTGCAATCCCTCTACAACTTCGTAGTATCTCGGATTCTGTCTACCCAGACGAATATCTCTCCTTTCTGCTGTTCCTCCATCCCCACTGACCACGAAAATCCAATTTCCTCCAGTTGTCTGGTAGAAGCTCCCCCTTGGGATTTGGACCGCCGTAATATTCTCACTGAGCTGCAATCTTATCTGCAGCGTCTGACCCCGTCGGATGCCTTGTGGAATGGTGTCCATCGACATATCCACTTCAAATAGTCCATTATTGACCTCTGGGTACACTTTTGTAATCTCCAGACCATAGTCATTGCCGGCAAAGGGGTACGTTCCCTGAAGCCCTGCATATATTCTAGATATATAATGTTCGTCAATAGTTGCACGAACCTTAAATCCATTTAAATCATCTATTTGCCCGATGTTTTGTCCTGGAGCGATGGATTCACCAACTTCAACATCTACGGTGGATAACCTTCCATCGATTGGAGCTTTGATGTAAAGGTTCTCAAGGTTCTTCTTGATCATCTCCAAATTGTCCCTTGTTCGATCCAAGGTGGCTTCTGACTGCCTGATCTGTGTGATGGAGGCAATAGAATCAAAACGATTGGATTCAATTTGAATCACCCGGTTGTCTTCCAACCTTTCAAATTCTCGTTTAAGATTTAAAAACTCTTGCTCTGATATGATGTTATCCTCGAAAAGTTTTTCACCTCGTACGTAGGCATCCTTGGCTGCGTCTATTTGATAGTCCAGTTGTAGCAGACTTCTTTTCAACTCAAACTGATTTCTTTGGAGAGAAAGCTTGGTGTTTTCAACCTCATTTACCAATCGAAATGCTTGTGTTTCTTCCCGAACAAAATTTTGTAAAAGTGCATTGTTCGCCAGCTCGAGGATTGTGTCTCCCTGATCTACCAAGATACCCCCATCGTAGTGCTTTCTTGAAACAACCCCACCTTCGATCGCATCCAATCGAATTGTTTTGATTGGTAATACATTACCATCAACCGGAATGAACTCTCTGAATTCACCCTCGTGAACGGTAGCGATATTGATCTTGCTTCGCTCGACATTCAATCTGGTGCCGCCTCCACTGAGCAGAAAATTATAAACGATAAAGACAACAAGTAATCCACTCAGCGAGTAGATGCTGATCTTTTTCATCGTCCACTTTTTCTTCTTGATTTTTTTGTCCATCGAATATTGGTCGTTTTAGGTTTTCGTTTTGCCACTATGCCAATAAGGATGCCACTAATTTTAATCGTCTGAAATTCAGCATGTTATAAAAGAGCTTAACCAGATAATAAATATGGGATGTACAAATTGGAACAGAAAAGTGTTCGTTATCGATCAGCGCAGCAGAAAGGATAGCCCTATAAACAAAAAAAGGTTCAGGAACTCCTCCCTGAACCCAAAGGTCAAAAACTCAAAATAAA
>CAZQJU010000100.1:0-14171 GCA_964593185.1 uncultured Roseivirgaceae bacterium
GGGGGAGCTGGTGAAGAAACCATTTTAGCCAGAGTAGGTGAAGGAATTGTCACCTCCGTTGGTTCTGCTGCCACCCACAAAGAAGTACTTGAAAACCCGGATAAAATCTCCAAGCTGGTCCTTCAAAGAGGACTGGATGCAGGAACGGCGTTCGAAATTCTTTCCATTGATATTGCAGATGTGGATGTGGGGGCCAATATTGGCGCGAAGCTGCAAACTGATCAGGCTTCCGCGGATTTGAAGGTTGCGGAAGCAAAAGCGGAAGAACGCAGAGCCATGGCGGTTGCAGAAGAGCAAGAGATGGTAGCGAAAGCGCAGGAAGCTCGCGCGAAGGTAATTCTTGCAGAAGCTGAGGTACCTAAAGCATTGGCGGAAGCTTTCAGAAATGGTAACCTAGGCGTCATGGACTACTACAAGTTTCAGAACATTGAAGCCGATACGGACATGCGAAGTTCTATTGCCGGATCTGGGAAAAAGAAGAAATAAACGAAACCTATTCCTAACCTAACCGAAAAGTCCCACTTGCTCAAGTGGGATTTTTTAGTTCTTAACCTGATACACTGTATACCTCTCCAGGTCCGCTACCTGATCATAGTCTTCTTTAACAGCCTTCAAAAACCAGGTGTGTGGATATCGATCAGAGATGACAATATAAGAAGGCTCCTGCCGAAGAATACCACCTAACTCTTCTTGAATATCTATTTTCAACTCTTTGATGTGATGTGGAAAAACAGTGAGCGTAGGATGAACAAATTTGGTCAGGGATCTTTTATCAAAATACCAATATAGAATGCTGGGAGCATCCGCAACGTATAGCGATTCTTCAGGTTTAATTCTGCCATCAAAGAAGTGCACCAATTCTCGCGCTGTATCAAATCGATAATGGCGATAAACGACTCCAAGTGTCAGCGCATAAACCACCACTATCCCCATTGCAATCTTTTGAAAAACCTTGCGGTCCAAGAGTTTCCGGAAAACTGAAACATGGTACGCTTCTCCTGCCATTAGACTTATCGGAATGACCAACTGAAGGAGATAATGCTTGAAAGGCTTTCCTGTTAGGTTCACCGCCACAAGGTCAAAACAAAGGAGCAACACGATGAGCAGCTTGAAGAAAGCAGGAATATGTGCTTGGCGGAAGCTCATGATCATCATGACAACAAACGGGGAGAACATCAAAATTGCTGTGAGATTAAACTTCAGGGTAGTGACTAAGTGATGACCTCCGGAATAATTGTTAGGCGCTATGTAGGTCACATATTCATAATATTCCCAATTTCCATTCCACAGAAAGTAAAGATGTACAAGCACATAGGGTATAAGGAAACCGATAACCATCAGGGCCATCGACACAAAATTCCTCCAAAACGTCTGTGATCTAATGGACGAGATTAAAAAGAACAACCCAAGGGCCGCAAAGTCAAAAGCAATATGCTGCTTGATCAACAATCCTACCCCGATCACTAAACCAGATAAAAAATAACCCGCACTATTTGTTGCCTTTGCGAATACCAGCAAGCCCAAGGCAAAACACCAAATAAAATACAGCTCCGTATTACCAGACAGCCCAAAGAAATAATTAAAACATAGGATGTAAATCACACTGGTCAACAGTGATGGAATAAGTTCAAAACCCCAGGTACGCTTCACCAGATATAGGAAAAATGCTGCAGAAGCAACCGCTAACATGGACATTAACCTGATGGCAATGAGTGACTTGCCGAACACGAGCTGTATGCCGCTGTAAATCAGAAAAATCCCCGGAGGTTTAATGTCTTGAATGTCTTTGTAAAGTTCAGATCCATTGAGCATATGGTCCGCAAATACAGCGTACGTTGCCTCATCACGATCCAGCGTAATGGGGAGGAAGGAATGAAACCGAAGCACAAAGGCGATGGCAAATAAGCACAAAAACACAAGGTAATTATGCCGGTCTAGTCGGTCTAAAAAGTTAGCTTTATGATTCATTGATAACCTGACCGGGCAAAACTATTTGGATTCTGAATTAATACTAAAATTCCTGAAGTTTTCTGTGGTGGGCTTTGTTGGCCTGTTCGTGGATTTTGGCGTTACTTTTCTGTTTCGAGAGAAACTGAAAGTAAACCAATACCTGGCTAATAGCCTTGGCTTTACCACGGCCGTGGTCAGTAACTTCATTCTCAACAAACATTGGACCTTCTCGGACTCAAATCCAGAAGTAATGTTTCAGTTTACCAAGTTTTTCTTCATTTCACTGGGAGGTCTACTGCTCAGCAACGGGATCATCTACCTCCTAAGTAAGCGTAATGTGAATTTCTACATTGCGAAAGGTATAGCGATTGCAATCGTAGTTTTCTGGAACTTCCTGATGAATTACAAATATTCTTTTGCGTGAGTTTACTTGCTGTCGATTGCCATTTGGATATGCGCAAGGTGGTGCCTGCAGTGCCAATCGTATAGTCCCAACATCCAATTTAGGTCATATTGATTTCCGTACTCCGGATGCACAAAGGTTCTTGTCCGATCCTCTGGTTTAATACTTTTGAGAAAGGTCGTCCAGCGCTTGTGTAGCCCTGTCAACAAATCCAACGAATCTGCCACGTCCTCACTACAGGCGTCCTCTGTTTTTGCCCACTCTGCTTCATTATAGGGTTTAATAGTGGGGTTTTCCTCGGTGAGCACAAGCTTGAATCGTATGAAACTGTTCATGTGACTATCTGCAAGGTGGTGTACAATCTGTTTCACATTCCATCCCTCAGGACGATAGGTTTTTTCCAGATCTTCAAAGGAAAGAGTGGCCACCACTTTCTTCAATTTCTCCGGTAATGTCTCAATGGTGGAGATCCATTGCGTCCAGACTTCTTCGTCCGGAATGACATACTGGTATTTACCAACAGGGTATTTGAGCGCTTCTCCTTCCACTTATTTTTTTCTTTTAAAAATAGGCACAGTGGAGCAAGGTTCCCCGTACATCAAGCTGGTCACCTTAGGAAAAACTTTTGACGTGAAAGAGGTGTAGGCATATTCAACGTTTTTTATGTTTCCGCATCCTTTGATGACCACCTTTTGACCCTCAAAATCATTTTCTGCAAGGCACTTTTCAATGGCTTGATCAATGACGGACTTCTCAATGGCATCTTCACCGCCGAATGTAATGGTATTGGCATGTTCCTTTATACTTGTTACCAGCAACATATAGGCCCACGTGGGAACAATGGCGTCTGTTGAGCAGATTAAACCGACGTTTTTCTCCTTATAATAACTCCATTCATGCTCTTTTATGAAGGTGCGGAAGTCTTTCTCCCGCAAAACCATTCCTTGAAAAAGTTGATCCTTTAAATCAAACACCACGCGATCTCCTGGGTGGAGATAATCCTCAAGGTCGATTGAGAGCAATGGGCTTTTTGCGACTCTGTTTACAATTTCTTCCATGTCTGAATTTTCCTTTCAATCATTTCCTGTACCTCAATCGGATCAGCCTCCTTATCTACGGCGACTGAAATGTGACCATTGCCAATATCCATCACAAGCTGATAGAAGTTACCATACCTGATAATTACGTAGACCAAGCCTCCACAATCAATATCACCACGCTGCCCAAGTAGCTTAAGCAATGTGGGATTGACCAGCAACTCTTCATAGGTATCCGACTCATCGCTGCTATTATTCGCTAATCCAGCGCTAGACCCTTTGGTTAGGATCTTGTTTTCATAGATGGCGACGTAACGTATATCCGCAGATAGTTCAAGTACTTGATTTACTTTATCCACCTTAAACTAACTTTTTTTTGGGTGTAGTAGTTCGCCATTCCTTAAGGTAGTTTGGCTCAAAATAGGCGACATCTTCAAAATCCTTCGCCTGAAATTTTGAAAAAGCCAAAATCCCCATATTCGCTGCATCTGGTACAATCCCATCAATGAAGAGGAGATTTTCCTGCATGGTGATATCTCTAAATTTTGGCATTCCATTGCCAAACAGATAGACCGGAAGGCTGTACTCAGAAAAAGAACGCTCATCAAGGATCATTGGCTGAGTAGCCCAAATTTCGGCACCTTCCTGATTCTCCATTTTTAGGTATACCTCCATTCTTCTAGCGTCCATCATGGCACAAAGTAGATGGTCACCCTTGAACTTCCCCCTGACCGCCTCCAACATGACATCCAAGGTGGGAACGGCAATGATGGGTATTTTTAGTGTATAGGCAAACCCTTTTGCGGTTGATATTCCAATTCTCAAACCAGTGTAGCTCCCTGGGCCCTCTGATACGGAAATAGCGCTGAGTGACTTCATGTCAATTCCAGCTTCTCCACAAATATCCAGTGCAATTCCCGGAAGCAAGCTGGAATGAGATTTCTCCACTTGATGAATTTGATGGCTTACTAGCTTCCCACTATCGTGGAGTGCAACAGAGCAAACGTCTGTTGAGGTCTCAAGACTTAGGATCAGCGCCAATTAGAACTTAATTAGGATTGAGGATCGATGCGTAACGCTCCTGATCGTTCAGGATTTCAATTGCTGTTTGTACATCAGGATCTTTGCCGAAGGTTGACTCAATGATGCCCCTCTCATAAAAGTACCTACCGGCGATTTCTTGTTCCAGCAACATCAGAATTTCTTCCTTGAAAGTGACCAAATCTTCATTCGAATCATGCTTGGAAACTTCTTCGAGTTGATCCAGGTACTTTTTCAGCTCCTCGTATTTCTTCTCCTTTTTTGCAGTATTCACCAGTTCCATCGTGCTCTTTTCTAGCCTGGTCTCGTACGATAAATCCTTGTCTTCTAGCCAAGTAATAAACTCTTGATACGCCTCGTCTGTCAAGCGAACATCACCAGGAGAGTTTGGTTCCATGTCCTGATTTGCGTAGAAGTACTCAGTGGCGTAGTGAAAAATTAAGTCATTGGTGACAAGTGCTCGGGTGATAGGCGCATAATCCATGGCTGCGACGGCAACATCGGGATCAATACCACCTCCGTCAAAAACTTTTCGGCCGTTTAGTGTGTAAAACTCATTTTTTAATGAATCTGGAATTTTCCCTACACTGCCATCTTCATTTCGATTGCTATAGTCAATGGCTTGAATGCACCGTCCTGTAGGAGTGTAGTACTTGGCAGTTGTAATTTTCACCACCGCATCGTACGAAAGTGGTCGCTCTATCTGAACCAATCCTTTGCCAAAGGTCTTTCTCCCTACCAGTACACCTCTATCATAATCCTGCATCACACCCGACACAATTTCAGAAGCGGATGCACTGCCATTATCTGTCAGGACCACCACCGGAATCGTTGAATCCACCGGGTCGTTGAGTGTATTATAGGTCCAGTCGTTCGCTCTAACTTTTCCTTTTTGCGTTACGATTTTCTTGCCCTTTTCAACAAATACATTCGAAACATTAACGGCTTCATGCAATAATCCACCGGGATTTCCTCTTAAATCTAAAATGATGCTGGTTGCCCCTTGCTCCAGAAGATCCAGCACCTTAATGCCCACAGATCTCCCCACATTTTGCGTGAAGCTGGTCAGTCGAACGTATCCGGTAGTTTCGGTCACCATACCTGCATATGGTACGCTATCAACCGCTATTTTTTCTCTCTTGACTTTGACATCGAATAGCTCAGTTTGTCCGAAGCGTTGAATGGTCAATGTGATCTCTGAGTTGGACTGACCTTTCATCAAGAAGCGAACTTCTTCCTGGGTCTTTCCTTCCAGCTCGATTCCATTGATGGCCCTAATCTGATCTCCTGCACGTAATCCTGCTTCATAGGCCGCAAACCCTTCATATGGCATTACAACCGTGCTTACACCATCCATCCGCTCTACTACGGCGCCAATCCCAGAATATTCACCAGTGGTCATGATGCGATACGTCTCGATATCGTCCGCCGCGATGTAGTTGGTGTAAGGATCAAGTTGTTCTAACATATCATCGATACCAGACTGCATCAATGTGGTCGGATTGATCTCATCTACATAGTGTGTATTCACTTCTTTAAAGAGCGTTGCGAAAATATCCAGGTTCTTAAGTATCTCGAAGTAACGCTCGTTGTAGGCTCTTGAGGCCGAAACCAGTAGGATAAGAGCTAGAAGTGAGGGAACGACTATTTTAAGTTTTCTACGCATGTCAATCAATCATTTTATCCTTCAAACGACCAAGTGCTTTAATTAGTTGGTCCTGAATCTCATGAAAGGTTAAAATTTGTTTAGAAATATACACGAAAGCAATGGAAAGGGAACTGGTATCTTGAATTACCTGATTATTTAAGCGATACGCCTCTCTTATCCGCCGCTTCAGTAGATTTCGATCTACCGCTCGCTTAAAGTTTCTTTTGGGGACAGAGACCAAAACTTGATGGGGCTTCTCCGATGGGGCTTGTTGTAGATGACGAATGTGAAAGCAACCCAAATAAAAAGAGGAACCTCCTTTGAAAAGTCCCTCAGTCATTTTCTTACTTTTTAGCCTTTCGTCTTTCGAAAAACTATATCGTTTTTGGCCCATTAGGGCATGTTTATTTCTTGTGAAGCCCGTCAGAGACCGAAAGGCTTTTTCTGCCTTTTGCTCTTCTTCGTGCAAGTACGTCTCTGCCGTTTGCACTCTCCATTCTCTTTCTGAATCCGTGCTTGTTTACTTTCTTTCTTACAGAAGGTTGAAATGTTCTTTTCATGACTCTTTAATTCTCCCTTAAAAAACGGAGGGCAAAGATAGCTAAATCTTTGCCCTCTACAAGTATTGCTAAATTAATTTCTCCTATTCGATGGTGAAGACAGCTGCATCGATCTCAGGATTGACTAGAATTTCATTCACTGTTATGTTCATTTTCATCTGTGGGCTCAGGGGTTGGGTCATTGTCGTTGGGAACAATACGCCACCGAACTCCTTGTAATCACCAAACTCGGAAGACAGTGTCATCGCTCCCTGGGGACTCTCAACCGTGTTGGTCACTTTTACTAACAGTCCCGAGGCTGAATCGTAATATCGAACAGAGGACTTACCTGAAGGTAGTGTGACTTCGATTCCATAGGCATCTGCACCATCGATCTGTTCGACAGCGACTAGCTCCGTCTTCACTGAACCACTTATGTACACTATTTCCTCCACAATTGCCGAACTGATGGCCATGTCAAGTGCCTCGTCTCCAGACACTTCTTGTGTTCCCTGCATGCCGGACATCTTCCCTTTTTCTCCATCAAACACAATTTTCTGGACCACATTGCCTCCCATTTTTACTTCCGTAAGCGACTTATTGGGAGCCGCTTTGGAAGCTTGCATGTCTAAAGTCTGCCCCATCATGTTGGAAGACATGGACATTTGCAATGTATTGATGGTTGCGATTTTATCTCTTCCTCCGATTGCGCTCACATACTTTTCGAACACTTCTTTGGCCGTCAGGCCTGCAGGAAGCTTTGAAAGGGAAGGATCAACTTCATTTCCATAATTGTCGAGGTATTTGAGTTCTCCAAACTGCGTAAGCTTCGCCTCTACCTCACTTGCCTTTCCGACTACGGTGATGTACGCATTTTCGGTTTTCAAATATTTATTCGCCATTGCCTGCACATCGTCAACCGTTACAGCCTGGACTTTTTGAATGTAGGTGTTGTAATAGTCCTCAGGCAGGTTATATCTGGCCAAATTCGTGGCAAAATTGGCTACTGTCTGCGGTTGTTCCAGCGATCTGGAAAACCTTCCTGCTATGGAATTCTTCGCCAACTCCAATTCTTCCTCGGAAACATTCCCATTCTTCATCTGCTCCAATTCGTAAAGCATCTGTACAATGGCGCTATCTGTCACTTCATTTCGAACTTCAGCGCTTGCATTGAATCGGCCAACCAACTCATCCGCTGACAAAGAAGAATAGCTTCCGTAGGTATACCCTTTATCTTCCCTTAGGTTATTGAAGAGTTTGGCTGACCCGGAGCCGCCAAGAATTTGGTTCATAACTCTTGCTTTGATTTGATCTTCTGAACCAATCTTGAGATCGACAGGAAATGTGATGTTGATGTTTGATTGAACAGCACTCGACCTATTCACCAAGGCAACGACATTGCTTTCCGGAGCAGTAGGTGTCTCATAAGTTGGTGCAGGGACTTCCCCAACTTCCCAACTTCCGAAATAGGTTTTTATCTGTTTCTTGATGGCCTTGGAATCAATATCACCAACCACAGCTAAGTACGCCACATTGGGCTTAAAGTACTTTGCATGATAGGCCTTAAGGTCATCCGCAGAAATATTAGCCACTGTTTCTTCTGTCTCCAATTCACCATAGGGATGCTCTTTTCCATACACCAATACTTGGCGAATGTTGGACGAAATAGCACCCGGATCTTCTTTATTAGCGGCAAGACCGGAGAGGGTCTGCGTTCTTATTTTCTCAAGCTCCTCCTCAGGAAATGTCGGATTAAAGAGCACATCGGTCATCAGCTCCAGGATCTTTTCGTTGTACTTTGACAAACCGGACGCGAAAATGTTCGATGATCCCGCGAACAGCGATGCACCAATGAAATCAATTTCTTCATCAATTTGCTCTTTCGTTCGGGTTTCTGTTCCTCTTCGCATCATCTGACCTACCATCGAGAGATATCCTGCCTTTTCATTCTCTTTGATCGGTTCAAGATCGAGGATTACGTTGTAGCTGACTCGTGGAAGTTTGTGATTCTCAATGACAAAAACCTTGAGTCCATTCTTTAATTCAAACGACTCGTAATCTCCAATATTTATCGGACGAGCAGTGCCAGGCGCTGGAAGTTTACTTCTATCAACCTGTCCATAAATTGCGCCAAAGCTTAATAGCACTACTACTATTGAAATATATTTTTTCATGATTTTCTTTTTGAGCGTGATGTTTTAGTTGTCATTTACCATTTCGCCTTCGGGCTGCTGTTGAGCCGACTTAGGAAGGTAGGTTAGTTCTACTCGCTTGTTAGGATCTAAGTACTTCTTTGCAACTCTCTGTAAATCCTCCTTAGTCACGGCCATGTATCTTTCCAGCTCATTGTTTATCAAGTCTGCATCTCCGAAATACACATGGTAGTTTGCCAAACTCTCAGCAATTCCTCTCATGGTACTGTTCGAAGAAACAAACTGGTTCTCAATCTGATTCCGTAGCTTTTGAAACTCGCGATCGTCAATCTCTTCGGTCTTAACTCTCGCAATCTCGGAATCCATTCCGGAGGCTAAGTCTTCAGGTGATTTGCCCATGTTTAGTATTCCGAAACCAATGAACACGCCTGCTTCTTCCAGTGCCAGTGGAAATGATCCTACACCCACAGCAAGCTCTTGATTATCTACCAACTCTTTTTGGAATCTAGAGCTTTGGCCCCCAGACAAAAGAGTGGTTAGCATTTGGAGTGCATAATAATCTTCCGATCCTTGTTCTGCCATTTGATAGGCATGTATCACCGCAGGAAGCTGAATATTGTCAAAGACTTCAGCTTGCACTTTACCTAGTTCTTTCATTTCCACGGTAGGCCTTGGAATTTCTTTGGTTCCCCGAGGAATTTCTCCAAAGTACTTCTCAATCAGCGTTTTCGTTGATGCTACGTCAATATCTCCGGCGATGGACAGGGTAGCATTGTTGGGTACATAAAATGTCTCGAAGAAATTCTTAAAGTCTTCTTCGGTTGCGGCATCGATATCCTCCATTTCTCCAATGGGCGTCCACTCATATGCCGTTCCTTCAAATACTCGAGAAAAGGTCTCGGAAAGTATCGACCCGTAAGGCCTATTATCATAGCTTGTTCGCTTTTCTTCCTTTACAACCTCCTTTTGTGTTGCAACACCGGTCGAGTCTATCGTAGCATGCAACATTCTCTCTGACTCCATGTATAGCCCAAGTTCTAATTGGTGCGAAGGCAGCGTTTCGTAATAAAAGGTTCGATCATTGCTGGTATTCGCATTTAACTGACCTCCTGCATTTTCGATGATCTTGAAAAATTCGCCTCTTTCAATGTTGGGAGAACCTTCAAACATCAAATGTTCAAAAAAGTGGGCAAACCCTTTTCGCCCTTCAGGTTCGTTCTTGGCACCTACATGATAGAGTACCGAGACATTGACAATAGGAGTTGTATTGTCTTGATGCAGTATCACATGCAAGCCATTGTCAAGATCATACTCCTCAAATGCTATCCTCCGATCTTGAGCACTCAATGCGATCGGCACTAGCATGCATAGTGAGATTAATGTGTTTTTCATATATAAAAATTAGTAATTCAGGTACTTAGTGTCCTGTCAACAAGATTTATTACTTCAGGGTTAGACTTTTTTTAAGATTTCCTGTGCTTGACCTGGCTCAAACCTTGGTCCAAACTTGCTTACGATCGCGGAACTTGCCCGACTTGCCAACGTTCCAGACTTTTTGTGATCCAATCCATTGTTGATTCCATACAGAAAAGCGCCGGCAAACATATCTCCAGCACCGGTTGTATCCACGGCCTTGGTAGGGAACGGGTCAATCTCTATGAATCGCTCACCATCAAACACAATTGAGCCCTTGTCACTTAAGGTAATTGCAAACTGCTTGGCTGTTTGCTTCAAAGCGTCTTTGACTTGATCAAGACCTGTAACTCCCGTGAAAAGCTCGGCCTCTTCAATGTTACAAAAGAGCAGGTCTACCCCATCACCAACTACCTCCTTCATTTGATCACCAAAGTACTTCACCATGGATGGGTCCGAAAAGGTCAGGCTCGTTTTTACGCCGTGTTTTGTTGCAAGCTTCTTAGCTTCTTTCATGGCTTCCAGGCCTGTAGGAGATGAGACCAAAAAGCCTTCCATGAACAAGTAGTTGGCGTTTGCAATTGCGTCCTCCACAAGCTCATTTGTGGAAAAGTCGGTCGTAATCCCAAGAAATGTATTCATGGTTCGCTCAGCATCCGGAGTTACCATGACCAGGCACTTGCCAGTGGTTCCTTTGAAGAGGTCTTTTGGATCCAGGTTGGAATCAATTCCCGCATTGACCAAGTCATTCGTAAAAAGAACTCCATCCTCATCATTTGCCACTTTACAGGTGTAAAAGCCCTTGCCTCCAAGCTCTGAAAGTCCAAAAATGGTATTGGCAGCTGAACCGCCTCCTTGCTTCTTTTTGATTTGGCCTTTGGCTAAATTGAGAAGTACTTTCTGTCGATCTTCGTCTACCAATGTCATTAAACCCTTTTCGACATTACTGTCCTTGAAAAACTGGTCTTGTACTTCAATTTCATAGTCTACCAGCGCATTGCCGATTGCGCATACATCGTATTTTTTGCTCATTTTTTAATTAGTGTTAGTGCTCGGTCAGGATAGTCGGTTATGATACCATCCACCTCCAACGCAAGCATTTCATTTAAATCTGCTACCTCATTGACTGTCCATGGAATGACTTTCATTCCCTTCTCTTGCATCTCATCTACTACCCCAGGGCTTAAAAGTTTGAAGTAGCAAGAGTAGATCTCAGGTGTAAACCCTAGCGAATCAATATTCTTCTCCCACGCAAGGGTGTTCTCAATCAGGAGCGCAAGTTTAACGTCAGGATAGGTCTGATTGAAATATTTCAACGTTCGAAAATCAAATGATTGAATGTTTACCCTATCCCACAAGTCCTTCTGGGTAATCACTTTATAAACCAAATCTGAAAATACCTCGGGTCTTGGATGATAAATTGAATCAGTGTAGGCCTTCGTTTTTAACTCAATGTTGTAGTACACCGGCTCTCTTCCGCTAGTGGTTACCAACGCTTCAATCGAATCAAGAACGTCTGAAAGTAGTGGTCTTTGGACCGCAAACCTGTCTTGCTCCGGATACTTTGGATTTCCTTTTGATCCACAATCATATGCTGCAATGTCATCATAGTCTAATTGGAACATGTTGATCAGCGAATCCGGATTCAGCTCACTTCCATCTGGATCTAAGCAAAAATCAGGAGAGAAAAAAGGCTCATGGCTAACTACCAATTGGCTATCCTTAGATACAATCAGGTCTAACTCCAGGGTATTGACACCCATATTTGTGGCTAAAACAAATGCTTCCAAGGAATTTTCAGGAGCTAGGCCTCTTGCGCCCCGGTGGCCTTGTATATCGATCTGAATTTCCTCTTCGGGCGCACTACATGCTACTAAAATCAACCCTAGTAAACACAGTTTTTTCATGATAGAAATTTTATTCTCGCAAAAATGTAATCAAGCGACTCTTCGTTGATCACTAATCGGTAGTAATCTGTCCCTTGCAGCCTTTCAGGCTGATAACCGGTCTGAATAAGGTACTTCTTGCTGATCTTTTTATCAAACCAATGGACCAATCTGATCTTTTCATCTGCGATCTCCAGGCAGGTCATACCTCGCTTTCCCACTACGCATCCAGAATTAAATACACACGGTATATGAAACACGGTATCGTATACATAGTTTTTAAGTCCGTGGTCCTTGTTCTCCTTGTAGTGCTTTTTTAACTCCCGCTTATGTTCCTTTATTTCTGTCTTAATGGCACTTAGTTCCTCCCCAGTTGCCTCTACATACTCACGGCAAAGCTGTTCTATCTTGAATTTCAATCGTTCAACCTTGTGAAGGGATTCGAACAATGGTCGATGTGTGTGCCCAATAATGGAAGCAATTTTATTGAATGAGGAGAATCCGTAGGCGCGTTTTTCAATCTTGTATTGCTTCTTGCTGCTGTGGGCCACTGAGTAGCTTTTGATGCCTAGCGGATTGGCAAAATACTTCAGTGTAAAGCCAATTAGTTCGTTATGCTCCTGATATTTTTTGCTGGCCTGGTGTCCATGGAAAACAAATAGATGGTTGTCTTCATATTTTAGCTTGATTGAATCATAGTGGGTATATGAAAAAGGTAAATCCTTCATAATCTGCAGCTCTAAGTCATGATTCCCGATGGTTTTGTAAAGCGCTCTTCTATGATGAAATGCATCAAAAAGCTGATAGATATCCTTCCATCTCCTCACAATCTTTTCCACTTTGAATCGCTGTAATTCTTCAACGTCTCCGTTGAGTATGAGTGCGTGATTCTTCTTCAAATAGTGTTTTTCAAGTGCGCTCGAAAACAAGGTGGCATTGCTTTTGAAGTCGTCCGTACTTCCACCATCTCCCATATGAAGATCAGAAAAAATCACCCACGCTTGATGTTCGCTCAGCGGGATCTCGGGGCTTTCCTCAAATTGCTTTGTCAGTTTACTGTAGAGTGCCTTGGTCTTGATTTGACGGGTAGCCATGCAGAATTTTCGTCAACAGAAATCAAGCAGGCAAGATATCAAGAATGCGTCTAAGTGATCAGTGCATTCTAAAGACGACGCAAAAAATTAACAGTAAGGAAACACTAGTTCATCGTGTCCCAGTTTGTATCTGCCTTTTGCCTGTAGCTGGTAGAATCTTCATTCCATGTTTCCTTCAAGTTTCCGAAGATGCTGGTATACCAATCATCGTAGAATAGTTGAAGCTTCCCGTCCTGAATCTGCCATTGTGTGGGGTCTGGGCTCATTCTCGTGGCGTTTTCCGCAACAGCATATGCACACCAACCTCCGTAGGCTGGTAAATACTTATCCGGGTCAGCCTCAAAAAGCTGCTTGTTCTTTGAACTTGAAAAGCAATACACGAATCCATTGTATTCTACCACTTCATTCTCACTCCCTTTTTTGGGCTCTGCCTGTTCAAAGTATGCGACTGGATCATACCCATCAAGTGCGAACCCATCGTTGACAAAAACTGGACTTGAAGGTTCTTGTGAACCGGATGAACATGCTGAAAGCAAGACAATGGCGAATAGGACAATCAGGTATTTCATGGCAATTTTCATTTGAAGAAGCAAATCAAAAGCTATTCAAATAATAGTGGCCTGAAATTTCGCATAGGATATACCTCCCGTCATACTCAGGACATTTCTGATTTTCTACGTTGTAGACTAAATTAGAAGGAGAATTTAGCAAAGCGGTATGCAAGAAATTCAGAAAATCACCTACAATGGCAAAGAGATCATCTATGTAGATTATCGAGGACTGACTGAAGATCAGATGCTTGAGTTGGCTGGATCATTAAGGAGCTACCTGCTTTCCAATCCACATTTCCATTTACGGTTGGTCAACATTACCGATACGCCAGCAACCCGGAAGTTTACCACCTTTATTCGGCAACTTGGGAAGGAAACCAAGCACATTGAAGTCAAAGCGGCCATTGTTGGAATTACCGGTGCCAAGAAGGTCTTACTCGCAGGATATAATCGGCT